>BNXR01000009.1 GCA_025999735.1 Bacteroidia bacterium | reverse complement strand
GGGGGCTTCGTTGGATAAGATGTGGGCGAACATTTTCGATGTCTCGGGGGGATTGGGAGGGGCCATCTGGGGCTTCGTAGATGAGACCTTTAACCTTCCGACGACGCTTAGAGTCGGTCAACCGTGGTGGATAGAGTTTACCAAATCCACTCACTTAGCGGACAAAGGTAGGATGGGGTGATTATTGTAAAGCACTGGAAGCAAACCCCGCTTATGGAGGAATCAAAATAGAACTAAAATAAAAGAATTTGAAGTCCTCCGGTCATTGGTTGTTGAGGGCCGGCAGAGTATAGACGGGGCATGCCCCGTCTATATTCTGCCGGCCCTCAACAATGTATCATCGTATAAATACCGAATGACACGAGGAAAAAAAAGGTGTCAAAAAGTTGGATTGAATAGAAATTTAGCATAGTTTTGTGGCGATTATTTCACTTGGTATTAATGAACTTCGTACCATCGGGGAGTAATTGTATTAACAAGACTGTAAATTGTATTAAATAAGAACAAAAATTTGTTATTATCAACTTAATTTCGCGCATTAACAAAATAGCCTGCGTTACATACAGCAGGAAAAATACTACAATGGAAGAAAATAAATTACACGAAGAGGCCCCTACAAGTTTGTCTGCCCAAAGCGACAACAGCGACAATACTGAAAAAACACTCGTTGGGGACGAGCAAACTTTTAAACAAGAAGAAAATGCAACGCAGACAGACGAGCGTGCTGAAAACAAGTCTGATAGAGAGCAAGATATTCCTTATCTGGATGTGAAACACAATTTAGACGAGAAAATTGCTCTCTGTAACGAAGCAAAAGGTACCAATAATGCTTTCTTCGAGAGTTTGCAGAAAGAACAGGAAAATAATTTGCTCGTCAAAGAAGAATTGTGCGCGAAAGTAGAACAGCTCGCTCGAGCCGAATACCACAATATCAACGAATGGAACAAAGCGGCTCAGACGCTTATGGACTCACAGGACGAATGGCAACATATCGGCACCGTTTTGCTCAAAGAGCGCAATAAAATCTATAGGCGTTTTAAAACTGCTTGTGACGAATTTTTCGATAAAAAGCGTGTCTTTTTTAAAGATGTCTTACAAGACCAAGACAAGAATTTAGCCCTAAAGACCGAACTTTGCGAGAGAGTCGAAGCACTCAAAGATAGTGAGGATTGGAAAATGGCGACCGATAAAATTATTGCTTGCCAAAGAGAATGGAGAAAAATCGGTCCCGCCCCGCAAAAACATTCTAATAAGGTATGGAACCGCTTTCATGCGGCTTGCGATGAATTTTTTGCTCATAAAAAACTGCATTTTAACAGTATCGATTCCGAGCAGGAAAAGAATTTGGAGTTGAAAAAGGGACTATTAGAAGAAGTGAAACAATATGTTCCTTCGGAAAGTAATGACGACAACCTTCTCAAATTGAAAGAATTCCAAAAACGATGGGCAGGGATAGGATTTGTACCTCTCAAAGACAAAGAAGCCCTGCATAATGAGTTTAGGCAAGCGATTAATACTCATTTTGACAAGTTGAATTTGGGAGAATTTGATAAAAAAATGGAGAAATTTAAGGTTAAACTGCAAAATTTCGACAACGGAGAGCACAAGGAATCTAAAATTATCAATGAACGAGACAAACTGATTTCTAAAATTCGACAGTCAGAAGCGGAAATTAATACTTGGGAAAATAATATCGGATTCTTCTCTAAATCAAAGAAATCAGAAGGTGTAGTTCTAGAAATGAATGTTAAAATAGGGCAGGCAAAAGAACGTTTAAGTTTACTTCAAGAAAAGTTGAAAGCATTAGACAGTATCATTTGAAAAATGTAGAAATGGTGTCAACAAAACATGTTTTCGTTACCGGTGGTGTTGCCTCCTCGTTAGGCAAAGGGATTATCGCTTCGTCTTTGGCGAAATTACTTCAGGCGAGGGGATATAAAGTTACCAACCAAAAATTAGACCCGTATATCAATATTGATCCGGGTACGCTGAATCCTTACGAGCACGGGGAATGTTACGTGACGAATGACGGTGCTGAGACGGATTTGGATTTGGGTCATTATGAGCGTTTTACAGATTGCCCGACCTCACAAGCCAATAATATTACAACCGGACGTATCTACCAAAATGTGATTACCAGAGAACGTCGCGGTGACTTTCTGGGTAAAACCGTACAAATTGTGCCCCATATCACAGATGAAATCAAACACAATATAAAACTCCTCTGTAACACAGGAGATTACGATGTTATCATCACAGAAATTGGTGGTACAGCGGGAGACATTGAATCCCTTCCCTTTCTGGAAGCTGTTCGACAGTTGAGATGGGAGTTGGGTGAAAAATCCGTATTAATCCACCTTACATTGGTGCCATACCTTGCTGCTACGGGTGAATTGAAAACAAAACCGACACAGCACTCGGTAAAAAGTCTGTTAGAAATAGGCTTGCAACCGGACATTTTAGTACTTCGCACAGAGCGCGAATTAAGCGATGATTTGCGCAAAAAAGTGTCCTTATTTTGCAATGTCGAGCCTAAAGCTGTCATCGAATCCATAGACGTTTCCACCATTTACGAAGTGCCCATCCGCATGGAAACTGAAAATTTAGACCAAATTGTGCTGCAAAAATTAGAACTTCCTTTGAATGGGATACCCGACATGGATTTATGGAAGCAATTCCTCTACAAACTGAAAAATTACAGTCGCGAAATTGAAGTGGGATTGGTCGGCAAATACGTTGAACTGCACGATGCCTACAAGTCCATCGCCGAATCGTTCATCCACGCGGGCGTTGTCAATGATTGCAAAGTGAACATTCGTTGGCTACATAGCGAGGACATTACGAGTGACAATGTGGCGGAAAAATTGGGTGGACTGAAGGGAATATTAGTCGCTCCGGGTTTTGGGAATCGTGCTATTGTTGGCAAGCTAAGAACCGTTGAATACGCCCGTACCCACAATGTGCCCTTCTTTGGAGTATGCTTGGGTATGCAAATGGCGGTGGTCGAATTTGCACGTAACGTTTTGAATTTGAAGGATGCCAACTCTACAGAAATGGATACCGACACACCTTATCCTGTCATTGCTCTGTTGGAAAGTCAGGAAAAAGTGACTGATAAAGGAGGTACTATGCGTCTGGGTGCTTATAAATGCGAACTGAAAGAAGAAAGCCACGCTTATGAGGCTTACGGCGAGAAGCTGATAGAAGAAAGGCATCGCCATCGTTACGAGTTTAACAATAAATATAAGGAGCAGTTTGAAAAAGCGGGGCTTGTCAGCACCGGTGTCAATCCCGAAAGTGGTTTGACCGAAATTGTCGAAATTCCCGCTCTAAAATGGTTTGTCGGCACACAATTTCATCCGGAATACAAAAGTACTGTCAGCAAACCGCATCCCCTATTCGTTTCCTTTATTAAAGCTTGCCTTTCGTAAAAAACAGAATAATACACCAAAGAACAATAAAAACAAGTCTGGCCCCATAGTGATTAAGAAACAATGTTATACCATCTTTTTGATTATTTGAACCACTTGAATGTACCCGGAGCGGGGATGTTTCAGTATATTACCTTCCGTTCGGGCTGTGCCATCATTTTGTCCTTGTTTATCTCCACTGTGACGGGTAAAAAGATTATTAAGGCTCTTCAAAAGCAGCAAATCGGGGAGGACATACGCGACCTCGGATTAGAGGGGCAAATGCAGAAAAAAGGGACACCAACGATGGGTGGACTGATTATTTTGCTCTCCATCTTGATACCGGTAATTCTGTTCGCACGTCTTGACAATGTTTATATCTGTCTGATGCTCATCACAACGGTGTGGTTGGGGCTGATTGGTTTTTTTGATGATTATATAAAAGTATTTCGGAAACACAAAGAGGGACTGAAAGGGATTTTTAAGGTCTTTGGACAAGTCGGCTTGGGACTGATTGTTGGGCTAACCTTGTACCTGAATGACGATGTGGTAGTGCGTGAGCGCGTATCCATTTCTGAAATTGGGATAGAGCGCAGCATGTCAGATGAAGGATTTAATCAGAGGGATGCGAGCAAAAAGGTGTTTGTCAAAGATGTAAAATCAACAAAAACGACCATTCCCTTTTTCAAAAATAACGAGTTTGATTACAATTGGTTCACCGGTTTTGCCGGCAGGTATGCGGATGAATGTGGGTGGATTTTGTTTGTGATTGTCACCATCCTCATTGTGACGGCAGTTTCTAATGGTGCGAATTTGACGGATGGGTTAGATGGGTTGGCAACGGGGACTTCTGCGATTGCCGGTGTCACGTTAGTGGTCCTGGCCTACGTGTCGGGTAATATGGTGTATGCCGACTATCTGAATATCATGTATATACCATATACCGGCGAGTTGGTGGTCTTTGGTGCCGCCTTTATCGGTGCAACGATTGGCTTCTTGTGGTATAATTCTTATCCGGCACAAGTGTTTATGGGCGATACAGGCAGTTTGACCTTGGGAGGCATCATCGCAGTATTTGCCATCATTATTCACAAAGAGTTACTGATACCCTTACTTTGCGGTATTTTCTTAGTAGAGAATTTGTCCGTTGTCATGCAGGTTAGTTATTTCAAATATACCAAAAAGAAATTCGGCGCAGGGCAACGCATCTTTCTGATGTCCCCTTTGCACCATCATTTTCAAATGAAAGGGATCCCCGAATCTAAGATTGTCATCCGTTTTTGGATTGTCGGTCTCATATTGGCGATTTTGACAATCGTAACCCTCAAAATGAGATAAGCAGTTGCTGGAATATCGGAAGTTACAAAGAGTCTGAATTGCAATTAGTTATACCAATGATAAAGACACTCAAAGAAAATGATTTACTTTTAGCCGATGATTTGTACAATACATTTTATCATTTTCACGCGCTTGGATATATCGAAATTTTCACCTAATTTTGTCGCCGAAAATACACAACGGTTGTTTTACCGCACCAAAGTAGGTGGAGTTTTGTCAAACGGCCAAGTCGTTGCAAGTGTTTAATAGATTTGTATGATACTTTCATTATTTGTTTTAGTTCCGGTTTTGATGCTCATAGCATTTCTTCCTTGTCGTAATATCAGGCAAGTACGCACGGTTGGTGTGATTGGTGCGACCATCGAGGTGCTGTTGGCACTTGGACTCTTGTTTCTATTCTATCACGAGCGTTCTGCGGGTAATACGGCGGAAATGTTGTTCACCTTTGATGCCGTTTGGTATGCAACGTTGAACATTCATTACGCTGTGGGAGTGGATGGTATCTCGGTATTGATGCTGCTACTCACCTCTATCATCATCTTTACCGGCACGTTTGCCTCGTGGAACATGGACCCGCTGCCGAAGAATTTCTTTATGTGGCTAACACTCTTATCAATAGGGGTCTATGGCTTCTTCATTTCCTTGGATATGTTTACCATGTTCTTCTTCTACGAAATAGCCCTGATACCGATGTATCTACTCATTGGGTTGTGGGGCACGGGGAAGAAGGAGTATTCGGCTATGAAACTGACTCTCATGCTGATGGGTGGCTCTGCCTTCCTGTTTGTGGGCATCTTGGGGATTTACTTTCATTCCTCACCGACAGGCGATTACACATTCAACATCTTGTCGATTGCTCAAAATGCCTCTATTCCCTTGTCCACCCAATACTGGATATTTCCACTGACATTTCTCGGTTTTGGCGTGTTGGGGGCTTTGTTTCCCTTTCATACATGGTCGCCTGACGGTCACGCTTCTGCGCCGACGGCGGTATCAATGCTTCATGCGGGTGTTTTGATGAAATTGGGTGGTTATGGTTGTTTCCGCATTGCGATGCGTTTGATGCCTGAGGCGGCGGCAGAACTGTCGTGGATATTTATCATACTGACCGGTATCAGCGTTATATACGGTGCATTGGGTGCTATCTCGCAAACGGATTTGAAGTATATAAACGCCTACTCTTCGGTGAGCCATTGTGGGTTGGTACTTTTTGCCATCTTGATGTGGAACACGACGGCGATGACCGGTGCCGTGATGCAGATGATTTCGCACGGTTTGATGACGGCACTCTTCTTTGCCTTAATAGGTATGATTTACGGGCGTACGCACACCCGCGACATCCGTGCAATGGGTGGACTGATGAAGATATTGCCCTTTCTAAGCGTCTGTTATGTGATTGCAGGTTTGGCATCTTTGGGACTACCGGGTTTGAGTGGCTTCGTGGCAGAAATGACCATCTTTATCGGTGCTTTTGAACACAACGAATTATTCTACCGTATCTTCACCATCATCGCGGTGTCGTCGATTGTGGCTACGGCGGTCTATATTCTGAAAGTGGTCGGCAAGATACTCTTTGGTCCCGTTCAAGACCCACATCACTTAGAATTAACGGATGCTACGTGGTACGAAAAAATGGCAACGATAGCCTTGATTGCGTGTGTGGCAGGAATTGGGCTGTTCCCCGGATGGCTTTCCAACTTGATAGCGGACAGTTTAGGATTTGTACAGTGACTATGCAGCAACAAATAGGGCGACCGTATAGTCCCGTGCGCCCGCCAAAATTGTGCACCATGCAAAACACAAACTCGTGTGCATCGCCGTCACTTTGCGCGTAGCTTGGGTCATCCAATCAAGCCACAAATGCAATGATTTTATTCTCTTAATCATCGCTTTACTGTTTTTATTCCAATACGCTAAATCATTTCCAGCATTTTCCGTATCGGACTCCATGCCTTTGCCCGTATTGCTGCGGGTATTGTTACTTCGTATTGCTCTTTTTCTAAGGCTTCCAAGACATCCTCCAAATGTATCTTTTTCATCTGCCCACAAATCATCGTTTTGGCAATAGGAATAATCTCTTTCGAGGGATTTTTCTTCCCTATTTGATAAAGGGCTTCTATTTCCGTGCCGATGACAAATTGCTTCTTCGGTGATTCCGTGGCATGCTTTAAAATCCCTGACGTTGAATAAATAAAGACATTCGGCATGTTTGCAACTTGCAAATCGCTGGAACACTTACACTCAGGGTGAATGAGAATGTCTGCATCAGGATATTCTTCACTTCTTGCAATCACCATTTCCGCCGTAATCCGTTCGTGCACGCAACAGTTTCCCGGCCACAATTCAATCTCCCGACCCGTTTTCATCTGTACCCATGCACCCAAATTGTTGTCCGGTACAAACAATATCTTCTTGTCTGCGGGCAGGCTTTCCACGATTTGCAGGGCATTTGCAGAGGTACAGCAGATGTCGCTACACGCTTTCACATCGGCACTTGTATTCACATAACAGACGATAATGCCCTGCGGATTTACCTCTTTCCATTGGGTAAGTTGCTCGCTTGTAATACTTTCCGCAAGGGAACAACCGGCACCCTCCACAGGTATCAGCACTTTTTTGGTAGGGGAAATGACGGCAGCGGTTTCTGCCATAAAGTGAACACCACAAAAGACGATTATATCAGCCTTCGTCTCACCGGCTTTGCGGGATAGCTCTAAGGAATCACCGATATAATCGGCAATGTCCTGAACTTCCGGACGTGCGTAATAATGCGCCAAAATGCTCGCGTTTTTCTCCTTCTGAAGTTGCTTTATTTGTTGAACTATTTCCATTGTTACCATGTTTGTATATTTTGTAAATGGCTATACCCCAATATTGGGCTTATCGCAGATAAATTTCCTCCGCTTCTACGCCTATCAGCCCTTGCTTATACAGCAATCCTACCGCTTTTTTGTAATTCTTCTTACTACAAGCAAAAAGGGTGTAGATTTTCTCTGCATCACTCTTGTCGGAAATATCCAAGATACCGCCGTTATCTGCTAATGCTGTCATAATTTGCTTCGTAATGCCCTCGACTATGTCGTAGCCAGGCTTTTGAAGGGCTACATCTATTTTTCCATCCTCTCGGACTTCTTTCATATAGCCGATGAGTTTTTGCCCAATATGCAGGGGCTGAAATATTTCGTTTGTATAGATAAGTCCTGTGTGGGCATTGTTGATGATGACACTGTACCCGATGTCTGTCTTGCGCATAATCAGCAAATTCACTTCCTGCCACGCTTCATACTCCGCAGGAGTATTGTCTAAAAACTTATGAACCTTTTCTGTGGCAACAATACGGTCACTATCTTCATCTACGTAGGCATAGACGATATACGTGCAACCTTCTACCATCCTCACTTTCTGTTCCCGAAAGGGCACCAAAAGGTCTTTTCGTAGTCCCCAATCCAAGAATGCCCCTACATCAGTGACAGCAACTACTTTCATCGCAGCGAACTCGCCAACGGCAATAACCGGTGTTTCCGTTGTAGCGATAATACGGTCTTCGGAATCAAAATAGATAAATACCTTGATGTCATCGTCGGGATTGCAATCTCGTGGCACATATTCATTCGGCAGCAAGATTTCCCCCCGTTCTTCCCCGTCCAAGTAAACGCCAAAATCTACCACCTTGACCACCCGCAATACATTATACTGACCTAATTTAATCATGTAAACATCGTTAATCTTATTTTCAGGGAAACGGCAAAATTACATGAAAATTCAGATATTTCCAAAAATATCGCAACCATGGAGGTTTCGGCAAGTTCAATTAGTAAATGCAACTTTTTGAAGGGATAAAAAAAGGCTAACTCTTTTTTTGAGGTGCTATTTTCGCAAACGGTGTCTTGGCTTTCGTGGCGGGTATTTAGCATTGGCACAACCAACGGCAATATTACCTCTAACCTTGCAGAAAATGCTTCACTTACAACAACGAGCGGTAACATTACGTTTAATTTGCCGAAAGACGTTGCTGCTAATTTTTCAGTCAAAACAGTGAGCGGTATTATCTGCTCCGTTTCCTGAAAAATTGACGGATAAAAAATCACAACAATTTGTTATAGGCGAAGGCAAAACCGATAAAACTATTACTCTAAAAATAATATCGGGAAATATAAAGATAATCCCCTAACTTTGCCATCACGCTTCTACACACAAATACCACTCATTGCGAAATTCTGCTTTTTGCTGCCTTTAGCCCACTATACACGATACCATATACTGTAGATTGTTGCTAATAGGATAGTCGGTTAAAAATTCAAGCTTTATTTGCACATTTATTTCCTTACAGGTTTCTATGAAATGGCATAGTGCAATGCCAATGTCAATATTATCGAATGGCGAACAAGGATTTTTATAAAAATGGAAAACATTATCGTTCTTTATGATACGCCATTCCTGCTTGTTGTGTCCCGAAGGGGCTAATCGAACCATTGACAATGGAATAAAATAAATTCCCGCAGTTTCTTCGGTTAATGGAGTATCAAAATTTTGATAAAAAAACAATTCGCCAAATGGTTTTCGTGAATTATGAATTTTATCAACACGAACGAGGCGTTCCAAAAATCGCTGTTTTTCAGCAGGATAGCCAACCGGAGATACTATTTTCAATGTTTCATTTTTATTCAGTTGAACGTGCTTTTTGAAATCATTACTGTTGAAAGCAGCTCCCAGCCAGCAAGTTGCCAATCCTAATTCTGTACAAAACAAAATCACTTGTTCAAATTGATACGCTGCTGCTGCTTCCGCAAAAGGAATGTTTTCATAAATCAGAACAATAAAATCTTTTGCTCCGGATATTTTTCCATAAGTACCTAATTTTATTGGTTTCTCACCAGAAAAAACGCTGAGATGTTCTATCCTTGCTTTTATGTTGTGAAATGGTGGCAATTGACTAATAAACTGTTTGAGAGCAGTAATATGTTCTCTCTTCAATGATTGTCCCGTGTATGTTCGTACAGAACGGCGTTTTTGTATGGATTCTTGGATATTCATATCGTAAATATTGATTTAGGCCGTGTCGCAAATATGCTACAAAAGTACATGAAAATTGCAGAATATACAAGTGCCCATAATGAAAAACAAATGAAAAACTGTTTTTTCATTCCATACGCTTGGAAGTTCTGTCATTTTCATGTAGTTTTCCCCTATAAATTTTGTCTGATATTTTTATGCGTTTGTGTGTAATTAGAAATTTCGTGCTAACTTTGCAGAAAAATAATATATAATTTATGGAAGCAACAGTTTTAAATTTGCCATTTAATCCCATTCAACAGCATTTGTTGAAAATGTTTTCGGTCATAAAAAGAGAGGATGACTTAAAAGAATTGCAGTCGGTGTTGTTTGAATACTATAAAAACAAAGTCACAATGCAGACTGATGAATTTTGGGAAAACAACCATTTGGATAGCACCAAAATAGAAGCAATCATGCGTGGACACAACCGTATTTCAATCCAATGAAAATTGTTTTAGATACCAATTGTTTATTACCGTCTATCTTTTCTAAATCAGCGAAAGTGTAATAAGTACGATTCTGAATGCTGCTAATTTAGAACAGGTTACACCATATTACAAGTGGAATTTAATTTCTGACGATGCCGATGATAATAAGTTTGTAGATTGTGCCCTCAATGCAGGAGTTGACTACATTGTTACGAATGACAAACACTTTAACATATTGAAATCTATCGATTTTCCGCAGATAAAGGTTGTTGATATAGAAACTTTTCGCACTATAATATCGCTTCATTGATTTTTACCACCTAATTCAACGCAAACAATCAGGGCGGGCAAACCCCGCCCCTACCCAACGTCATTGCGGGCTTTGCACCCGCAACCTCCTTGTCTGAACCACGATTTTCATAAGATTAAAGGATTAGCAAGATGAAGGAGGATAGGAAAGAGATGAGACAATTATCTTGGTCATCTTGTCCATCTTGACAAAATCGTGGTTCAAGACAATTACGCAAAAAAGGTGAACAATTGTTTGGTAGTACAACAACATATATTACCTTTGTGGCGTTGCTTTAACATATAGCGTACAAAGATGGACAGTGAACTGATTGAAGATGTTGATAGTATCGTAAAGTATTGGGTGGAGACATCCGACGACGATTTTAAGGTGATGCATACGTTGCTTGAGACAAAGCAACATTCGTGGGCGTTGTTCCTCGGGCATCTCGTGCTTGAGAAACTGCTCAAGGCATATTACGTGAAAGTACAATGCCAACATGCACCTCTCATACACGACCTTGTACGGATTGTGCAACGTAGCGGGCTTATCCTCACAGAAGAACAACTTGATTGGTTGGAGGAAGTTACCAAGTTCAATATCAATGCACGGTATGACGACTACAAGCGTAAATTCAATACACTATGTACGCCCGAGTACACGGCCGAATGGTCAGAACGAATAAAACAATTACGGCTATGGATAAAGGAGAGGCTATAAATGTGGTGCAGCGTTTTGCGCAGGTAGTGCAGTCGCAGTATGGCGCGGCACGATTCATTCTTTTTGGTTCGTATGCCAAAGGTACGTTCCACGAGGATAGCGACATTGACGTGGCAGTGATTTTTGACGACTGCGAAGATGAGTTTCATAGAGATGTGGAACTTATGCGGTTGCGCCGCAGCATAGATTGGCGCATAGAGCCACATTCATTCCGTGCAAGCGACTTTGTGGCAGAAGACCCGCTCGCCTACGAGGTGATGAAATATGGCAGCGAGATTGTGTAACAAGATAGTGCACCCGCAACCTCCTTGTCTGAACCATGATTTTCATAAGATTAAAGGATTAGCAAGATGAAAGAGGATAGGAAAGAGATGAGACAATTATCTTGGTCATCTTGTTAATCTTATTAAAATCGTGGTTCAAGACAATTACGCAACAAAGGTGAGCAATTGTTTGGTAGTTACATTTAGGATGATTACTTTTGCACCCTGAAAGAGATAATAACACAATAACGTTTAATATACTAACGCTAATACATGGAATACTTACGTACTACCCTACATCCTCACCTCACGCACTCCTCACGCACTCCTCACGCCCTACGGCACAGCAACCCACCACCTTCGGAAACCCGCGTGGTTGTAGGGGGGGGGAGCGCCACACCCTAAACAAAAATTCCACAGCGGCTTACAGCCGCACCCACATACGCCCCGTAGGGGCGCACCTGCGTGTGCGCCCACACCAACAACAACGCAATTACGTGATTCATTCATTATATCTATTAACCTTAACCATTCATCTATTATGAGAAGAAGAGTATGTATTCTAACAGTAGCCCTACTGATGGGCGTAGCGGCGGCTAACGCACAAGTAGTAGCAAACGGCAGTTGCGGCACAAGTGCTACATGGGAACTCACAGGCACATCGCCAAACTACACCCTCACCATCAGCGGAACGGGGGCTATGAGCGACTATTCCTACACAACTTGCGGTTACGGTTGTTACCGCACTACTGCGCCGTGGGGTACGTACGATGCGCAGATGACTTCTGTAATAATAGAGAGTAACGTTACCACTATCGGCTCCAATGCTTTTACTGGTTGCACGAGTTTAGCATCGGTAACTATACCGAGTAGCGTTACCACTATCGGCTCGTCTGCTTTTTATGTTTGCACGAGTTTAGCATCGATAACCATACCCGAAGGCGTTACCACTATCGACTACAATGCTTTTCAGCAGTGCACGAGTTTAGCATCGGTAACCATACCAAGTAGCGTGACCACTATCGGCGACGCTGCTTTTTATGATTGCACGAGTTTAGCATCGGTAACCATACCAAGTAGCGTTACCACTATCGGCGACTATGCTTTTCAGAATTGCACGAGTTTAGCATCGGTAACTATACCAAGCGGCGTTACCACTATCGGCGAAGGTGTTTTTTATGATTGCACGAGTTTAGCATCGGTAACTATACCAAGTAGCGTTACCACTATCGGACAGTATGCTTTTGGTTATTGCAGTAGTTTAGCATCGGTAACCATACCCGAAGGCGTTACTACTATCGGCTCGTATGCTTTTTATGTTTGCACGAGTTTAGCATCGGTAACCATACCGAGTAGCGTTACCTCTATCGGCTCGTGGGCTTTTTACAATTGCACGAGTTTAGCATCGGTAACCATACCAAGTAGCGTGACCACTATCGGCGGGGTTGCTTTTAGTGATTGCAGTAGTTTAACCGAAATAAACGTAGATGCCGCCAATGCAAATTACGTTTCGGTAGATGGTGTATTGTTCAATAATACCAAAACTACCCTCATACAATATCCCGCAGGCAAACAGGATGCGGCATATACCATACCAAGCGGCGTTACCACTATCGGGGGCCGGGCTTTTCGTGGTTGCACGAGTTTAGCATCGGTAACTATACCGAGTAGCGTGACCACTATCGGCGAACGTGCTTTTGATAATTGCACGAGCTTAGCATCGGTAACCATACCGAGTAGCGTTACCCATATCGGCTTGCAGGCTTTTAGGGATTGCACGAGTTTAGCATCGGTAACCATACCCGAAGGCGTGACCACTATCGGCGAACGTGCTTTTGATAATTGCACGAGCTTAGCATCGGTAACCATACCAAGTAGCGTTACCACTATCGGCACGTATGTTTTTTATAATTGCACGAGTTTAGCATCGGTAACCATAGGAAGCGGCGTTACCACTATCGGCTCGAATGCTTTTCAGTATTGCACGAGTTTAATATCGGTAACCATATCCGAAGGCGTTACCACTATCGGCAACTATGCTTTTTATGGTTGCACGGGCTTAGCATCGGTAACCATACCAAGTAGCGTTATCACTATCAACACGAATGCTTTTAGCGATTGCAGCAACCTTGATACCGTAAGAGCGAATTGGGCTAACCCCTCATCTGTAACTTTGGGAAGTAACCTTTTTGGTAACCCGCCTTCGCCTGCTTTGAATACACGGACGTTGTTTATACCCGCAGGCACAGCATCGTTATATGAAAGCCATTCGCTATGGAACTTGTTTAAAAAGCCATTCATAGAATATTACGATATAGCAAATGCCACTGTAACCATCAGCGGCGACACTATTTATACCGGCAGTGCGCTGTCGCCTGCAATAGAAGTAACGTATGGCTCAACACCCTTAATAGAAAATACGAACTACACGGTGAGTTATAGCACCGAAACAGAAGCAGGCGATGTGGTAACCGTAACGCTCACGGGCATAGGAAATTACGACGGCACAAAGAGCAAAACCTTTACCATTGCCAAAGCCGCAGGCACAGCAAGCGTTACCCTTAGCGGTTGGACGTATGGCACAGTGGCAAACAGCCCCGTGCCTGTATCCACAACCAACGACATAAGCAACGTAACATATCAGTATGATAGTATTGGCGGGAGTTACAATAGTCCCACACAGCCCGTGAACGCAGGCACATATAGACTTGTTGCCACTTTTGCCGCCACTACCAATTACGAGGCGGTGAATGATACAACAACCTTTACCATTGCAGCACCGCTACCCAGCACCGATGCCAATTTGCAGGGTCTAACGCCTATTGGTACACTATCGCCCGCCTTCGACCCCGATATAACCGACTACACCCTAACCCTGCCCTGCGCAGGCAACGACAGCATCGTAAATGACTTTGCCATTGCGCCCGCAGGAGGCGATGTGAAATATCTTGTTAATGATAGGGAACAAACAATGCCTATTGTAGTGCGCATAGGAATAACTCCTCTCGTTGTCCGCTCTATAGCAGCAGACGGGACGATGAAGGGTTACAACATCCGCGTCATTCGCCCCTTCCCAAAAAGTATTATCGTCCAATATTGGGATGACATTTTGGCTATCGACCAGAGTGGCGGTCATCAGTTCAAAGAGTATAAGTGGACGGGTGGCGGTAGAACTATTACGACGGAGAAATACTATCTGTCGCTGTACCACGAAAACCTGCCAACGGTAGGGGCGACGTACAACGTGGAAGTGACCATGGACAACGGGCAAACAATAGAGGTATGCGGTGGCAAACAGGTAGAGGCAATGGCAGTAATCACTACATTGACAGCCTATCCCAATCCTGTAAGTAGCACGGTGACGGTGCGCAATCCTGACTATGAGAGTGTTCGTATCATCGAATTGTTCGACCTTAACGGTCAATTAGTGGGACAATACCCAAGCACCCTAACGAGCCACATTGACGTGTCGGCATTGTCGTCAGGCGTGTATGTATTGCGGGCAGGACGGCAAACACAGAAAATAATAATAGAATAATAATGGTAGGGGCGACCCTTGCGGTCGCCCCCACACAAACAAACATATCATGAAACACATAATCAAACGTATCATCATCGGTAGGGGCGCACCTGCGTGTGCGCCCACACCTACCCCACGTCATTGCGGGCTTGACCCGCAACCTCCTACATTACTACATTGCTACATTGGGCGGGCATACCCCGCCCCTACATTCCTACATTGGGCGACCGCAAGGGTCGCCCCAACATTAATCGTTTGCCTATTGTTGGCAACAACCTACGTGCAGGCGCAAACGCACGAATTTTCCGTTTACGGTAACGGTGGTCTATCATCTATCCAATATTCCGCCCCTACGTCGATGAAGGTCGCGGGTGGCGTGGGTGGTGGTGCGGGTTTTGGTTACACCTATTTTATGACCCCTCAATGGGGAATATCCACAGGCTTGGAGTTTTCCCTCGCTTCGGCGACCCTTACCGCCGACAAGTATCAAGAGAAATATGAGCTCCCCTCTTTTCATAACATGACTTTCATCAGTGATTTCGTAGGGTATGAGGAAAAGCAGAGTGCCACGTACTTGCACATCCCGCTCATGCTGAGATTTCAAACTACCGGCACGCACAGATTTCAGGTAGGTGCAGGTCTGAAGCTGGGCTTTGCCCTTTCGGGCAGTTACGATGTCGCAATTAAAAGCCTCACCACCTCTGGTTACTTCCCGAAAACAGAGATAACTGTTGTAGATGAATCCCAGCACGCACTAACGACCTACCCCAATGTACCCTATTCAGGTGATTTGTCGTTAGGTCTCAACGTTGGCATTGCAATAGATGCAGGCATGCGCTGGGGACTGTCAGAAAAGCTGGGACTTTATACCGGTGTGTTTCTTGACTACGGTGTAGTGAACATCCTACCTTCGCCGACCGGCCCCAATATACACATCGTAGAGTACGACCCAAATCCTGGAAAACTAACCTACAATAGTGCCTCAACGACCCAATTACTCGACAAAGCGACTTTGTTTTCGGTCGGCGTGAAGGTGGGATTGGCGTTTTGAGGAATGGAAAAAAAGGTTTACCTTTGTGGTTTAGAATCTTATTTATTACAAAAGAGAATTAGGTATGACAACAATGAAGATTACGTTTGACAATCCTGCGTTAATGCCAATGTTAGAAACTCTCGTAAACAATCTCAACGGTGTAAAAAAAGTAACCGTAAGTTACAACGATGTTTTTGCTCCCGACCAACCTAATACCGAAACCCAGAGAGCCATAGAAGAATTGCGAGCGGGCAATGGTAGTAGATGTAAAAACGTAACAGAATTGTTTGAACAATTAAATAGTTAGAGGTATGTACGAAGTTATATACTCTACAAAGTTCAAAAAAGACTACAAATTAGCCGTAAAACGCAATTGGGATATTGAGTTGTTGCGTGTGGTAATTACGCAATTGAGCGAAGGAAAAGCGTTAGCACCAAAGCATCGCGACCACAATTTGCAAGGACAATTCACAGATTTCCGAGAGTGTCACATAAAACCTGACTGGTTATTGATTTATAGAATAAATGCTATCGGCAATACGTTGGAATTGGTTGCTACAGGGACACATAGTGATTTATTTTAGTAGAACTATTCATCTCTGCGTGTGCGCCCTCGTTATGAATATTTTAGTAGGGACGATGAAAAGTTTCCATTGGTATCCAAAATCAGTTTCTGCATCCGCGTATTGCATCAACTTCTTTTGAGATGTCCTCCATACTCATAGAGGATAAGTTGTAATTTTCAGCCAATTGAACGCTCCGATTCAACGCTTGACGTGCAACCTGCCTTTCTTGAACCGTGATTTTGTCAAGATTAAAGGATTTTCAAGATTAATTGTTTCATCTCTTTCCTTCCTCTTTCATCTTGCCAATCTTTTAATCTTATGAAAATCGTGGTTCAAACAATCAAGGGCAGACACGCAGGTCTGCCCCTACATCATTTGGGGTTTGCCTTCCTTTTATTTTTCCCTTTTATCAATGAAATCCATCATCTCGTACAAGTAACGTTTCCGTTCTGGCGGTACATTTATCTTTTCGCAAGCCTTTTTCGCTTCCACCACGTAAAGGTCAATTTTCGCCTGCACGAGTGCCGGAATACCAATGGCAGTATAGATTTCTGTGACCGCCTTGATTTTATCCTGAGACTCGCTACCCTTGCCACCCTTATCATCTTTATCACACTTGCGGCTCAACCATTCTTCCAATTCCTTTTTTTCTGTCGGATTAGCTAATTCCAAGGCTTTTATCAGCAAAAACGTCTTTTTATTTTCTAAAATGTCGCCCCCAATCTTCTTGCCAAAAACCTCGGTATCACCGTAAACATCTAAATAATCGTCCTGCAACTGAAACATCATGCCAAGGGCTAATCCAAACTCATACAGAGCGGTATAATCATCTTCCGGTGCACCGGCTATCAAGGCACCGTGTCTCAAGCCTCCTGCCAACAAAGCGGCGGTCTTCATGGAAATCATGTGCAGATATTCGGCTTCTGTCACGTCGTTGCGGGTTTCAAACTCCATATCGAACTGTTGCCCCTTGCAAACGTCCATGGCCACTTGGTTAAAGAAATCTATGGCACGGCGAAAATAAATGTCATCGCAATAGCCAATATACTTATAGGCCGTAATAGCTGCCGCATCCCCACTCAATATGGCCACATTGATATTCCACTTTCGGTGAACGGTCGGTTTGCCTCTGCGCAACTCCGCATCGTCCATGATGTCGTCGTGCAGTAAGGTATAGTTGTGAAAAATCTCTATCCCGATAGCCGGTTTCAGTACCTTTTCAATGTCATCGCGATAAATATTGTAGGCTATCAGAGCTAACATCGGACGAATTAATTTTCCGCCGTCAGCTAAAATATAAACGATGGGGGCGTACAGCGAATAGGGTGTTTCCACATATTCTTGTTTCGCTAATTCCTCCTTTAATAAGGCTTTTAGTTGGTCTAATGCATACATTTGCCCTTTACTCTTGCAAAGTAGTAGAGTTTCCGATATATCCCTTCATGATACCTCGCTTACTACTTCTAACGAATAGGATGATATCATCACGTTCTTTGGAGGCAGGCATTGTTGCTTCAATGCGTTCAACAGCATCTGAATTATTCATCCCTGACTGATACAGAATGCGATAGATGTCCTGAATTTCATTTATCTTTTCATTGGTAAATTCCCGACGGCGCAGACCGATAGAATTGACTCCGAAGTATGACAAGGGCGTTCTACCGGCTTTCACAAATGGAGGCACGTCTTTAGTAATAAGGGAACCGCCCTGAATCATCACATGTTTACCGATATGTACAAACTGATGAACAGCACTCATGCCCCCTAAGATAGCAAACTCGTCGATGACCACTTCGCCCGCTAACTGACAGGCATTGGTGATGATGCAATTATCGCCGATAGTACAATCGTGGGCGATATGTGAGTAGGCCATGATGAGACAGTGGCTACCGATTTGCGTGGTCCCTTTGGCAGCAGTGCCTCTATTGATGGTGGCGCACTCCCGAACAACGGTGTAATCGCCAATGATAACGATGGATTTCTCTCCTTTGAATTTCATGTCTTGTGGAATAGCAGAAATGACTGCTCCCGGAAATATCTTGCAATTTTTCCCAATATGAGCACCCTCCATGATAGTGACATTGGAGCCAATTCGAGTTCCCTCTTCAATGACGACATTTTTGTCAATAGTTGAAAAAGGTTCAATCACCACATTATCAGCTATCTGAGCATCCGGGTGAACGTAAGCTAAAGGTTGTTTCATTTTACACTTATTTATTATATAAATTTTGACGGTCGCAAAAGTAGTTATTAATTTTTATTTTTTACCACTTGCGCCATAAATTCTCCTTCACAAACTAAGTTTTTTCCGACAAAAGCGTAACCCTTCATCGTCACAATGTTCCGTTTTACAGGTGCTAAGGTGCGTAATTTGAAAATAAGAGTGTCACCCGGCACCACCTTCTTTCTAAATTTTACCCTGTCGATGGTCATAAAATAGGTAGAATAATTCTCTGGGTCAGGCACTTGATTTAGAACCAATATACCACCACATTGCGACATTGCTTCCACAATCAGTACGCCGGGCATCACAGGCTCTTCGGGGAAATGTCCCACAAAAAAAGGTTCGTTCATCGTCACATTTTTACATCCGATAACGGCATTTCCGGTGACTGTAAATATCTTATCTACAAGCAAAAATGGCGGTCGATGAGGTAATAATTTTCGTATTTTATTGATGTCCAACAAAGGCTCTGAGTTCACATCTATATCCGGATAGGCATCCTCTTTTTCAGCCTTTTGGATGGCATCATACAACATTTTCGCCATCGAAGTGTTTGCCTTATGACCTGGACGTTCGGCTATGACACGCCCTTTTATAAAGCGACCGCATAAGGACAAATCCCCAATCACATCTAATAATTTATGACGGGCAGGTTCATTTTCAGTATATAACTGAATATTATTGAGTATCCCTTCCTTGACTTCGATATTGTCAACTTTAAACAATCCGGCTAAACGCTTGATGTCTTCCGCGCTCATAGAATGGTCTGCAATGACAATCGCATTATCCAAATCGCCCCCTTGGATGAGGTTATTCGTATATAATTGTTCTATTTCACGCAAAAAAACAAAGGTCCTAGAAGGTGCAATTTCTTTGGCGAAATCATCTATGCCGTCAGTAAATGTGGCATATTGCATCCGCAAATAGGGCGAATCGTAGGCGACCATTAGGTTGATATTGTACGTATCGTCCGGCAGGAGTGTCAATTTTGTTTGACCACAGGTAAATTCAATTTTTTCTTTTACGACGAAAAAACGTCTGTCTGCTGCTTGTTCTTGAATGCCTGTTTTTAAAATGGCATCTGCAAAAGGCTTGGCACTGCCGTCCAGAATAGGGAACTCGTCGGTATTCAATTCAATAATGCAATTGTCTATGCCACAGCCATATAAAGCAGCCATCGCATGTTCCATTGTATAAATTTTAATCTCGTCTTTCACCAAACAACTCGCGCGTTCGGACATTTCTACATACTTGGCTATGAGCGGAATCACCGGACGGCCTTCCAAATCAACGCGCACAAGCGAATAGCCCGTATTTTCACTCGCCGGTTTAAAGGTAACTGTTGCCTCCTTGCCGGTGTGCAGCCCTTTCCCGCACAAAGTAAATTCCTGTTTTAAAGTATTTTGTTTTACTGTCATTGTACACTTATTATATTAATTTAGAAATTAAGGAATTTAGTAATTAATTAATTCCTACATTCCTACATTCCTACATTCCTCAATTTTTTTTTGTATCTTGTTTACTTGTTCATAAAGTTCCGGTAATTTTCTAAATATGACGGAGGATTTAAGGAACTGTTTCAAATCCAAAGCCGGTGTTCCCATCAAAGTAGAACCGGGTTCCGTACTGGAAAGGATGCCCGTTTGCGCTCCCACTTTGGTCACATCACCAACAGTAATGTGACCGGCAATGCCGACTTGTCCGCCAAACATACAGCGCTCTCCGATTTTTGCCGAGCCTGCAATACCGACTTGCGCAGCAATACCTGTATTTTTACCCACCACCACATTGTGAGCGATTTGTATCAGATTATCTAATTTGGCTCCCTCGCTGATGCGGGTAGAACCCATGGTAGCCCTGTCAATACAGGTGTTTGCTCCAATTTCCACATTATCCTCTATGACGACATTCCCAATCTGTGGCACCTTATTATATCCTTCTGCGGCGGCTGCGAATCCGAAACCGTCTGCTCCAAGAACTGTGCCTGCGTGTATGATACAGGATTTTCCCACTTTACAAGCGTGATAAATTTTTACGCCGGCAAAAATAATGGAATTATCACCTATTTCGACCCCCTCACCTATATATACCTGAGGATATATTTTGACATTGTCACCGATTTTCGCTCCCTTCCCAATATAGGCAAAAGCACCAATATAAGGGTCTTTCCCTACCGAAACTCCTTCGCCGATAAAGACCGGCTGCTCAATGCCTGACGGACGGAGGCGCATATTGTCATACACTTGTAAGAGTTTCGCGATAGCTTCATAAGCGGAGGCTACACGTATGAGGGTTGTTGATACCGGTGCGCTGGGAGTAAATGTAGTATCAACCAACACAACAGAAGCTTTTGTCGTATAAAGATACTGTTCGTATTTAGGATTAGCCAGAAAAGCCAATGTAGCCGGTCGCCCTTCCTCAATCTTCGATACATCATTAACAATCGCCTCTTTGTCACCCTCTACTACCCCGTCTAATAAAGCAGCGATGTCTTTTGCTTTAAATTCCATAGCGTAAAAATTTCTGCAAAGGTACACTTTTTATTTCATGCTACAAATGAAAAGATGTTTTTGGTTTGTGGTGGTCAATCTTTTTCCGCAATCGTGCGTAAAGACGGGGCGTCTCCCTTGTCCCTACCGCTATACCACCGAAACTTCTATTCCACTTTCGCGAAGAGAATCAAGAGTTTTGGGGGGAATATTTTTATCGGTAATAATATGGTCAATGGCATCCAAGTCACAGATTTTTGTAAATCCTCGGCGTCCAAATTTGGATGAATCAGCAAGCACGATTGTTTTTTGTACGACCTTCATCATCACTCTGTTCAGGGCTACCTCCATCGCATTGGTCGTGGTAAGGCCATAATCCAAGTCTATACCGTCAACACCTATATATAATTTGCTGCATGAAAAATCTTCGAGCATTTTTTCGGCGTAACTGCCGACAGTTGAAATCGACGTGTTGCGGACGAAACCTCCTAATTGAATCACATCAATATCCTTGTCGCGCGACAAGATATTGGTCACATTTAAGGCTGCCGAAATAACGGTAAGATGCTCTTTTACCTGTATTTGGCGGGCAAAAGAGTGTATCGTTGTACCCGAAGCGAGGATGATAGAATCGTTGGGGGTAATTAATTCCGCCGCACGAATGCCTATTAGCCGTTTTTCCTCCATGAATAATTTTTCTTTTTCATTCACATGGCGGTCGTTAATATACGGATTTATGAGTACGGCACTGCCATGCGTGCGATACAGCAGTTCTTTTTCTTCGAGCAGGCTCAAATCTTTGCGTATCGTTACGCTCGAAACTTTCAACTGTTCAGCCAAATCCAACACAGGAATAGAACCTTGCTTATGCAAAATATTTAGTATCTGTGAATGTCTTTCTAATAGGGTCATAATTGAGTTTGTAATTGGGTCATAATTGGCTCGTAAGTTGTTTTTTTACTTGCAAAATTAGTATTAAATTCCTTATTACACACCACCGAATAAAAATAATTAACGATTTTGTTTGTGAAGAATTATTTTGTATTTTTGCACCGAAATGAAAGCAAAACGATTTCGTTTTAAAAGGAATGAAGTAAAATTGTAGCTATAAACGAAAGTGCGGCTCTAAAATCTAACAGAATATTCTAATAAAATAATTCAATAAAAAGAGTATGGATAGGTCGAAAATGCTCGCGCAATTGTCTGAGGTGGATACTTGGGATTGCGTAGTGATTGGTGGTGGTGCCACCGGTTTGGGGGTGGCAGTGGATGCCGCAAGTCGCGGATATAAGGTTGCTTTGTTTGAAATGGTGGACTTTGCTAAGGGCACTTCTTGCAAAAGCACCAAATTAGTACACGGTGGCGTTCGCTACCTGCAACATGGAGATGTAATCTTAGTACTGGAAGCCCTGCGAGAAAGGGGACTGATGAAACAAAATGCCCCTCACTTAGTTAAAGACCAAGCTTTTGTGATTTCTAATTATACCTATTGGGATAATTTTCTTTATTTCTGTGGACTTACCCTTTACGATATACTTTCATTTGGTTTCGGATATGGACGAAGTCGCTTTATTTCAAAGAAAAAAGTAATTGACTACCTGCCAACAACTATAAAAAAAGGTTTAAAAGGGGGTATCGTGTATCACGACGGGCAGTTTGACGATTCGCGAATGGCGGTAAATTTGGCACAAACCTGTGTGGAGCAAGGAGGAGTGGTAGTGAATAAGGCGAAAGTGGCGAAAATTCTGCATGACAGCAATGGAAAGGTGGCAGGCGTGGCAGTGACGGACGTGGAAACAGGCAAAGAGTTTGAAGTGAAAGCCCGTAGTGTTATCAATGCAGGTGGTATTTTTGTGGACGAGGTGATGACGATGGACTTACCAAAACACAGACCGATAGTAACACCCAGTCAGGGCGTACATATCGTGCTTGACAAGAAATTTTTGCCCGGAGATTCCGCCATTATGATACCGAAAACAAGCGACGAACGGGTATTGTTTGCCGTTCCATGGCACGATAAGGTGGTGATAGGTACTACTGACATCCAGCGTCCCGTATCGGAATTAGAGCCTTTGCCTCTAAAAGAAGAAATAGATTTCATTTTGAAAACCGCAGCCCTTTATTTTGAAACAGCCCCACAATATTCAGATATACTGTCCGTATTTGCCGGTCAGCGCCCCTTAGCTGCACCCAAAGAGGAAGGAAAGAAAACGAAAGAAATATCCCGAGGTCATAAAATCTTTGTTTCGAAAAATAAGCTTATCACCATTACCGGTGGCAAATGGACATCCTATCGCCGGATGGCAGAAGATACCGTGAACAAGGCTATTCAGTTGAATTTGTTGGAAGCACGGAAATGCAGGACGAAGCATTTGCATATTCATGGCTACCGCCCACACCCTAATTTGAGTGACCACCTTTATATATATGGTAGCGATGAGCCTCAAATTCAGAAATTGCTTGATACCAATCCAGCGTACGCGGCAAAATTGCACGACCGTCATCCTTACACGGTGGCAGAGGTTGTGTGGGCGGTACGTGAGGAAATGGCGCGTGACGTGGAGGATGTGCTGGCGCGTAGGGTACGATTGCTGTATGTGGATGCGCGCGCTGCAATTGATGCGGCTCCGGTAGTTGCTAAGGTGATGGCTGAAACCTTAGAATTGGGTGAAGAGTGGCAGAAAGAACAAGTAGAAGCGTTTACAAAGTTGGCAGAACGCTACATTTACAAATAAATCTGCTGGCGTGTGAAAGGGCGCGATTAATCGCAGGGGCAAACCTGCGTGTCTGCCCTGCGGAAGTTCAACCCACTACGGGGTTGTCTGGAGGAGGATAGCCCCTAATTTATTTTCAACTTAATAGCCTCATTATTCTCGAAATAACCGTATAAATCTTGTGAACGTGTCACCTGACAAGTGCGTGAGAGCATTTTTATTCGATTGCCTTGATTATCGAAAAACAAGAAATCAACAGGGATAGTTCCTTCTGTTTTAGGATGTCGGCAGATAAACTTTTCGTTGATTTCCTTTATGTCCTCCGACGTAATTTTTTCCACATCAACATGTAGCGTAATGGAGGTAATCAATTTCTCACCGATAAGATGCAGCAGGTCGATACTAGTAACACTAAATTCAAGTTCCCCCAGTTTCCAACTTCTTTCTTGCACTTTGCCTTTCACGAAAATAGGGGCTTCTCGGATAAAAAAGTTACGGTATTTTACGTAATAATCTCTAAAAAAAGCGATTTCAAACTTGCCGGTAAAATCTTCTAAGAAGATTTTACCGTAAGGATTTCCATTTTTATCCGTACCCTCTTTTATATCCGTTATGATACCGGCAATAGTGATGCTTTTGCCTTTTAGCGATGCCATATCGTTGGCGATAATGTCTAAGCGAGTACATAGCGACTTGATTTCCAACAAGTAACGGTCTAATGGATGAGAGGTAAGATAGATGCCGAGCAATTCTTTTTCTTTGTTCGCTTGTTCCAAATCCGTCCATTTTTCACAATCCTGAATTTCCGGTCGTGTGACTTCATAACCGTCCATGCCACCAAATAGAGAGCTTTGCGCAGCCCTTCCGTCATTTTGTTTCTTCTGACCATAATTGACAAGCGACTCTAACTGAGTTGTAGAGCTATCCATGGGACGGAAATATTGCGCCCGATGGTAGCCAAAGCTATCTACCCCACCTGATGCAATAAGCCCTTCCAATGATTTCTTGTTCAAATATTTGTAGTCAACCCTTTCCAAGAAGTCAAAAATATCTTTGTAATTGCCGTTTTTCTGTCTTTCCTCGATGATTTTTTCTGCGGAATATTCACCAACACCACTGATACCAGCCATTCCGAAGCGGATATACCCCTTTGGAGTCACGGTAAAGTCTCTAAAAGACTCATTGACATCCGGTGAGAGCACTTTTAGTCCCATACGTTTACATTCGTCCATAAAAATACTCACTTGCTCCATCTGGGATAAATTGTGGCTCAAGTTGGCAGCCATAAATTCTGCGGGATAGTGAGCCTTCAAAAAGCCTGTTTGGTAGGCTATATACGCATAACAGACGGAGTGAGATTTGTTGAAAGCGTAAGAAGCAAATGCTTCCCAATCTGTCCATATTTTCTCCACCAAGACAGAAACCTCTTTGCCTACTTGTTGACAGCCTGCCACAAATTCGGGATTCTTATGGCAGCCTTCGATAAACTGGGATTTCAATTTGTCCATACCCTCTTTATCCTTCTTACCCATTGCTTTACGTAGTGTATCTGACTGTCCTCGGGTAAAATTCGCCAAGGTGCGGGACAGCAACATTACTTGCTCTTGATATACGGTAACTCCATAAGTATCTTTTAGATAGGTCTCCATCATCGGATGATCATAAACGATAGGCTCCTTGCCGAGTTTACGACTAATAAATTTCGGGATATACTCCATGGGTCCCGGTCGATAGAGGGCGTTCATCGCAACAAGGTCTTCGATGCGATTGGGTTGCAGGGCTTTGAGGTGCTTTTTCATTCCCGTGGACTCAAACTGGAACAAACCGGTCGTTTCCCCACGTGAAAATAGTTCGTATGTTTTTTTATCATCCAATGGAATTTGGTCGATATCAATATCGATGGACTTGGATATTTTTATGGTTTTGAGGCATGTTTTGATAATCGAAAGTGTCCTCAAACCGAGGAAGTCCATCTTTATCAACCCGATAGGTTCTACAAAATGTCCGTCGTATTGGGTGGTCAACAAATTTTCACCCTCGGTTAGCATGACAGGCAGGCAGTCCGTGAGGGGGTCGCGACTGATGAGGATACCGCAAGCATGTATGCTGGTCTGGCGAATAGAGCCTTCTAATGTTTCAGCAAGGCGTAACGTTTTGCTGATAAGAGGATTAGAGGATTTTTTCTCTCTTTCTAATTCGGGATTCTCTTTGAATGCTTTTTCGAGGGTCATTTTGGGTGTTTCGGGCACCATCTTCGTCAAGCGCTTGGATTCAGGCAATTCGAGCTTCAACACACGAGCAACATCTCTTATCGACACTTTGGCTGCCATGCTACCGAAAGTAATAATATGGGCCACGTTCGACTGACCGTATTTTTCTGTAACCCAGTCTAATACCTTTTGCCGCCCTTCATCATCGAAGTCAATATCAATATCGGGCATGGAAATACGGTCGGGATTCAAGAAACGCTCAAATAGCAAGTCGTATTTTAAGGGGTCGATATTGGTGATGCCCAGACAATAGGCAACAGCACTACCGGCAGCCGAGCCACGTCCCGGTCCAACGATGACCCCCATTTCACGAGCGGCAGCGATAAAGTCCTGTACAATCAGAAAATAACCGGGGAAACCCATCTTTTTTATCGTATCCAATTCAAATTCAATGCGTTCCGAAATTTCCGCTGTCACACTGTTTGCCCAGCGTTTCTCCATCCCTATGAGAGTGAGATGTTTTAAATAATCGGATTCAAATTTGATGCGAATGATGTGGTTGTAGTCGCCTCCTAATTTTTCATACACCTTCTCGCCAAACTCTTCTTTCAGCATTTGCTCGTTCGTATTTTTCTTATAGTTCTCTTCCAACCCAAATTCAGCAGGGATAGGGAAAACGGGCATGATGGGAGCGGAATCCAATGTATATTCTTCGACTTTTGCGGTAATTTCCTGTGTATTTTCAAGCACTTCCGGTAGGTCGGCAAAGAGCGTTTGCATCTCCTTGGTCGTTTTAAACCACTCTTGCCACGTATAGCGCATACGAGTAGGGTCGTCTAGGTCTTTGTGCGTATTGATACATATCAATAAGTCATGCGCCTCAGCATCCTCTTCATCTAGAAAGTGCACGTCGTTGCTAGCAATGACTTTTATCCCCAATTTCTCACCCATTTGCAGGATGGCTTTTATGCAAACAACCTGATTGTTATAGACTTCCGCATCCATTTTGGGGTCGCCATTTGGGTGACGCATGACCTCTAAATAATAGTCCCCACCGAAAATATTTTTGTACCAAAGGGCGGTTTCTTCTGCCTCTTGGATTTGTCCTGCTACAATTTTCTTCGCGATTTCGCCACCCAAACACGCCGATGAAACAATCAGTCCCTCCTTGTACTTTTCCAACAACTCCTTGTCGATGCGCGGTTTGTAATACATTCCTTCCATGTACGCGAGGGAGCACAGTTTCACTAAGTTCTTATAGCCTCTAAGGTTCTTTGCCAAAATAATCAGGTGCTCTCCAGAGCGGTCAATGCCATTATTTTCTTTGCTATGCCGTGATACTTGTGCCACGTAGGCCTCAACACCGAGTATGGGCTTGACTCCATTTTTTTTGCAGGTATCGTAAAAAAGTTTTGCCCCGAACATATTACCGTGGTCGGTCAGCGCCAATGCCGTCATACCGTCAGCCTTGGCTTTCTTTACCAAGCCGCCAATGCTGGCAGCTCCATCAAGGATAGAGTATTGGGAGTGAACATGTAAATGTGTGAACATAAAATGATGTGCTAATATGTGGGTATAAAAATTTTCAACAGAAGTGCGAAATTATAAATTATTTTTAGAAAAAAAAAGGCCGAAGGATTTTTTTTATTGATTTTTTGCGAATTGCTGCTGAATATAAACTTGATTGAAATTGACGTAGCGTATTGGGAGAAAACAAAATTATTATTACCTTTGCCCTAAAAAAGATGAATAACAACACAACTATACGCCGTCGAAAGATGCCTATTGGTGACTTTAAAACAACCGTTCACCCGCCAAAAGGAGTGGATGAGGATTATTATGCCTCTCAGTTTACCACTCAGCGCGTTGCTTATCCCGATTGGTGGACGGACGGCTTCGGCTCGGCAGCCCGCGAAACAGGAGCTTCACGCAATGAGGGTCGCTACTATGCTATTTTAGCCGAGAATATCCCTGCTATGGGCTATAAAACATTTAATATCGTGGTGGAAAATGCTCCAGATGCTAAAGCTTCTAAAGTTTCCCCAGTTTCCAAATCCTCCAAATTGCCCCAATTATCCAATGTATCTGACGAAGCCAATATCCTTGAAAACGAGTATTACAAGATAACATTTGATGCGCAAGGTGGGACAGTCTTTGCAGGTGAAAATCAATTAGAGGCTACTGCAACAGAATGGAATACGGTTCAAAATTTTGTGGCAGCGCGCAATAAAGAGGCTCAAATAGTTGTGGGCAGCGACCTTGTTCCGCTGTTCCAACTAGGAAGCCTCATCCATGAGAAATTCCAACGTAAAAAGACTTACGAGAAACCACATGTGCTTTCGTTTGATGTGGTCAATGCGATTGAAGAGCCTATTCTTAAAGACGTGAAAGAGGTTTCCTTTAAGGCTTTTGAGAATAAATTTATTCGACTGAAACAAAAATAAACCTAAACTAAAAAGAAACAAAAAATAGATTTAAATATAAACTTAAATTGTACACATTATGAAACAGATTCACTTTATGGTCACATTGATGTTCTCCCTGCTGGCGCGGTTTTGTAGGCTGTGTCTTTTACACATTCGCTTTATGGTAACATTGACGTTCTTGTCTTTATTCGTATTTACAAACGCCAAGGCTTATACAAATGCAGAAGCGGGAAAGCGAGAACACACGAGTAGTTTTGATGCTGCGAACATCAAAGATTTGTTGATTTCAAATAAATTTGGTGCCGTCCAAATAGTGCAAACAACAGGGAATAAGATAGATGTCTCTGTTGAAATATCGGCCGTAGCAAAAAAAATGGTAGATGCCGATATTCTGTTGGAGCATATTCTGATTAATGAAACCAATAGTGGTACAAAATTAGACATTGTAACGAATATTGACAAAGATATCACGTTTGACCGTATGTTTAAAGGCTTAGAGGTGACTATTAACTACAAGGTGAGCGTACCCGAAGGCATCCGGGTTTATGTGCTCAATGAAAAAGGCAGTGTCGTTGTTGACAAATACAAAGGTTATCTGAATATTGACGTGAAGGCTACAGAACTTAAATTAGGCATTCTTAGTGGAGATTTAGTTGTCAAGCAGAACGAAGGTCTCTTTACGGCTGAGGAGTTGGATGTCTTGGAGGGCGATTTTAGAGATGTGACATTTGTGGTAAAGGAAAGTGCGAATGTTAAATTGGAGGTACACGGAGGTGAATTCGAACTGAAAGTGGCAGAAAAGTTGTATGTCAGTTCTTCGGGTGGGAAGATGAATCTCGGTGATATAGAGGTGATGACGGGTATTTCTTCCGGTACGAAATTTGAAGTGGCTAACATTGGTCAGTATTTGAAAATGGACATGACGACGGGAGAGCTGAATGTGAGAAACATACATACTAATTTCACCGAAGTGGATATAAAGTCTTCTTACACAAAATTGGGCTTAAGTTTTATGACCGGTGCTGGTTATGAGCTATCGCTAAAGCATAATAAGTACGCCAAATTAGACATTCCTGCCGACTTTAAATTGACAGAGCAACCCACAACAGAAAAAGGGACATTTTTGAAAATCGGTTTCGTTGGAGATACCCACTTGAAGGGGAAAGTTTCACTGAATTTGAAGTTTGGAAATATGTTTATTCAATAGCGATATTTCTTCCTATTCGTCTCGTTCGTATTTGGCAAAAGTGGCTCCATTTCGGCTTTGGAAGCGGTAGTTATGCGGTTGGCATTGCCTCATTTAATAAAGTCGTTGTAATTCAGTTAGTTGATTTTTTTCAAAAAACTGTCTGTTTACTACAATTTTGGTTAATTATTTTTTTCCGGTGCTATATTTTTAATTGATAGGCAAGCAAGTTTTTTTGAATCGCAAACGAAAAATATCGAATTGTTCATATATCTTTGCCTTTCGCATTGTCTTGAACCACGATTTTAATAAGATGGCCTTGCGGCTTTTTCCTTGCTATCTCAGCATATCCGAACAAAAGTTCGGCTCTGCCTTCGATACGCTGCGTCAATTTACAAGATGATACAAGGTGAAAAACAAAAAATGCGATGATAAAGGAAGAACAGGATAAAATCATCTATGATGTAATCGGTAGTGCAATGGAGGTGCATAGTGTTTTAGGTAATGGATTCCAAGAAGTTGTATATCAAAGAGCATTGTCTATTGAAATGACATTGCATAGAATTGAGCACCAAAGAGAATTTGGAATGCCATTATTTTATAAAGGTGAAGATGTCGGCGGAAGACGAGTCGATTTTTTTGTTTATGGCGCAATCTCAGTTGAAATTAAAGCAATTGCTAATCTTGAAGATGTTCATCTATCGCAAGCAATTAACTATTTAGAGGCGTATAACTTACAAACAGGCTTATTAATTAATTTTGGTGCACAAAGTTTGCAATTCAAAAGATTGTTCAATAAAAAATATAAACCTTTATCTTGAGCATCTTGTAAATCTTATTAAAATCATGGTTCAGAAACCGTTCGCGAAAATAGCACCTAAAAATAATAATTAACCAGAATTTATCGAATCCAAAAATCTAATCCCCCAGCAGGCTGCTCTTCCAGCCACACTTCCAAGCGGTCACCGATTTTTAGTCCTTGATAGCGAAAGGGGCTGCCGCAGAAAAACAAATCGCCAACTTTGAGCGTAAAAAAACTGGAGGTTTCGGCAATAAATTGGTGGATGTTGAGTGGCAAATCTGCCAGGCTACCACTAAAAACAGGTTTGTGGTTTACGGCAAATGTGTAGCCACTATTGCCTTCATCTTCGTCCTCGCTTATTCTATTGTTAATGTTTTCGCTACTGTTGTGATTTTTAGGAAACAAGAGATGCCAGCCACTGACAGCGGCGGATTCATCAAAAGAGGATGCGAGATTTGGAAGAAGGGGATCCGCATAAAAGCGTATGCCCAATGCAACAGCATCATAATAGCGGTGGGCAAAATGGGGTGCAATACTCTTTCCCAATTTCGAGATACGTAAGACGAGCTGTGGCACACAACTCAATTGGTTCGTGAAATGAGGATAATAAAAATCCTTGTTATTGCGCAGCAAAGCGTTGTCCCCTACCACCACAGGAGTCATCATATTATTGAAACATTCGGTGCAAATCAGTTTCATTTATATAATTTTGCAAATTTTAGTAACAGTGTTTTCACTTCGCCATTTTTAAACAACACCCGTGCCTTTCGGTTCACGCCAAGTCCATCAATAGAGACGACTTTTCCTGCACCAAAAATGGGGTGAACGAGTACCATGTCCGGTATTATGTCATTGGCATCAAGCTCCGTCAAATTGGAACGGTCAGGTTCCGGTATTCTTGCCGCAGTGGCGGAAGAAAAGGCTGATTCTGCCGGTCGTGCGGATATGCGGGGCGATGCTATGGGTCTATTGGGTTGCTGATTTAGTCTGTCAGCAAATGAGCGCGTTTGTGCAAAATATTCTTGGTTATCACGTCTTTGCATGACAAAGCCGTCTAAATATTCTGCCTTAATTTCCCCGATAAAGCGCGAGGGCGGCGGAGAGGTAACCTTCCCATTTTTATATCTGCTGCAAGAGTACGAGATAATGACCCTTTTTTGGGCGCGAGTAAGTGCCACGTAAAAAAGACGTCTTTCTTCTTCCAAGGCTACCGGACTCTCGGCAGATTGTTTGGACGGGAAAAGTTCCTCTTCCATGCCGACAATGAAAACGTTCGGAAATTCCAATCCTTTTGCGGAGTGTACCGTCATGAGTGTAATGCAATTAATGTCTGCGCCGTAATCCTTATCCTGGTCTGTGAGCAGGGTCACATTTTCAAGGAAAGCGGGCAGTTTGTCATTCGTATCCTCTTTATAGGCTGTTTCGGAAAAGTCTTTGATAGCGTTCAACAACTCCTGGATATTTTCTTTGCGGGAAACGCCCTCCGGCGTATCATCATTAGAGAGGTCTTCGATGATGCCCGACCCTTCAGCAATCCGACAGGCAATGTCGGACGCATTTTCAGTTTCTAAGTTTAGTGCAAAACGGGTAATGAGTTTGCAGAAGTTGTCCAATTTTGTGATGGTAGCACCATTAATATAGCCGTTTAACTGGTCTATATTGCAGAGGACAGCCCACAAACTCACTTCATTTTTCACAGCTACAGCCCGTAATTTTTCGATAGTGCTATCGCCGATACTTCGTTTGGGGTAGTTGATGATGCGTTTAAAAGCTTCTTCATCATTTGGATTGACCACCAAGCGGAAATAGGCGATGAGGTCTTTTACTTCTTTGCGCTGGTAGAAGGAAAGTCCGCCGAATATCCGGTAGGGAATGTTGCGCTTTCGCAGGGCTTCTTCCAAGATACGTGATTGGGCGTTCGTGCGGTACAAGATGGCAAAATCGCTGTAATTTTGCTGCTCGTAATAGGCTAATTTTGAAATCTCACCAGTAATTTGCACTCCTTCTTCTTTGTCGGTCAGGGATTTCAGTATCTTTATCTTTTCACCTGCCTCGTTTTCAGAGTAGAGTTTCTTGGGTATCTGCTCTTTATTCTTTTCAATGATGCAGTTGGCGGCGTCCACAATGGTACCAGAAGAGCGGTAATTCCGCTCTAATTTATAGAGTTTGTAATTGGGATAATCATCGCGGAATTTGAGGATATTTTCAATTCGTGCTCCTCGAAAAGAGTAGATACTCTGGGCATCATCGCCCACAACGCAGAGGTTACGATGCCGCTCGGAGAGTCTCTTAATGAGCAGGTATTGAGAATAGTTTGTGTCCTGATATTCATCCACTAAGATATAGCCGAATTTCTCTTGGTATTTGGTCAAAACATCCGGAAAGTCGCGCAGCAGGATGTTTGTTTGCAGTAGCAAGTCGTCAAAGTCCATGACATCACTTTTTTTACAGCGTATCTGGTAGTATTTGTAAATTTCGTGGATGCGGGGCTTTTGGGCGGCTATGTCCGTTGAAATGAGTCGTTCGTTTTGTTGGTAGGCATCTGCAACGATGAGGTTGTTTTTGGCCATGGAAATCCTTCCCAGTACGTCGTTCGCTTTGTATATCGTATCGTCTAACTGTAAGTCTTTCAGGATTGCTTTGATAAGATTTTTTGAATCTTGGGTGTCATAAATAGTAAAATTGGGAGTGTAGCCCAATTTTTCCGCTTCATAGCGTAGGATGCGTGAGAATATGGAATGGAAAGTCCCCATCCACAAGTTGGTAGCATTTTCAAATCCCACTAACTGGGAGATGCGCTTTTTCATTTCTGCGGCTGCCTTATTGGTGAATGTCAGGGCTAAAATTTTGTTGGCTGGAACGCCTTTGCACAACAAGTTTGCGATGCGGTACGTCAAAACCCTCGTTTTACCTGAGCCAGCACCAGCAATCACCAACGAAGGACCTTCCGTGTTGCTGACCGCCTCTAATTGTTCTGTGTTTAATTCATTTAATAAATCCACGGTTTAAAGTTGGTCATATTCCTACTCGTTAGTGAAATTCAATTGCTCCACCTTGTGCCTGCACGCGCTTACCGTTCTCTGTACCACGTTTGTAAACATATTTGGCCACTGCCTGCGCTGCTGCTGTTGCATTGTCGATGTCGGCTTTTGTACCTGCTGGCACTTGTTCAATGACTTTTCCCATAGCAGGATTAACCACGTCGATGGCAACATTTCCTGTGGAGGCCACCCATTCTCCATTCATGTAATTCTTTAGCATTTTTGAATTTTAATTTTTTATACTACTTGGTTTTATAGTTTGGTTTTTATGTTCCTTATTTTTTCTGCAAAGTTAATTTCTTTTTTTATAGCGATGCCATTTCTTTGAACTATTTTTTTGTCGCGATTATTTCATACATTTGCGCAATATGGGGAGATCCTCAGTCGCTGACCTACCTGTCCACCCTCTACTTTTTTATCCTGTTCATCTTTTAATCCTTTAATTCTGCTTCAGACAATTCCCCCCTAAAATCAAGCCATTGAGGCAGGAAGTCATATCATCGGAAAGCCCGATTACGCCATGGTAGCTAATTTCAGTGATTGTTTCACATTGAGAGATGGTGCAATCAATACGGAAGTTCTTTTTCAACTAAACGGCGATAATGGGGTGTCGTATAATAATAACTTGGAAAAAGGATACTTTTGGGAATTAGAGGGTTGGGATGGTTGGAGTTGGTATTTTCCCACCCAAGACCTCGTTGCCGCGTTTTTGATACCGACCCGCGTTTGCAGAAAAACTATCTTGAATGACAGTAACGTGGTAACAGCTCATGGTGGCGGCGTAGACATTGTTGCTCTTTTGAGTGGCGACTATTATGGGGACCCACGTACGTTTGTCCGACCGAAGCATTATTTCTTCCCCCTCCCGCAGGATCAAATTGATAGGACGAATGGAGTGTTGACACAAAATCCTGCATATCAATAAAATGTGTGGCATTGTCTTGAACCAGGATTTTAATAAGATTAAAGGATTAGCAAGATGAAATGTTGGCACCCCTACTGATTTTTAATCAGTGGTTCAGGTATTTTTTATTTGTTTTGGCAAATTTTAGCGTATCTTTGTGGAATTAAAAATCACAGTAAATATGAGCGAATTAGTAAAATTTGAATCCGTAAAAGAAAAGATTATCACTATTAGGGATACGAGAGTAATACTTGATAGTGATGTAGCCGAATTGTACGGTGTCGAAACAAGAGATATAAATAAGTCTGTTAAAAACAATCCGGATAAATTCCCGGGTGGTTATATATTTGAAATTAGTGAAAATGAATTTGAAAGTTTGCGGTGGAAATTTTCCACCGCAAAACTTTCAAAAACAAGAACTTTACCAAAGGCATTTACCGAACAAGGGCTTTATATGCTTGCTACCATATTAAAGAGCAAGCAGGCAACTAAGACAACTATTGCCATTGTAGAAACATTCACAAAAATAAGGGAACTTACCCGAACGGTAGCAGAACTTTCAAAGTCACCGGAAGAATACAAACAAAAATCCCTCATGCAAAAGGGCGGTGAAATTATGTCAGAACTACTGAGTGATGATTTGGAAGTTACCGATACCGAAACGAGTATTGAATTAAACTTTGCTCTACTTAAATTAAAGCATACCATAAAGCATAAGAAAAAATAAATACATTTTATGATGATGAAAGAACAACAAGAGGAAATCAAACAACGCTCATACGCTGAGGCTATGCGTTATATGAGTAATGCGAAGGAAACTTTGCAGAAAGCCCCGCTGGCGCGGCTTTGCAAGTCGTATCCCTGCAATGCCTGAACTAGGATTTGTTTTGAACCAGGATTTTAATAAGATGTACAAGATTTGCAAGATAAAATAAAAAAAATCGTAGGGGCAGACCTGCGTGTCTGTCCTGATTATCATGGTCATCCTTTAATTGACTAAAATACAAAGACATTATTATTCAAGAATGTGATATTTTTTCTCAATACGACTTAATTTGTCACCGTATTATCAATATCTTTGTCCCATTATTTGACGAGCCATTCGCAATAAGTTGACATGACACGCTGTCATGCTGATTATTGGTGGCAAGTCGTTTGTAAAACATTTATTAACAGACACTTACATGACAAATAAAAATATGATTCGCAGAGATTATATCCTCATTCGCCGATTAATCGCAAATGATTATCCCAGTAAAGCCGTCCTGCTGCGCTACTTGGAAAATCACGATATTGAAATTGACAGTCGTACATTCGACCGCGATATTAATAGTATTCGCTATAATTTGGATGTCAACATTGAGTATGACCGGAATAGGAACGGTTATTATATTGATAAGCAGGACAATAAAGATTTTGATAAATTACTCCTTTTTATTGGATTGGCTGAAAATGCGGATATTATTCTCTCCTCTATGAAAGACAAACAGGAACTGCTGAAATATCTGTCTGTCAGTCCGACAACTTCATTTAAAGGGGTGGAACTTATTGCTGTATTGTTGCAGGCAATTCGCAATACGCTGATTGTCAAATTCAAACATTATAATTATAACACAAAAGAATCCACTGAATACGCAGCAGAGCCGTATTTGTTGAAAGAATTTGATGGACGGTGGTACTTGTTTGCCTTTGTGAGAGAGAAAAATGCTTTCAGGACTTTTGGTCTTGACCGATTGACTGATTTAACAGTTACCGACAACAAATTTTTGCGGACAGAGAAATTAGCTGCCACTATCAAGCGATTTGACGATATTTATGGATTGGTTTATATGCCCGAACAGCAAAATCCACCGCTTGAAACGGTGCAATTCCGATGCAATGCGGATTTTATGATTGACCTGTTGTCGGCACTGCCTTTGCATCACTCACAAACCATTGACGGCAAAACGGTTTCAATCCAAGTTATCATCAATCCGGAATTAGAAAATAAGCTGTTGAGTTACGGTGAACATATTGAAGTGTTGTCGCCACAGTCTTTACGCAATAGAATCCACGAACGGTTAAAAACAATGATAAAACAATATAACACAATCCCGACCAAGGTCACACAAAAAAGACAGCCGATAAATTGAGTACGGATGAACGGGTAAATTTTGTCTGTCCTGCCGACTATTCAAAGGACAGTGCACTTTTTCAGACAGTGACGGCGATAATCAACAAGATAAAAGCGGACACGGAACTTGACAAATTAGATTAAAAGTACTACCTTTGTGGTCATCAAGTAGATTAAAATTGAAAGTTATGCAGCAGATAGTAGATAATATTTACAGTGAGATAGTGCACTTGTCAGATACAGAGAGGGATATGCTGTATAAACGTATGCAACAGGAGTATTACATTAACCGTGAGATAGTTGCCTATTCCAGTTCCGGCGAAGCCTTGACACGAGACCAATATAGACAGAGGATAAATATTGGAATTGAGCAATGTGACAAAGGGCAAAGTACAAGTTTAGAGGATTTGTGTACAGAATTAGGCTATAATTATGGGGATTTATAAAGTGCATTTGTCAGATTTGGCAAAGGCAGATCTGCGTGCTATCGTGAATTACGTGGCAAGTGCCGACAGTTGGGATAGAGCTAAATACGTTGAACATGGCATATTGTCAACGATAAAGCAATTAATCACTTTCCCGACAATGTACCCAAAAGATGAAAATGCAAGTATGGATGCGCGAGATGTCCGTTTTGTGGTTAAATGGAAGTATAAGATATTTTTTTTCGTAAAGGCTGAAATAGTAGAAATAGTTGGGATTTTTCATACTGCGCAAAGTCCCGATAAACTGACTTACTACAACCTGTAAAAAGGGAATGACATGGGTAACAATGACATCGTATTTGAATACGAATTTGAGCCGCTTGAACAAGGCGGTTATTTTTTTGCTCAAATATCACAGAATATAACAGAAAATCATAGAAAAATGAAAAAAACAGAAAAAAATATTCGCGCACCGTCTTAAAATGACGTAGTAAAGGTCTTACATTTGTCGCCAACAAGATTAGAATTGTTCGGAATTTATAGGCGGAAAAAACTCCGCCGGTGAACATTCAAATTCTTTGGCTATCAGGTAGAGGTGATGGACGTCTAATCTTATTGATAACGTACAAGTCAATAGCTGATTTCATAAAAAAATGGCTAAAAAACTTGTAAAGGAAATGATTATTTGTAATTTTGTGCTCTAAATCGCTTAGCACGGTAAACAAAATAACAATTAATAAAAAGTGTAAGATATGAAAAATCAGTATGTTGGCGATGTGAACGATTTCTTAAAATTTACTTTGATTGAGACTATTTCAGATGCGTTAGACTATAAAAAAATCTTTATAGCATGGATGTTAACAAAAAACGATGGTGATGGAATGGTATTAGGTTATCTGAATGAAAATGGAAATGATGCATTTAACAAACCATTTTTTGATGAATTTCATAAAATGATAAATGAATGGAAAGAATATCGTAAGGAAGATCCAAGAAAAATAGAAAGGATTCAAAATACGTTTGAAAGGAAATATGGCAAAGGAAAATATTTATTTCATTCGGAATCTATTGATTCGGAATCTATTGATAAAAAGCCAAGAGGCAGATATTTTGAAGAGTTATCAAGGATAGCAAAGAACTCTGACATTGATTTTGTATTCTTCGATCCCGACAATGGCATAAAAGTAGAGAATAATGATAAAGGTCAATTATCATTCTCGTCAGAAGCTACAAACAAATCACCCAAACATTTATATTGGGATGAAATAGAAACATTTTGGAATATGGGCAAGGATTTGTTAATCTACCAGCATTTGGGAAGACCCAAAGGAGGTGTTGACCAATATATTAGTGAAATAGTTAAACAAATTACAGACAATATTAAGAAGAATAAAAACATAACTAACGGATATGTTATCCCCATAAGGACAAAACGAACAGTATTTTTCTACATTACCCAACATGAGGCAGCAAAAGAAAAATTACAAAAGAAATTAGAGGAAAAGCCAGAGTATGGAGAAAAATGGAAAGAAGAATTATTTATTCAATTATAATATTTTTAAACTCAATTATTTACAATTTTAAATTTTGGTATAAGCGTTTAGGTCGCCCAAATAATTTGCTACCTTTCCTCTAAAAATCCCTATGTCTGCGCAGATAGTTTATTTTTGTAATATATTGAAAATGAGGACATATTGTTTTTGTAGAGATAAATTATGCACAAAGCGGCTGCTGCACAGCCCTTTTAGTGGCAGTGAGCACATTGATTGTAAAAATTAGAATACTTTCCTCTGCGAGTTTACTTGTCTCATACGCGCTTTCATTACCGACACTGCTTTTGCTGTTCATTTTGCAAAACGGGATATTGTCTTTTTAGTCAATTCGCCACAAAGATAAGGAACTGAAACAATGTCGGAAGAAACAGTGTTGAGCACAGTTTCTCAATCAGGCAACAATAGTATCTTGGAGACCGTTACAACAAAATTGTGACGGCTTTTTTTGCAAAAAAAATTTACTACGACATGATTTGTCATATACATGGTAGTATCTTTGCATAGAATTTTAAAACACAAGTAATATGGAAGAAATAAAATTAGCAGAATTATCGGCAGAGAAATGCAGAAAATTTGAGGTTAATGGCACAGCTAACCTCTTGGATTTATTTAGAGGTTCTTTTATTGATCAGTTGTTCCTTACACATTTCAATAAAGTACCCAATACGATGACTAAAGGTTGTATAGACTGTAAACGAGCCAATGAGTGGTTTTTCAACACCTACCGAGCGGAAATAATAGATTGTCACTATACTCAAGACTTCCATTATAAGAAGAAGAAGTTTGAATACGAAAATACCTATTATCTATTGCACGAAGACTTGTTGGTTTACTTTAATTTCGAGGATTCGGGAGTTACCTTACTATTCCGGAAAACAGATGTGAAGAAAGTCCGAGAAATAATGGACGGAATTATGAAATTTAAGGAAACACAAAGGATACGCACGAGCAAAATCAGATTATTAATCAATGGAAATAATGGATTAGACACCACGACAATGAATATTTCTCGCCCTAAGTTAACGATTGACGATAACTATAACGATGATTTTTTGGCCATTCATCAAACCATTTTGAAACGCTTGCAGACAAAGGAAGACAAAGGTTTGGTGTTGCTGCACGGCAAACCGGGCACAGGCAAAACCTCCTACATCCGCCACTTGCTTACAAAGTCAAAGAAAAAGGTTGTCTTTCTGCCACCCAACATGGCGGGTGCGATAACAGACCCTGGACTGATAAAGATATTGGTGCAAAATCCCAATTCGATATTTGTCATTGAAGATGCCGAGAACATCGTCATTGACCGCAATCGGAGCGGACATTCGCCGGTGTCAGCCTTACTCAATTTGGCGGACGGTCTGCTCTCGGATTGCTTGAACATTCAGATAATCTGCTCCTTCAATACCGATTTATCACGTGTGGACAATGCCCTGATGCGCAAAGGGCGACTGATTGCCGAGTACGAATTTAAAGAGTTGGAAGTCGAAAAGGCGCAGGCACTTTCCAACAAATTGGGCTTCTCGTCAGTCATTGAAACGCCCATGGTACTGACAGATGTGTATAATCAAAAGGAAATGAGTTTTCAGCAACCGACCTTGCGGAGAGCCATTGGTTTCTAATGTAAAAAATCAACAATAAAATAATTATGAAAAAGACAGAATTAATGACACTTGCATCTGAGAATCCCCTTTTTTTAAGAAATATGATAGCACAATGTTATCCGCTTTCAAAAAAACAAATAATTTCCTTTGAGGATAAATGGGATTGGGAATATTTATCTAAAAACGAAAAATTATCGTGGTCGCTTGAATTGATTGAAAAATATCAAGACAAATGGAGTTGGGAGTACTTATCGTGGAACGAAGCACTGCCTTGGTCAGCCGAACTGATTGAGAAATACCAAGAAAGATGGGATTGGAAGAAATTATCACGAAATGAATGTGTGCCATGGAAAATTGAATTGGTTGAGAAGTATCAGGACAAATGGGAATGTGGTGGCTGGTGGGATGAGGTGTTACCGTGGACAATGGAATTGATAGAAAAGTTTCAAGATAAATGGAATTGGTATGCATTATCCGAAAACGAACAAGTGTCATGGTCAATAGAAATAATCGAGAAATTTCAAGATAAATGGAGTTGGAGTGCTTTAGCCAGGAATGTAGCTTTGCCATGGTCTATTGAATTGATTGAAAAATATCAAGACAAATGGGATTGGGATATTTTATCTGAAAACGAACAAGTGTCATGGTCAATAGAATTGATTGAAAAATATAAAGATAAATGGAGTTGGGGTGCTTTAGCCATGAATGCAGCTTTGCCATGGTCTATTGAATTGATTGAAAAATATCAAGACAAATGGGAGTGGGATGCATTATCCGAAAACGAACAAGTGTCATGGTCTATTGAATTGATTGAAAAATATCAAGACAAATGGGATTGGGATATTTTATCTGCAAACGAACAAGTGTCATGGTCAATAGAATTGATTGAAAAATATAAAGATAAATGGGAGTGGGGTGCTTTAGCCATGAATGCAGCTTTGCCATGCTCAATAGAAATCATTGAAAAATACAAAGATAAATGGTGTCCCCTAATGGAGTCTTACTATGCGAAATTTTTCAAAGCTCACATTAGCAAAGAGATAGTAAACACGTTTTTGCAAAAACAAATAGAATCATGAAAAAGAAAGAATTAATGACACTTGCATCTGAGAATCCCCCTTTTTTTAGAAATATGATAGCACAATGTTATCCGCTTTCAAAAAAACAAATAATTTCCTTTGAGGGTCAATGGGATTGGGAATATTTATCTAAAAACGAAAAATTATCGTGGTCGCTTGAATTGATTGAAAAATATCAAGACAAATGGAGTTGGGAGTACTTATCGTGGAACGAAGCACTGCCTTGGTCAGCCGAACTGATTGAGAAATACCAAGAAAGATGGGATTGGAAGAAATTATCACGAAATGAATGTGTGCCATGGAAAATTGAATTGGTTGAGAAGTATCAGGACAAATGGGAATGTGGTGGCTGGTGGGATGAGGTGTTACCGTGGACAATAGAATTGATAGAAAAGTTTCAAGATAAATTAAATTGAATTGGTATGCATTATCCGAAAACGAACAAGTGTCATGGTCAATAGAAATAATCGAAAAATTTCAAGACAAATGGGATTGGAAGGAATTATCACGAAATGAATGTGTGCCATGGAAAATTGAATTGGTTGAAAAATATAAAGATAAATGGAGTTGGGGTGCTTTAGCCAGTAATGCAGCTTTGCCGTGGTCTATTGAATTGATTGAAAAATATCAAGATAAATGGAATTGGTATGCATTATCTGAAAACGAAGCACTGCCATGGTTAATAGAACTCATTGAAAAATATCAAGATAAATGGAATTGGTGTGTACTATCTAAAAACGAACAAATACCATGGTCAATAGAAATCATTGAAAAATACAAAGATAAATGGTGTCCCCTAATGGAGTCTTACTATGAGAAATTTTTCAAACCACACATTAGCAAAGAGATAGTAAACACGTTTTTGCAAAAACAAATAGAATCATGAAAAAGACAGAATTAATTGCATTTGCATTGGAGCATCCACATTTTTTTAGGGATATGCTTGCACGATATTATCCTCTTTCTGCGAAACAAATAATTTCCTTTGAGGACAAGTGGGATTATTGGTATTTATATCATAACATAACCTTACCGTGGCCTATTGAATTGATTGAAAAATATCAATACAAATGGGATTGGGATATTTTATCAGGGGACAGAACATTGCCGTGGTCTATTGAATTGATTGAAAAATATCAAGACAAATGGGATTGGGATATTTTATCAGAAAGTGAAATATTACCTTGGTCTATTGAATTGATAGAAAAATACCGTTTTAAATGGCAGTGGGGGGTATTATCCAACAACAAAACTTTGCCCTGGTCAATAGAGTTAATTGACAGATACAAAGGCGATTGGGATTGGTCTGATATAGCTCACAACAAAGCCATACCGTGGTCAGTAGAATTGATTGAAAAATACAAGAATAAATGGGAGTGGTATGAATTATCTCTGAGCGAAGTATTACCTTGGTCTATTGAATTGATAGAAAAATACAAGGATGAATGGGATTGGGAATGTTTGTCTGCAAACAAAATAGTACTATCTATCAAGGAGTTGACAGACAAATATCACTATATTTGGGATGGTTATAATGTATCAAAAAATGAATATCTGCCATGGTCAATTGAACTGATTGAAAAGTATCAAGATAGACTGGTAGAGCATTGGGGCTTCATTTCCCGAAATGAATTGTTACCATGGTCAATAGAAATCATTGAAAAATTTCAAGACAAATGGAATTGGTGGGAACTATCCCAAAATCAGTCAATACCTTGGTCGGTAGAAATAATTAAAAAGTTCCAAGATAAATGGAGTTGGTGGACACTATCCCAAAATCAGTCAGTATCGTGGTCAATAGGAATCATTGAAAAATTTCATGACAAATGGGATTGGAGGAAACTATCCCAAAATCAGTCAATACCTTGGTCAATAGGAATCATTGAAAAATTTCAAGATAAATGGGATTGGTGGGAACTATCCCAAAACCAGTCAATATCGTGGTCAATAGAAATCATTGAAAAATTTCAAGACAAATGGAATTGGTGTGTACTATCCCAAAGCCAGTCAGTACCATGGTCAATAGAAATCATTGAAAAATTTCAAGACAAATGGGATTGGAGTGCTTTAGTCGAGAATGAAGCCATGCCATGGTCAATAGAAATGATAGACAAGTTTCAATTTGAGTGGAAATTTGAGCCGCTTTTCTATGAGAAATTTTTCAAACCACACATTACCGACGAATTAGTGAACGAATTTTTGCAAAAATATCTATGAACACAATTAAAGATGTAAAGTATTACGGCATTTGCGAAGATGCTAAAGGAAATGATTTAAAAGGGCAATCAATCATTGCCATCGGTGACATACACGGATTAAACTATTGGCAAAAAGTAGTCAAAGAGAACCCGAATAGCAAATACGTATTTTTGGGTGATTATCTTGACCCCAACGCAGATATGTCACACGATTTGCTCATTGACAATTTGCAACAGATAGTACAATTCAAACAAGAACAGCCGAAAAATGTCGTACTGTTGCTTGGCAATCACGACTTGCAGTATTTCCTTCGTGGCATAGACCGATGCAGCCGATACGATATGTTTATTGCCGGAAAAGCAAGACCATTGTTTGTTGAAAATCAATCGCTGTTTCAGTATGCTCACCAAGAAGGGAATACCATTTTCACCCATGCAGGAATCGCGCACCATTGGTTTGTACGTGATTTCAAGGGAGACCTAACAAAGAATATTGCCGACCAGTTAAATAATCCCACTCCTATACAAGAGACTGCCCTTTATCGATGTGGCGAGTGTCGTGGGGGCGAAAAAGATGCAGTAGGTGGGATATTCTGGGCAGATACAGAAGAGTTGGATGAGCCACTACAAGGCTATACCCAAGTTGTAGGACATAACAAGGTGAATAATGTTACAGTTCACATCAAAAACGGGGGACGGATTGTCTTTTGCGATTGTTTGTTTAACAAGCGGTGTTTGCGCTATATATTATAACCAAAAACTACGATGAAACATACATCTTAGAAAACTTATTGTGAAACATGATGACGAAAGAAGAAATCTTACAGAAAATTGAACGTACCATCGGCAAAGATGCCGTTCCCGAATCGGAAATCTGGAACAGGGTAAGAAAATTGTGTGAAGACGAATTTCAGCAATTCCTACCCAATAGCCCGTTAAAACCAGCAGCACAATTTGTTACCGAATTTGAACAAATGAGAGGATGCCAAACAAGATATATACCGACAGACTTCTATGACTTAGATAAGCTTCTATGTGGTGGTTTTAGCGAAGGCGAATTTGTTGTTATTGGAGGCAGACCGATGGCAGGTAAAACACTATTACTCACATTGTTAAGTTTGAATATATCAAAAACACTGCCGGTATTGTTTCTGAGTTATGAACTTGCGGAACATTTGCTCTTTTCGCGTATCATATCGACACTGTCAACGTTGCCCATCGAAAAAATTTTACAACGAAGTACGTTAGACAGTGCAGAGAGTCTCTTAATGAAAGATGCGTTGCAACAATTGGAAAACCGGTCACTCTACATTACGGACAAACGGCTAAATTTCGATATGCTTATTGCTGACTGCGTGAAACAAATTGAAGAGCATGGAATAAAAATGATAATGCTTGATTACATACAGTTGCTCTGCTATAGTAGCAATCGGAAATATAATCGGGATGCAGAAATAGACGAAATTTGCCGCAAACTCCGTGAATTAGCGAAAAAATGCAATGTATGCATCGTAGCTGCAAGCCAATTAAACCGTGGCGTGGAATGTAGAAGCGGAGATGCAAAAAGACCGATGCTGTGTGATTTAAGGGATAGCGGTGGCATCGAAGAACATGCCGATAAAGTGATTTTATTAAATCGCCCTGAAAATTACGGAATACTCACTGATGCAACTGGAGTATCAACAAAGGACAAGGTAGAACTTATCCTAGCCAAAAACGCATCAGGTTCCATAGGGGAAGCCGTTTTATTGTTTGACACTTTAATCAACAGACTTGTGAACAAACTAAATATAGATGTCTTTAAGAACCGATTATCAGAATTAGGATTAGATCAGTTTAATAAATTAGTTAACGATTGGGAGTTAAAAGAAGCCCCCTTTTAGAATATGTCAATAAAATGTAAATGATATAATGAGCCGCTATGTCAAATTATGAGTCAAAAAGAAGGCAGTTACAGATGACTTTGTGGTTTGTGTTCCTGCAACCCGTTGAATATTATAGTATTCATACGCTACAAGCTAACGCTTGTAGTATTGTCAAAAGATAATTTTTAGCGGCTCATTTTTTTTATTAAATTTATGTTAAGTGATATTATACAGAATCCACAATACACAACATACCGCATTCCCAAAAAGCGAGGCGGATGGCGTGCAATTTGTGCACCGCAAGGGGATTTAAAAGAAGTTCAGAAGCGGATTAATAAATGGTTAAAGGCCTATTATCAACGTATAAAGCCGGATTGCGTTTTTGGATTTACGTGTAAGCCTAAAAATGAAGTGAGGTATTGCAACATTGTAAAAAATGCAGAGCCACACGTAGGAAAGCGTTTTGTACTAAATATTGACTTAGAAAACTTCTTCCCAAACATTTCAGCCCGCGTGATACTGAAACTATTTCGCTCAAAACAATTCAATTTAGACAAGGGAACGGCGATAGGGCTGACTTTATTGCTTACTTATCAGGGAAAATTACCGACCGGAGCACCGACTTCGCCTGTGATTTCAAATTTTGTGTGTATTCCCTTAGATACGGCATTAAGTGACTTTAGCGACCAAAATAAACTGACTTACACACGTTATGCCGACGACCTCACTTTTTCCACAGACCATCCATTTACGCAAGACAATATTTCCGCCATCTGCCAACTAATCCGCCAACATGGATTTCACATCAACCATCGGAAATTCAGAATACAGTCCTCGTTTGGTCGGCAAACGGTAACGGGCATTGTAGTAAATCGGAGGGTAAATGTAAACCGCACACGGCTCAAAAAAATACGTGCAATGATACATGACTTGAAAACAAACGGCCTTGCCCGTGCTGCTGCAAAACATTTTAACGTCCAAGAGAATGATGAGCGAGACGTGAACTTCTTATTTCTCAAACGTTTGGAGGGATACATCAATTTTGTAGGACAAGTGCGGGGAAAAGAAGACATGTATTATGTAAAATTGAAAGAAGACTACATTTTAAATAAGGACAAATAATTCGCACAAAGGAAAGAAAGAAAGAAAGAAAGCATTTGCTTTCTTTCTTTCAAAACATATTATTCCGAATAATTCTCCCAAAATACTTGTTTGTACCGTTCCTACGATACAACAAAATGGATTCTCAATGTGTATCGGATCACTTAATTTGCGTGTGACATCCATTTGTTTATGGCTCCAAAGGCTTAAATAATCCTCTATATCCGACCCTGAATTATACCGATTGAGGTTTTTGATTAATCCCATTATTTCATCTGCATAAATCAATACTCCTCTCGGATTTTCATTAGCTGATTATTAAAATTATACATTCATATTTAAAATCACAGACTGAATGTCTGATTCCAAGAAGAGTACCCTTCTACCCACTTTTTTGGCAGGGAGATTTTGATTCTTCACTAAGCGAGAAAGCGTACTGATGCTGATGCGTAAGGTATTTGCAGCCTCGGAACGTGTGAGATAGCGTGACAATGGATTTGATGGTGTGTTTTTTTTTGAATGACAAAAAAAAGTAAAATACTTGGCATCGTTGGCATACCTAAATTTTACCACAATCTCTATAACGACCGATTTCGTAGATTAATGTGCCAATTGTGTCAAGTATGCCACAATATTCAATATGATACAGAGTATAACATATAGGCGTAATAGTCATACTTGTAGCATGCTATATATCAAGATGTATTGGAAGCTATTCTTAGAATATCAAATTGAGACCCCGTTTGGTATCCAAAAGAAGTGGAAAGTTGTAATTGCTTGTTCTTAGGGGTTTTGTAATAGGGAAGTTGTGGTCCCACTTGGGCTTGAACCAAGGACACCCTGATTATGAGTCAGGTGCTCTAACCGACTGAGCTATGGGACCTTACGCTATCTTAGCGCGTCAATCTCTGAAAATTGACGGCTGCAAAAGTAGCTCAAAAATCGGATATTTCCAAGCACGCAAAATGAAAATTATTTTTTACAAAAAAAGATAAAAATAAATTTGGAATTTTGGGAATTTTCATATAAATTTGCGCGTTTTATTATTTTATTGTTTTATAAAAAAAGTCTTATTATTAAAAAACTAATTTTCATGAAAAACTACAGCATCATTTACTTGGCAACATTCCTATTTAGCAGTGCTCCCATTTTTGCTCAGCGTCAGGCCGATACGGTCATTTCATTTAACCATTCGATTCAACAAATTGTACTCAATCCTTTCAATGGACATGTGCTCGTGAAAGGTACAGAGGTGGTTTCGGATTATAATCCGGAAACCCAAAAAACAGGGTGGGTCGTAAAGAAAAAAGATGTGCTAACAGTCGGTACACCCGAAAATACGCAGAAATTACAAGCCGACTTGGAAGCAGTGAAAGGTATATCGCCTTTTTTGGGCTCTCCCTACGATATTTATTTTATGCATGAGTCTCCTTATGTGTGTGCTGTAATTGATAACCGCGATGTGCTCATTCATTCCATCACCGGTAAAGTAGCACTCAATTCGGGGGCGGTTGATTACCGCATTTTGCAAAGTCATTTTTTGGCGGAAACGGATGAAACATTGCTATTAGCAAGTGATGGGAAAAATTTCTACTCCGTTTTATGGGACTTACAAGCGGGAAAAGAAAAGTGGAAAACCGAAATAGGAGTTGTAGCAAAGGTGCTGCGTGCCAATAAAGAATTTCTTTCACAGAAAACGACGACTAAAAATGAAACAATATTATCGGACGATGCGGTTTACTCTTCTATCAATGGCATTTTGTATAAATTTGACAAACAAACAGGTAAAATTTTGTGGCAGACAAAGAATAAAAAAAAGGCTAAAATAGACCAATTTTATTTTGCTCAATCCGATGGGAATATCGTCATCATTAATAATCGAAGTTCTTCCAAACAACGAGTGAATGTTTTGAGTAGTCAAGATGGCAGTCCTATTTGGAAAAGCGGCATCAAAACGGGCAATATTTTTTATTTAGAAGATAGAAACGACAAACTTTTTGTTGCCCACACCAAGGGATTCAACCTCTATAACTATGCAAATGGGAAGAAAAATTGGAAACGGAAACTGTGGAAGACAGGAAACGGAAAAGTACTCAGAGACGTCGTCCCTGTTGAGGATGGTTATTTGTACATCGCTGATAATAAGTTGAATTTAATTGATGCCAACGGAAAAAAGAAATGGAGAAAATCCACTGAACTTACCAATAACCAAAAAGAAGCCGTTTATTTCATGGAGGCTATCGGAGAGAATAAAGTGGTGTATTTAACACCTACTCATGCTAATTTAGTGGATATTACAAGTGGCAAAAAGGTTTGGAAAAAGAATCTTGAATTTGACGATGATGAACCGCTCTTGTGCGCTTTAGACGATGCCACCCGCAGTTTATTGGTTTATAATGATGAAAAACTGTATAAAATTGATGCTCAAACGGCGAAAAGACCCAAGAAACTTGCCAAAATAAAAAAGATAAAAGAGGATGAGAAAATTTCAGACATTGGGTTGTTTGATTGGGGTGTTTCTGTGGTGGGCGAAAAAGAACTCGTTGGGGTAGCCTTAGATGGGACTAAAAAATATGGGAAAGCCAAATATAGAAATGCCTATAAAGAACCGAAAGTGGGCAAACGCGAACTACTGAAAAGGCCAAGCACAATAGCAAACAATGCCGTAGTAACGGCCTCGAAAGTAAACCAAAGACCGGCAGTTTTTGTTTCCAAACACACTCCCAATGAAGCCACAGAAGATATATTTGACAAAAAAGCGAAACAAATAGGACTGTCAATTGGCGTGACGGACGATGTGTTATCAAAAGTAAATATACCGAGTGCCGCAAATCGCTTGCGAACCTTGAAAACGAACGGTGAGTATGCTTTTGTTTTAGCTAAAGGACCCAAAAAGAGCAAAACGTCGGTCTTAGTGAAGGTGAAAAAAGAGGATGGCACAGAAGTCGATAAAATCACCCTCGACAATGCTAAGCACATTTACGAGATAGACCCTTGTAATGATAACATCTATTATGTCTTCAAGAACGAATTACACACGTATAGCGGGAAATAAAACCATTGAGTATTAAAATGTAGAACGCGCGGCATCTTTGTGTCGCGCGTTTCTGCAATTATTTCCAGCGTTAATTTTGTATATTTGCACCAAAATGTATTGAATGAAAGAACAAGCCATAATATGTGCTATATCAACTCCCGCTGGAAGCGGGGGAATAGCGGTCGTCCGCTTATCGGGTGAGGGTAGTATTGACTTAGCAGACAAGGTTTTCAAGGCTATATCAGCTAAATCATTACGTGATGGCATGACTTCCCGACTATATTACGGGGAAATTGTGGACAGAAAAGACAGTGAAGAAAGAGAATGTGTGAGTGGAGGTAGTACCAGTGGAAGTAGTGAGAGTGGAGAGATTGGCAGAGGAGGTAGTAACAGTGGAGAGATGGTGGTGGATGAGGTTTTGCTTGCCATTTTCCGCGCGCCACATTCCTATACCGGCGAGGAAGTGGTGGAAATATCTTGTCACGGTTCTGTTTACATCCAACAACGCATCCTTCAGCTACTACTCTCTGTCGGTGCACGTTTAGCCAAACCCGGTGAATTTACCCAACGCGCCTTTTTAAACGGCAAGATGGACCTTTCACAAGCAGAAGCGGTGGGTGACCTGATAGCCTCTTGTTCTGCGGCAGCACATCGTATGACGATGAACCAGATGAAGGGTGGCTTTTCTGCCGAAATCCGGTCGTTGCGAGCAGAAATGCTACGTATCATTACCCTCTTGGAATTGGAATTGGACTTTTCAGAAGAACACGAAGAGTTTGCTGACCGCTCCGAATTACTCAAATTAGCAACCCATATCAAGAAGACGCTCACACATTTAAGCAACTCGTTTTCAGTCGGTAACGTCATCAAAAATGGAGTACCGGTTGCCATAGTCGGTAATACAAACGTCGGTAAGAGCACCCTGCTAAACACCCTCTTGCACGAAGAAAAAGCCATCGTCTCGGAGATTGCCGGCACCACCCGTGATGTGATTGAAGACACCATCAATCTAAACGGTATCACGTTCCGTTTCATAGACACAGCAGGCATCCGCGAGACATCCGATGAAATCGAAACCAAAGGCATAGAACGCACCTTTGCCAAGATAGAACAGGCAAGCATCATCCTGTTAATCACAGAAATTGCCTCATGCCCAGCCCCTCTCACATCAGAACATCAGCCTGATGATTTTGCACAATATTACAAACAAGTAAAGTCGCACCAACGCGAGGGAACACAACTAATCATTCTTCTAAACAAAGTTGACGAGGTGACAGACTACTTTACTCCCTTGGAAACCATCCGTTTACTGACAAACGGCGAGACCATCATCCCCATTTCCGCCAAAACCGGTCACAACATTCCTCTGCTCATCGATGAGTTGACGAACTCTGTAAATGTCAATTCATCAACCGTTTCGGATGTCATTGTCAGCAATATCCGCCACTACGAAGCACTTCTGCACGCCGGCGATGCTATTGAACGTGCAATAGAAGGTCTTGGCAACAAGATAAGCGATGAATTTATTGCCCAAGACATCCGCGAGTGTATGCACTATCTGGGTGAAATCACTGGCGAAATCACAACGGATGAGGTGCTGGGCGAGATATTTCGAGGATTTTGTATTGGAAAGTAACCACTCCCAACAAAAAACGTATAAAAACGAACAAATCGTTGTAAACAATGGTAAAGCATTGAATTACAACGACAAATAACGGTGCGTTATTGCTCACATGTATGCAATAGTAAAGCATA
>BNXR01000008.1 GCA_025999735.1 Bacteroidia bacterium | reverse complement strand
GGCAAAAAGCGTAATAACTCGTTTTTGCAGCGATGCGTGTATCTTAGCTGCGAGTCGGAAACGTAAAAAGCAAGCGTTAGAGGAAGAACACAAACAGCATATTTTGCAAGAAAGCGCGGCGACCATTACCTCTGTCAGTCCTACCCCCAGCACAATGCCCACATAGCCCGCACAGGTGGTCACAAAGATGGATTCAAGGATGATGAGCCGCAGGATAGACGCTGGCGATGCACCGATAGCCTTGCGGATACCTATCTCGCGGGTACGCTCCTTCACCGTTATCACCATGATGTTGCCCACGCCCACAATGCCTGCCATCATGGAAGCCAGCCCGATGATGAGCAGGAAGATATTGATAACACTGAATATGTTGTTGGCTTGAATGGAGTCCTGTGCGTTATAATAGTCTCTGAAATCAAAGCGGATATTGCGTCCGGCGGGCAGCCCTTTGTATGGCATGGACATTTGTCCGGGGTACACCCGCACGGAGTTGACGGCACGTCCGCTGAAATTGGACATCACGCCATTGCGCAGTCCATTACCGGAGGCAAGCAGGATTATCAGCATGAAGATACCCCATGCCACCGTAAAGCCGGTGAGCACCGTCCGAAGTTTGTTCTCCTTGATAGTCGCCAATATCTCCCTTACCGAATCAATGCCCAGCATACTAATACGATGATTTACAACTTGCTTAGAACTTGATAATAGGGTGAGCATTCATCTGAATCTCGCCAATGATACCGTCTCGGATGTGTATAACGCGGTCGGTGGCATCGGCTACCGCCTGTTCATGGGTCACGAGCAGCATCGTGATACCGTCTCCAGCGTTCAAATTAGACTATTTCGCAGTGCAGTTGCTTTCGTTTCGCTCTGATTACGAATCAGGATGTCGGAAAGGTAGTATTCGCCGGTGTCATAGTTGTCTAAGATGCCGAGAATATTCAGCAGTGTGGACTTTCCCGACCCTGATGCACCCATAATGGAGATAAACTCGCCTTTCTCCACATTCAAGTTAATACCTTTGAGCACATGGAGCGGCGTTCCGCTGTAATAGGTCTTATTCAGTTCGCGTATTCTAATCATTGATGACCTTATTTATATAGCACCTGCAAACAGACAAGATTGTCTAAATTAATGCAAGGTAACGAAGACAGATTTTATATCGCTATTAAAATCAGAATCAGCAGTGCGAGTATCGGGTACAACTCGGCATACACCGATAAAATCATTGTCGTAGCGAATACGTTATGTCCACCACCGATGGCAATAATGCCGTTAGCGCAGACCTGTCCTTGTCGGATGGCAGAGAATAGTGAGACTACTCCCAAGCCAACACCGGCACCGAAACAAGCCGCCGCCGCATACCAAGTAATATCTGGAACTAAATAAGTACTCAATATAAAATATCCCACAAAACCGTACAATCCTTGCGTAGAGGGCAATGCCGACAAGACGAGTAATTGTCCCGTCGCTGTAGGATTTTTCTTCAAAGCGCCGATAGCGGCATTACCGCAAATCGTAACCCCCCACGCACTGCCAACACCAGACAATGCGACTACACAAGCAACTCCAAAATATGCTAATACAATTGGTTCCATAACCTTAAATTTTATACTGTTTGGTAATTAATTTTAACTAGTTCACTTCACTACTGTTTGGCAAAAATAACAATAAAAAGTGGAATAAAAAAATCAGGAACAAATTATGGTTACTAAAAAAGGCAAAATGATTCTAACATTCCTACCGAAAACGTTACGAGGAAAAAATAAAAAAGTTTGCCTGAATGTGGATAGGAAATAAAAATTTTAATTACATTTGTGCTGTTTTTTTTGACAAGTAAATTTAAGTTCAATATATGAAAACAACAAGGAGAGAGTTTCTCAGAACACTGGGAGGGACTGTCGGAGGTGCATTCGCATTGACTGTCGTCCCTCGTCACGTATTAGGTAGAGGGTTCATCGCACCCAGTGACCAATTGACCAAAGGCATCATCGGCGTTGGGGGCATGGGGCGTGGTCATAGAGGGTATGGTGGCACCCGCTTAGTAGCCGTCTGCGATGTAGACAAAAACCATTTGGCGTTAGGTCAAAAATTAGTATCGGACAAAATTGCCGCCTATCACGATTTCCGCGACCTTATTTTGGATAAAAATGTGGACATTGTGCATATCGCCACCCCACCACATTGGCACGGCATCATGTCCGTGGAAGCAGCCCAAGCAGGCAAAGATATTTGGTGCGAAAAACCCATGACACGCACCATTGGAGAAGGAAAACGTGTGATGGAAGCCGTGAAACTGCACGGTAGTAAATTCCGCCTCAATACATGGTTCCGCTTTGCTGACGATTTCTATGGTTTAGGTACTCCGGTAAAGCCACTCAAAAAATTAGTGCAAAGTGGACTATTAGGATGGCCTCTAAAAGTGGTCATCAGCAAACATACCGGTTTCGATTGGAAATTCTTTTGGGTGGGCAAAGAAAATCTCGAATCACAGCCAATACCCAAAGAATTAGATTACAACTTTTGGTTAGGACCGGCACCCTACAAACCGTACAATGCCCACCGCGTACACGAGACTTTCCGAGGCTATTGGGATTATGATGGCGGTGGTCTGGGGGATATGGGACAACATTATATTGACCCTGTGCAATATTTTCTGGGCAAAGACGATACCAGCCCCGTGAAAGTGGAAGTGGACGCACCGCAACAGCATCCCGATGCTATCGGTACTTGGCGTTCCATTACCTATACATATCAAGACGGCTGTCAGATAGTTCTGTGGGGTGGAGATTTTGGCGTAGAGAATACACCTTATATATCGGGACCAAAGGGGAATGTCTATAAAAACTTTGTGTGTGACATTCCGAATTGGGAGAAGAAATTAGCCGATTATCCGGAGCCGGAGCCACAAGTGACCGACTTTATTGAGAGTGTAAAAACGCGCAAACCGTTTGCTCTGAACGAACAGAACGGTTTCCGTTCATCCACAATAGTGAATATGGGTGTCATTGCTTTGCAGCTAAATCGCACCCTGAATTTTGACCCTGAAAAATTAGAATTTATAAATGATGTAGCTGCCAATCGACTATTAGACCAGCCGATGCGTGCGCCTTGGAGCATTTAGTCCACTTAAATTACAAACATTATGAGAAAAATACAAATACTTATTATCACGTTTTTAATTCTGTCGGTAGCCTTATTTGCACAGTCGCCCGCCAATCGTACCGCTTCAACCATTGTAGCCGATGTGCTGGCGCAAATGCCTGCACAACAAACAGAACAGTATTACAACCAATTCAAAGATTTGAGTACCACGGGCGAAGAGGGTGTACTGCAATTAGTGGGCATGCTCAATGCCGGAGACAAAGCTACGAAAATCAAAGTGGAATATGCTTTAAGCGGTTTGTCACGCTATGCGACGGGAGAAGGCTTGGAGGCTGTCCGCTTGGCTACAGCCAAATCCTTGGTGAAAGGCTTGGAAAAGCTGACTAATCAAGATACCAAAGCCTTTGTAATTAGTCTGATTGGAATTGTCGGTAAGGATGAGGTGGTGCCTGCATTGATTACCTATCTGGATGATGTCCCCTTGATGCCCGAACTTAAAAACCAATCGTTGAGTATTCCTGCTGCGAGAGCACTTGCCTCTATTGGTAGTCCGACTGCCCTTAAAGCATTGTCAGAGGTCGTAAAATTGACACCCCGAGAGACTCCGCTTTCAGAGAAAGAAGCCAAAAAGTTGCAAAAGAAAGCGAAAAAATCCGGCGTGCTACATGAACGGATATACGCGTTGGGAGCACTAATGCACGCCAATCCTGATAATGTGCCGAAATTACTGAAAACGGCCCTTAAAGATCCGGATAGGAAATATCGCTGTGCCGCCTTGACTTTTGCGCTTGATTATCCCAATGTTGAATTGTTCATCCAAGTGTCAAACTATATGGAAAAGGCAAGTCCGGATCTCAAAATAGACATTCTAAATTGGTTTTCAATAGTTTACGATAAAAAGCTACTCACTATTGAGCCTTTTTTCTCAAATCTTGCTTTTGCTCAATTGCCTACTGAAAATGTGGATGTGAAAAAAGCAGCTATTGCTTTGTCGGCGAAAGTAAATAACCCTGAATCCACGCAATACTTGGCGAAAATGTTGAGTAGTCCTGATGAGCAGGATATTCAATTAGCAAAAGAGGCTTTGCTGACGAAAAAGGGTAACATTTCCGATGCAGTAGCTTCTGTTATCTCTACCGCCACGGATGCGGGAAAGATTGCTGGACTTAAATTATTAGCCCATCGCAAGGCGGACAAGCATCTCGATGTGGTGCTAAACATGACCAATAGTGGGTCTGCGGAGGTGCAGGCGGCGGCATACACGGCTTTGAAAGATGTTGTGCCTGCCGAGAAGAAATTGGATTTTTTCTCTTCCCAAATGAACAAAGTGGGTGCCGACAAACAGTATTTATACTATCCTTTATTGGCGTCAACAAATGCCGCCCAAGCCCTTGATATCCTTACGAAGCGTTTTTACAGTGAAAGCGGGAAGGCACAAGAGGTCGCTTTCCAAGCCCTGTTGGACTGGAAGGGAGTAGCCACTTCCGACGACGACGAATTGTATAAGAATGAGTTGTATAAAATCGCTCAGAATAAATCTGTGCCACAATACAATGACCGAGCCATAGATAAATACATCCAATTAGCGGATAACCACCAAATGACGGGTGAAAATCGTCGCCTATTATTGATAGAAGCCTTTCAAATAGCTCGTACCGATGCCCAAAAGAATAAAATATTGTTTGAACTTAAATATACAAATTCATTTTTAGCCCTTCTATTAGCGGGACAATATTTGGAGGTACCAGCTTTGCAACAGCGAGCTGCCGAAACGGTTATGAAGCTGGCTTTGGATAATAAGTTTAGTGGCAAGAACGTGAAAGACCTGCTCAATAAGGTCATGCCAATACTAAACAATCCGGATGCTGACTATCAACGTCAGGCGATACGCAAATATCTCGGTGAAATGGCAGACGAAGAAGGGTTTGTATCCATTTTTAATGGCAAAGACTTGACCGGTTGGAAGGGATTGGTAGGTGACCCCATTAGTCGCCCGAAGATGAAAGTTGCCGCCTTAGCGAAAGCGCAGAAAGGAGCAGATGAACAGATGCGTCAAGATTGGAAGGTAGAAAACGGACTGTTAGTGTTCGATGGGAAGGGGTACGATAATATTTGTACCGAAAAGTTATACGGGGACTTTGAAATGTTTGTAGATTGGAAACTGGAACCGTCTCCTGATGCAGATGCCGGAGTTTATCTGCGCGGAACGCCCCAAGTACAGATGTGGAATATTGCCCGTACGGATGTTGGCGCAGAAGTCGGCTCAGGTGGTTTGTACAATAACAAAAACAATCCGAGCAAACCACTCAAAGTGGCCGACAATAAGTTGGGTGAATGGAATACTTTGTATATCAAGATGGTAGGCGATAGAGTGACTGTAAAACTGAACGGTGAGTTGGTGGTGGATAATATCATGTTGGAGAATTTCTGGGATAGAAGCCAACCCATACCGGCAGTGGAACAGATTGAATTGCAGGCACATGGCAGTAAAGTGTATTATCGAAATGTCTATGTGAAAGAGTTAGAGCGTCCTGCCCCCTTTGAACTCTCTGCACAAGAGAAAAAAGAAGGATATAAAGTGCTTTTCGACGGCACGAATATGCACGAATGGAAGGGTAACACGGTAGATTACCGCATAGAGGAGGCTTGTATTTCGTTACGGCCGGATGGCAATTCCGGTGGCAATCTATATACCACCAAGGAGTACGGTAATTTCATCTTCCGCTTTGAATTTCAGTTACCTGCTGGTGCGAATAATGGGGTAGGTATTCGCACAGAAGGGAATAAGGATGCAGCCTATAACGGCATGGAAATACAGATATTAGACCACAAAAATCCCATATATAAATGGATAAAACCATATCAGGCTCATGGCTCTGTGTATGGTGTTATAGCTTCTGATGGTACCTCGCCCAAAATCGGAGGGGAATGGAACTATGAGGAAATTGTAGCGGATGGCGACCACATCAAGGTGACCCTAAACGGGAAAGTCATTTTGGATGGCAACATTCGGGAAGCAGCGAAAAACGGCACCATTGACAAAGAAGAGCATCCCGGATTGTTCAACAAAACGGGCTATATCGGCTTCTTAGGGCACGGCTCGAATGTAAAATTCAAGAATATCCGTATAAAAGAATTGCGTTAGGAAATAGGGCAACTAATTTACGGTGACCAACTTCGGTACGCAAAAAGGGCGCATCTATTCGTAAATGGTTATTATATAATGAGCATGGCATCTCCGTATGCTCCAAAACGATACCCTTCTTTCAATGCAGCCTCATACGCTTTCATGACCTTGTCGTAACCACCAAAGGCAGCTATCATCATCAAAAATATGGAGTAGGGCAAGTGAAAGTTCGATATGACCGCATCAGGAACACTGAAATCATAAGGGGGGAAGATGAACTTGTTCGTCCAACCGGCAAATTCCGACAGCCTGCCCTGCGTCGTCACACAACTCTCCAAAGTCCGGCAGACCGTTGTCCCCACCGCACATATCTTATGCTTTTCATCCTTAGCCGTATTGACAATGTCCATCGCTTCCTTGGTGACAGTGATTTGCTCCGAATCCATCTTGTGCTTCGTCAAATCTTCTACATCCACCTCACGGAAATTGCCCAGCCCAAGGTGCAAGGTGATATAGGCCATGTCTATCCCTTTGATCTCCATGCGCTTCATCAACTCACGACTGAAATGCAGACCTGCCGTAGGAGCAGATACTGCCCCTTCATTCTTTGCAAAGATGGTCTGAAACCGTTCAGCATCCGCCGGTTCCGCCTTGCGAGTTAGAGACTTCGGAATAGGCGTTTCCCCCATGCTAAACAGTGTCCTTTTGAAAGTATCATAATCTCCATCATACAAGAAACGAAGCGTGCGTCCCCTGGATGTCGTATTATCAATTACCTCGGCCACCATGCTGTCATCTGTACCAAAATATAGCTTGTTGCCTATCCTGATCTTTCGCGCCGGGTCAACCAAAACATCCCAAATCTTCAAGTCAGCATTCAACTCGCGTAACAGAAACACCTCTATCTCAGCACCTGTCTTTTCTTTGTTCCCAAACAAACGTGCGGGGAAGACTTTGGTGTCATTGAATACAAACACGTCTTTCTCATAGAAATAATTGATAACATCCTTGAATATCTTGTGCTCAACTTCTCCCGTCTTCTTGTTTAAAACAAGTAACCTACTTTCATCTCTGTTCGCCACCGGATGCTGTGCAATAGCCTCTGGAGGCAACTTATACTTAAATTGTGATAACTTCATAGTTTCTTTTATGTATTTCTAAATCAAACAATAGACAAAACTCCCTATTTACTATATCTTAATTTCGTTTTTTAGATTTTGGGGATTTTGACGGCAATCCCAGACAGTTACAATTACTATTTCCTTTGTTATTTCATTCACAAAGTATATAATCTTGAATAAACCTCTTACTACAACAAGAGAACGAAAAGTTTCGGGGCGGTCGGAAAGGAAACGTTCTACGGAAGATATTTGCGGAAACGCAGTGAGTAACTCAGCGGAAGCTCGTATTTCAGAAACAATTTTTCGTGCCACCCGTTCACTTTTTTGTTCATAAAACAGGAAAATTTTCTCTGTACTTTTATCTGCGTGAGCAGTCCATCTTACCACCATGATGCGTGTTTTTTTATATAATCATCATGTGTGATTGTGTGTCCGCTATAGAAATCTTTCATTGCCAATTCGACATCTGCCAATTTTTCTTCATCCGTATAAGGAAACCCGAATATTTTATCTAAAGATTCAACAGGTTTCTCTGTTTGATTGAAATAGATCAATAACTGATTTATTATTAACTCATTATTCTCGTCAAGAATTTTGCAGGCAAGTTCGGTTTTCCGTTTGTTTAATTCTCTTATTGTCATACTTGTTTTATTGAAATTAGTGTGGCAAAATTAGATGAAAATTGCGAGATTCCCAAAATTGTGATAACTTCATAGTTCCTTATTATATATTTCTAAATCAAACAATAGACAAAACTCCGTTGCAAAAAGGGTGCGAAGCTAACACTTTTTTTGCAGTTGAGCAACTAAATCGTCTAAATTCTCTGCATCGTCCACAGAAAAGTCACCAATATGCGTGCGACGTAGGCCCGATAAGGTCGCACCACTACCGCAAGCCAGACCAATATCACGTGCTAATGAGCGAATATACGTGCCTTTCCCACACACGATACGCAAGGTTACGATAGGAAGTGCAAACTGTAGCAGTTCAATTTCGTGTATCGTCACTGTTCGTGCCTGCATCGTGGGAATGTCGCCCTGTCGCGCTTTTTTATAGGCACGCACACCGTCAATGTGAACAGCAGAAAATATGGGTGGCACTTGTTCAAGTTCACCGATAAACTGCTTTAAAACCTCCTCCAATGATACCTTATCTATGTGTAGGTAAGGATATTCGCTATCAACCTCTGTTTCCAAGTCAAAAGAAGGTGTCGTGACTCCGAAACGGATTTCTGCAAGGTACTCTTTGGATTGTCCCTCGTACTGAGCAATTCCTTTCGTCCACTCACCGGTGCAAATGATGACTAAGCCCGTAGCCAAGGGGTCCAATGTGCCGGCATGTCCCACTTTCAACTTCCCACATCGACCTTTTAAACACCAACGAAGCTTATTGACCACATCAAAAGATGTCCATTGCAATGGCTTATCCACCAATATCAGGGCTCCTCCCTTAAAATCTTCAGGCTCTTTGTATAATATCATGAACTACTGATTAGAAATGGTATGCCACTCCCTATATATAATGTATATCCTACCAAACCAATACCAACAGGCCTAAGGCCGCACAATACAAGGCAAACCATTTCAAATTGCCCTTGGCCACTAAATTGAGCATCCATCGACAAGCGAGCAGGCCTGTGATAAAGGCTGCAATAAAGCCTATTAGTAGAGGTACAAGGCTGTGCGTTGTCTCAACTCCACCCGTGCCCACCTTCACCACCTTCACCACATCAAGTAGTGCCTCGCCCAATATCGGAACTAACACCATTAAAAAGGAAAACTTGGCGACCTTCTCTTTGTTGTTCCCCAACAAAATACCAGTTGCAATCGTAGCACCTGAACGCGATAAACCGGGTAAAACGGCAATCGCCTGAGAAATACCTATGATAAGTGCATCCACAAAAGAAATGTCTGCCTTCGTTTGGCTTTTCGGTTTCCGTAACTTGTCAGACAGTGGTTTTGCGTAATATGCAAAGGCGAGCAAACAGGCTGTTAGCAATAAACAGGTTCCGACGATATTCAATCCCTCCCCAAAGATGCTTTCCACCTGTTCTTTAAAGCAAAGTCCGACAATCGCCACAGGGAGCATCGAAATGAATATCTTGAAGAGAAACAAGGTCTCTTCGTTTAGCTTGAACCGGAAAAGCCCTTGCAGTAAGGTGCTAATTTCTTTACGCAAGACAACGATAGTGCTGCAAACTGTTGCTGCGTGCACGAGCACTTCAAAGGTCAAATCCCTTGTGCCCCCTACCCCCAGCAGCTCTTTGAAAACCTGTAAATGTCCGGAGCTGCTTACCGGCAAAAACTCGGTCAAGCCTTGTACAATACCGAGAATAAGTGCTTCAATCCACGTCATCCCCCCTATTCTTTAGGTTTACGCATGATTGCCCACATCACAAAAGCAAACCCTGCCAAAACAACTATCGGTGCCAGCGTGATTCTTCTGTGACTGAATATATCGTAATTGAAGGTGTCCGGACTGTCAGCCCCTCCCCCAGCCATCAAGATAAAACCGATAACTATAATCCCAAAACCGATAACTATCTTTTTGTAATTGTCGAATGGGATTGGAAACTCTGCCTTTGTTTCTCCTTTCGTCTCTCCTTTGCGAGTCGTGCTTTTAATCTCTACTTTCTTTGCCATATCCTTTTAAGGTTAAATATGCGGCAAACTTACATAAAATGTTTCACTTCTGCACTAACAAACACGAAAAAAAATAACGCAATCGCAGCAATTTCGCTGCACTGCGCTTGATGTTTCTCGCTACGCTCGAAATGGGGATTACCGCCTCTCTCGCAGCATTTCATCCCTAATCCTGAGCATGGGGTTGGGACTTATCACGCGCACCCACACCTCCCACAGCGTTCCGTAATATCCGGCCTTGTAAGACATTAGGAGACAGTTTTCACCGTAAAACAAGTAGGAAAAAACAATATCCTGTCCATTCTGTTGGGGGTTACTAAGGGATTGCAATGTATGTTCAATATAGGTGGTGGGAGTAGGAAAGACATATTTTCCAAAGCCAGAAACCATGGCCGTATTTTTGCTAATCCAGATATTAGTAAAATCATTCTCATCGTTCAAGATTTTAAACGCCGAGCCTGGTCGCAGTCCATTTGTATCCAAATATACTGCTCCACTTGCCGGATCCTGTTTCACCGCAGCCGCATGCAATAAATCAAACTTCTGCCATACGCCTACAAATGAAACCGATTTTGAAGTCTGTCCGCTCGTTGATGTGCCTCCTATGGAGCAAATTATAAACGTTACTATAAAGAGTATGCGTTTGGTGTCTAATATACGTTTCATACTGGTGTACGATTTCTACGTTCCTACATTCCTAAATTCCTACATTTCTACATTGGGCGGGCAAACCCCGCCCCTACATTTCTACATTCCTATTCCCCTCCTCCGAACTCCATCAAATAGGCCTTTATGAAATCGTCAATCTTACCGTCCATAACGGCCTGTACGTTAGAGGTCTGATAATTGGTGCGGTGGTCCTTTACCCGTCTATCGTCGAAAACATAACTGCGTATTTGCGAGCCCCATTCGATTTTCTTCTTTGTACTCTCGACTTTTTGCTTCTCTGCCATCCGCCGCTGCAATGCCTTGTCATACAATATCGAACGCAACAAGCGTTTGGCATTTTCGCGGTTGTCAAGTTGTGAGCGACTTTCCGTATTTTCGATGAGGATTTCCTCCACCACTCCCGTGTCGGGATCTTTATAGTTATAGCGCAATCGGACACCGGTTTCTACTTTATTTACGTTCTGACCGCCTGCACCACCCGAACGAAACGTATCCCACGAAACATCGGCTGGATTAATCGTCACCTCAATCGAATCGTCCACCAAGGGCGTAACAAACACGGATGCAAAAGATGTCATCCGCTTCCCTTGGGCATTGAAGGGCGAAACCCGTACCAAACGATGCACGCCGTTCTCACTTTTCAGATAGCCATAAGCGAAATCCCCCTCAATCTCCATCGTCACGGTCTTGATACCGGCCTCGTCACCATCCTGTACATTGCTGACAGTGAGTTTATAACCATTATCTTCCGCCCAACGCACATACATCCGCATCAGCATGGAAGCCCAATCCTGACTTTCTGTCCCACCGGCACCCGAATTGACCTTCAGCACACAACTCATCGCATCGGCCTCCTCGCGAAGCATATTTTTCAGCTCCAAGGCCTCTACCATCGCCAAGACAGACTGATAAGTTGCATCCACCTCTTCCTCTGTGGCTTCCCCCTCTTTGGCAAAGTCAAAAAGCACAAGCAGGTCATCCACAGCAGATTTTATCTCCCCATAGCCCGTAATCCACGACCGCAACTCCCTCACCTTCTTCATCACCTTCTCCGCTTCGGATTGGTTGTTCCAAAATCCGGGTGCTTGCGTTCTCAGCTCAACTTCTTGTAATTCAACAGTTTTACTATCGATGTCAAAGAAATCTCCTCAATGCGTCTCCGCGCATTCCCAACTCTTTAATGTGGTCTATTGTTATCATTGTGTATATTTTTTATTCCGCTGACGCCGGCGGAGTGCTTACTTCCTGAGGGGCTACCGTCAAAATGCCCGGATTATAAATAGCTTCATATTGTCTGGAAATCTCTTCCGACAACTCTTCCTGTTTAAACTCGCGGGTATAGTAAATCAAGTTTTGTAAAACAGACTTACTCTCCTTTTCACCCTGCAAAATGTCTCCATTCTGTCTGTCAATGTTTGAAAGGGAATTAAAATATTTCAATTCTTGGGTGTGGAATGTAACAAAGTCTCTTACCAATTGATTGCCCTTTTCCAATTCGCCCAAGTCGTAGTAAGCAGGGACATAATTGAGCAGCGAAAGGTCCAAAGGCACTTGATTGATAGGTAACTCCGTCAATGACAAGTCCAGAATTTCTACCGCTTTGTCGTTTTTACCTTCCTCTCTAAGTGCGTTACTGAGGCGTAAAAGTGTGTTCCTATAACGCATCACTTGAATAGTCATCTTGTGAAAATTGTCCATATTCACCTTGGGATCTTTGATATTGCCCCAATCAAAGCCTTTGATTTTCTGGTAAAGGATACTATCCGGCGTAAAACCATAATCACCATAGCTGGAAGCCGTTTTAATCGGTACAAGCTTGTAGGCAGCACCTTCCAATTGAAAATAGTTCTCAAATCCCATGTATGAATCCGTTCCCAAACCGATGCCAAAATAAACCGGACGCTCCCAATTGTTGGTCGAAATAATGTCAAGTGTCATCCATTGAGACTTATTCAAGTAGTTGCCCTTCAAGGGTATAACTATCGTATCAACAATCCTGTTTCTGTACTTTGGGTCAACCGTTCCATTGGCAAGCACTAACTTTTTATCAACAGGAATATATACATTTTTCGTCGGCATATAATTCATTCCTTCCCCCTGACCTTGGAATTTATAGAGCGTATTCGGCTTGTCACTCCCCACAAAATCCAATGCATCTTTTAATTTCGCTGATGGAAAGCGTTCTACAATAGGGATATAGTCCCTAACTCCTTCGTGGTATTGCGCTTCGGTAACGGAAATTTTTACTTTGTCACTTTCATAAGCCTTTCTATTAGCTTGGTCGATATACCAAGCACCGGCAAGCAGACTCAGATTGACAATGCGAATATCCCTGCGTACACCTTCCACTTCCTGCGCGTACCACAAGGGGAAGGTGTCGTTATCCCCGTACGTGAACAGTATCGCGTTCGGGTCGCAGGTGTTCAAGTAGTTCTTCGCATGAGCGAGTGTAGCATAACGACCGGCTCTTGTGTGGTCGTCCCAATTTTCGGCAGCCATATTCACCGGAACGACCAATAAGCATACAAGCGTCACGGCAACAGCAGAACCAACCGCCGTCAACTTATCCTTGAGCCACTCATACAAACCCAATACACCCAAGCCTATCCATATTGCATACGTGTAGAACGAGCCAGCATACGCATAATCACGCTCACGTGGCTCTCGTGGTGTCTGATTCAAAAATACGATAATCGCAATACCGGTCATGATAAACAGCAACATCACCACAAAAAAGTCCTGTTTTCCCTCTTTCCCTCTGCGATATTGGAAGAATAGCCCAAATAAACCGAGTATAAAAGGTAACATATAGTATTTATTCAATCCCCGTTCGGCTTTCATGGCATCCGTAGCTTCAGCTAAATTTCCCAAACGCATCTCATCAACGAACTGAATGCCTGTCAGCCAGTTACCGCTACGAATATCGCCATATCCCTGCGAATCGTTCTGACGACCGGAAAAATTCCATAAGAAATAGCGCCAATACATGTGCCCCAACTGATAACTAAAGAAAAACTTCAAGTTATTACCGAAACTGGGACTCTGCACATTTTTTCCATTGACATTATGAATAGGTCCGCTTGGTTTACCGCCCCATCGTTCGTATTCCTGCTCAAAATAAGGACGTGACGAACCGTGCATACGCGGGAAAAACGTGCAAAAACGCTTGTCGTATTTATAATTGAATTTATGTCCCACCACATCGTACTTGCCGGTACGTTTGTTTTGATAATAAATCGCACCCGTTTCCTCCGTATCAACGTGTGGCGCATTATAATACTGACCATATAATAAAGGTGAGTCACCATACTGTTCACGGTTAATATAGGACAAAAGCGAGAATACATTGTCGGGGCTATTTTCATCAATCGGTGGATTACTGATTGAGCGGATAACCACCATAGAATAAGATGAATAGCCTATCAAAATGACCACAAAACAAGTCAAAACAGTGTTCAAAACCGTTTTGTGATGTTTCATCGTATAAATAATACCATAGCTCAAACCGCCAATCAAAGCGAGGACATAAACAATCACCCCCGTATTGAACGGTGCCCCAAAGCTATTCACAAACAGCAACTCAAACCAGCCGGCGACTTTGATGATACCGGGAATCATCATAAAATTGACAAAGCCCAGAATGACCAATGTCACCAATGAGGTTTTGATAAACCCTATCCGTGAAGGCTTGAATTTCTTGAAATAATACACGAAGACAATCGCCGGTATAGCCAGCAAGTTCAACAAGTGGACACCGATAGACAAGCCCATAAGGTAGGCTATCAGTACCAACCACCTGTTTGCATAAGGTTTATCTGCCGCCTCTTCCCACTTCAATATCGCCCAAAAAACGACAGCCGTAAAGAGGGAAGACAAGGCGTAAACCTCTCCCTCCACCGCGGAGAACCAGAAAGTGTCGGAAAATGTATAGGTCAATGACCCGATAAGTGCGGCACCCATGATGGCCAGAAATTGACCAAGCGCACATTCCTCACTGCCTTTCAACAATAATTTACGTGCCAGATAGCTGATAGTCCAAAATAGGAACAAAATGGTAAATGCTGATGCCAGAGCGGACAAACAGTTCACTGCCAGTGCTAAATGTTCTGTACTCGGCGCAAAGATGGCGAACAAGCGAGACAAAATCATAAATAGCGGTGCTCCGGGAGGATGTCCCACTTGCAAACCGACTGAAGTAGCAATAAATTCACCGCAATCCCACAAACTGGCAGTAGGCTCACACGTTAAAAGGTACGTTATAGCAGCAACCAAAAATGCGCACCAAGCGATTACGTTGTTGAGTAGCTTGTAGTTCAAACGGGGATAATCTTTAATTTTTATCATCTGACTTGCTTTTATTGTTCTTTTAGCCCTACGGACTATTTGGTTATACTTACTCTTTTGCATCTATCTAATAGTTTACGGGATGAAGTGTAAACTATTATCTAAAAATTGCGGGGACAAAATTAATTATTTTGATTTAATTATATAGCTTTTTTTGGTAAGAAATGGAAAAAGTTTTACTTTTGCGATGCGTAAGCGAAGAAAAACGGCAGAATTGACCCATGGTGTAATGGTAGCACAACAGCTTTTGGAGCTGTTTGTCAAGGTTCGAATCCTTGTGGGTCAACATTTTTGTGTATCTTTTTGTACCTTTTATATATGAGTGTATTTGGTATATATGAAAGCCCGGGTGGCGGAATTGGTAGACGCGCTAGTTTCAGGGACTAGTGTTCTTACGAATGTGCAGGTTCGAGTCCTGTTCCGGGCACTGTGTTAATGAAGCGTTAGCAAAAATTGATGCAAATAGAGATTATATAGATATTATATGTAATAGAGATATATTCAGATAGAAAGCCCAGGTGGTGAAATTGGTATACACGCTACTTTGAGGGGGTAGTGGCCGCAAGGCCGTGCAAGTTCGAGTCTTGTTCTGGGCACCCTAAAAAATATAAATTACCATCAACATCATTACTCATAGTACTACAAAAATATATCCCTTTCCTCTGTAAACAGTTTTTCATTTTGCTTGCTTGGAAACTTTCGCTATCGGAACAAAAATCCAAAGTCATTATGCCTTACCGAATTTTTGAACGTGTGGTAAGGTTCCAACAAAATCACCTCTGTTTCTTTGCCTATTTCAATAGCGATATGCCGACTTATTTCCCTAACAGGCTTGCTTTTTTCTAAAACAATAGGACTCAAAAACAAGGTGTCACCCTTTATTTGGCAGAAGTCATTCACTTTGGCGTTGCGGTATTCATCCCATGGGCTGATATTGTTCATGCGCTTCGCGTCGAGATGGAGGCAGAACTCCGAACGATTATCTCTATGCAGGTTGAGCGACGGATAAATTGCTACTCGCGCATCCCCTTCCCGACTGTTAGACACGCATACTAAATCACAACGATAGGGATTTTGCTCCATGAAGACGCTACTTCCCTTCCATTGCTCGATATTGATATACCTTATATAGATGGTGTCCCTCGCTTCCATTTCCATCTTGGCATATTCCCCATTCATATTCCGATAAGGGAGCATCATACTAACGGTCAGTGCAATAGACGCGATTAGGGACAGCACCCACAGCAAAAAGAGGCATAGTGCAGGTCGCCATTTGGGCGATTTGAAACCAAATAACAGCTGTATGCCGGTGTACAGCATCCAGATAAACGGAAGGAAGAGCGTTAAGGTCACGAATATTTTAAGAAAATAAATTGCCAAGGGGCTTGTGAAGAAAATAGGCAAGATATTATTTCCCAAATTCCACGATAGGAAGCTGATAGTGAGGACGGTGCATGTTACAATTCCGGCGATTCCACCCACCACTAAAATGCTCCCAAGGGCTTTAGAAATGATGTTTCCCAGAAGATGCCAAAAACCGGCAGTATCCTTCACCGCATCACTAATCCGGGTTGAAAAGTCTTCTAAATTCTTTTCGATATTTTCGATATTTAAGGACTCACCGTGCATGGCACATCGCTGTTTTACTGTCTTTGCTTTGGGAATAATGAGCCATAAAAGGATGTAGAGAAGGACTAAGAATGGTATCGAAAAGAAAAATCCGAAAGGAAAATGGTGGATTTTTATGAATGACCATGAAAATATCGTCACCAATACGTAGCCTATTCGTAAGAAGGTCGCATCAATTTTCAAATAGACCGCAATGCCACCCAATACACCACCTATAATTTTATCGTCAGGGTTGCGGTAGAGTTTGCGTGTCTTTTTTTCACTTTTTTCACTATCGCCTGCTTCGTTTTCTGTTTCTTGGTCGATGTCATCCGTTCTACCCAAAACGTGGATGATGTCGTTGATAACAGATACGGATACAACCGCCTCTACCTGAACTCTTTCTGACAGCAAATCGGCTATCCGTTCTTCGATACCTTCAATAATTTCGTTGCCGTTGGTGTGCGACTTGTAATGTTCTTGTACTTCTTTTAGATAATCACTCAGAGCCTTGTATGCCTCTTCTTCTAATGTAAAAGCGATATTTCCGATACTGACTTTTATGACATTTTTCATAGTTCTGTCGTTTTAATTTTTTGGGGTTTAATTACTTTTTAGGATACTGATTGTTTCGACCACTTCTTTCCATGCGGCATCCATTTCTGCTAATGCCTGCTTGCCTTTCTCTGTGATTTTGTAATATTTCCGTGGTGGTCCCTGTGTCGATTCTTCCCAGCGATATTCCAAAAGTCCCTGATTTTTCTGTCGTATCAATAGGGGATATAAAGTTCCTTCGACCACAATCATGTTGGCATACTTCAATTCGGCGATGATAGAGGAAGCATACGCATCGTGTTTATTGATGATGGCTAAGATGCAATATTCGAGCACCCCTTTGCGCATCTGCGATTTGACATTGTCGATATTTGTATTTAATATTTCCATATTTTTAAATATTTCGTGAAAATCGTCTGATATTTTCAGCGGTCACGGGCAAGCCCCGCATTTCACATTTCTGCGTGGCACTGACAGCTAAGGGTGAAACAATCCATAGGATGAGATAGAGCCAGAAACCCAAAGAGCCAACAATCAAAATGACAATAAAAAGTACTCTTACAATAACGATATCAATGCAAAAGTAGGCAGCTAATCCGCCACTTACGCCGCCTATTTTTTTTGTATCGGGGTCCCGATAGAGCTTTTTCTGCGGGTAGGGGTCAGTACTGCTCTGAAATTCACGTTCTGCATTTTCTTCCCGACTACCGTCCGGCATGCCCAATTGGGAAACAATACGATTGATTAACACGATATTGACCACCTCTTGTTTGGAAGATAGGGCTTCTGCCAAAAGTTCGGCGATGCGGACTTCCAATTCGTCCATTAATTCTTTCGTCTGAATTCCCATGTTTGCTTTCCGACGGAAATTCTCTAAATAAAGGTCTAACCTCTGATAGGCATCCTCGTCTATCACGAAGCTCTTTCCGCCAATTCCTACGTTTAAAACTTTCTTCATCTGTTTGTACTTTAATGTTTTATCTTTAATGTTTTATGCTTAGTGCTTTATACTCAATGTCTTATATCCTAATTTCCCCCCATCCCAAGTGGAATTTTGGGTTTATTAGGTCGCAAAGATAAATAAAATTTTAAATACTTTGCATAACATAGTAGTTTTTTTTGAAAAATATCAAAAATAAAAAGGATTCCTTTATGGTTTAATTAATTTTTTGTGTATTTTTGCAGTCCGTTTTACAGGGTTGCTACCAAGTGGGGGGGAGGGGATACCTTTTATCTGTGCTTGGCGACGAAATGGTTGATATATATATATGTACGTATATATTTTATCTGTGCTTGGCAACGAAATGGTTGATATATTAAAAGTTTATGTTTTTATAAAGTATATATTTACGCTTATGAAGGTAGTAAGAATTTTACGTGGAACAGCAATAGAATTAGTCCTGATGGTTCTAATAGCCTTAGTAGCAGTGGTGATTTCTTCGTGCGATGAAGATGAAACGAAACCCCAAACAGGTGATCCGATTGAGACCGGAACTTACTTAGGACGTTTGACGGTAGAACAAAATGGTAATACTTCCTATGAGCAGGACAGTGTGTCGCTCAAAGTCTCTGATTTGGGTGGTATAGGTGTTTGTCTTGTGGATATTACGATGTATGGAGTAAAATTTTCTCCCAAGATGCCGGTGACTCTTGATATGAATATTTCCCCTATTCTTGCTGAGCAAGACAGTGTAACGCTGGGCTGGTATTTGACTGGCGACAGTATTGTGCCTACGGCTGGGCCATCCATGACCGAGCATCCTGAGTATATCATCACGAACTTACAAGGCACGATGGTTAAGGATAGTTTGACAATATTGATGTCTTGCAGTGCACTTCCGATTTCCTTTAAAGGGAAATTGAAAGATGAATGAATATGACAAAAAGGTGTGATAAAAGAAGTGTAACAAAAATAGAGTATAAAATAAAAAAAGAAGAATTATGAACACATTGATGTTTGGTTTGGGTGGTCAAGAGATTATCTTCATTGCCTTGATAGTATTATTGCTTTTTGGTGGTAAAAAAATCCCCGAATTGATGAAGGGAATTGGAAAAGGCATAAAAAGCTTTAAGGATGGTGTGAAGGGTGCCGAGGAAGATTTGGGCACTGATCTCGACACCATAATAAAGTAGTTTATGGCCGATACAGAAGAAAAAAGCATGACTTTCTGGGATCATCTTGATGAACTTAGAAAGGTACTTTTTCGCACGGCAATTGCTGTATTTGCAATTGCTGTGGTGGCTTTTTTGAACAAAGACTTGCTTTTTGAAGTCGTCTTTGCACCTTCACATTCCGATTTTGCGACTTATCGGTTTTTTTGCCATTTAGGTGAGATGTTGAATATGCCGGCGATTTGTCCCGGTGAGTTTGAAGTGGAGCTTATCAACACGGAGTTGGCAGCGCAATTTTTTACCCACATGAGCGTTTCGCTCTATGCAGGTTTGTTATTGGCGTCTCCTTATATTATTTTTTTACTTTTTGGATTCATCAAGCCAGCTCTTTATGCACACGAACGAAAGTACTCCAATCGCTTGCTTTTCTTCGCTTTCTTGTTATTTTTTGTAGGAATTTTGCTCAGTTATTTTGTTATTTTCCCCCTATCATTTCGCTTTCTGGGCACGTATCAGGTGAATGAGTTTGTGAAGAATACCATTAACCTATCATCTTATATTTCCACTTTCACCATCCTTTCCATTCTGATGGGGGCGGTGTTTGAGATGCCAATATTGGCTTATTTCCTTGCGAAAATCGGTATGTTGGGTAGCGATACGCTAAAAAAATTCAGACGACACGCTACTATTGTCATTCTCATCGCCGCAGCATTCATCACACCAACGGCAGATGTCATCACGTTGTTGTTAGTGGCAGTCCCCATGTACGCTCTGTACGAATTGAGCATCTTTGTGGTAAAAAGGAATACAAAATCTGTCGAATCGTAGAGACGCGACTGCTAAGAAGTGTTGCATTGATTGCGCAAGGTCGGGTAGTTTTTGATTTTGCGTGCTTGGAAATCTTGGGATTTTCATGTAGTTTTGCGCATCAAAAGGAAAAATAGAGTGATGAAAAGTTTTAAATATTGGCAAACGCGCACCATCATCATGACGATGCTCGGTTATGCGTTGTTTTATTTTGTGCGCAAGAATTTCAGCATGGCAATGCCCGGTATGGAAGCCGATTTGGGTATATCTAAAACCGGTCTCGGACTATTTTTGACACTGAATGGCTTGCTGTACGGCGTGTCACGTTTTGTGAACGGCATTTTTGCTGATAGGCTAAACGCCCGCTTTTATATGGCTACGGGACTTGCTTTATGTGCCATTTCCAATTTTGCTTTCGGTTTTGGGGAAGACATTGCCTCATGGCTCACGGGCGAGCACTCCGGTTCGCAATTTACCAACACGCTGATATTGTTTATGGGCATCGTATGGGTGCTCAACGGATTGATGCAAGGCAGCGGTTTCCCGCCCTGTGCCCGCTTGCTAACCCATTGGATACCGCCACGCGAATTGGCTACCAAAATGTCTGTTTGGAACACGTCTCATTCCATAGGTGCAGGCTTAGTGGTGATACTCTGCGGTTATATCATGGGTAATATGGGCATAGGCGATGCGCATACCGGTGCTTGGCGTTGGTGTTTCTGGATTCCGTCAGGCATCGCTTTTACCGGAGCTGTATTTTTGTTCATTTTCTTGCGCGATACTCCTTCTACCGTGGGACTTCCCGAATTAGCGGGCACCGAAGTGGAGACCCAAAAGAAAACCCAAATGAAGACCCAAATGAAGACAGCGAAATCTGCTCAAGCTAAACAAGCCAAGGCTTTTTTGCGTGAAAAGGTATTTGCCAATCCTCTGATTTGGATACTCGGCTTGGCAAATTTCTTTGTTTACGTAGTGCGCTTTTCGGTGCTTGACTGGGGACCAACGTTGCTGAGTCAGTCTAAAGGCGTAAGCATGGGGAATGCCGGTTGGTTAGTGGCTTTGTTTGAAATTGCCGGTATCGTCGGAATGTTAGTGGCAGGGTGGTCTACCGATAAGTTTTTGAAGGGACGCGCGCACCGCACCTGTGTATTCTGTATGTTAGGTGCAGCCATCTTTATCAGTATCTTTTGGCAATTACCTGCCGGTGCACCGCTTTGGTTGCTGTTTACTACTCTCTGCGCCACAGGATTTTGCATTTACGGTCCGCAGGCATTAGTCGGTATAGCCGCCGCTAATCAAGCTACCAAAAAAGCGGCAGCCACTGCTAACGGTCTGACGGGATTGTTCGGATATGCCAGCACCGCCGTATCCGGTGTCGGTTTTGGCTATATTGCACAGCACTACGGTTGGAATTTTGCCTATGTCTCCATTATTGTGCTTGCCGTAGTGGGTATGGGAGTTTTTATGTTGATGTGGAACGCAAAAGCTGATGGATATAATGAAAATGGAGAAAATCAATCCGATGAAGAATATAACGCATAAGGTGGACTTGGAATTGCGAGAAAAAATCCAAAAAATTAAGCATGTCGCCTTGGACATGGACGGCACGATATACAAGGGGAGCACACTGTTTCCCTTTACCATCCCTTTTTTGAATAGGCTGAGGCAGGCGGGAATAAACTACTCTTTTCTGACGAACAACCCATCCAAGAGTACGGAAGATTACCTGAAACGCTTACGTGAAATGGGCATTTCGGCCACCAAGGAAGAGATGTACACCTCGGCACAAGCTACTATTGCTTACATTAAAAACAATCATCCCGAAGTGAAGCGTTTGTTTTTGTTGGGAACACCCAGTATGGTCATGGAGTTTGAAGCAGCAGGTTTTGTGTCGGTAGCGGATAGCGCGGAAGACAGACCGGACATGGTGGTCGTTGGCTTCGATACATCATTGGTATATTCTCGTTTATGTCGTGCCAGTTGGTGGGTACAGCAGGGCTTGCCCTATATTGCCACCAACCCCGACAAGGTATGTCCCACAGACCAACCGACCGTTTTGGTAGATTGCGGCTCCATCTGTGCCTCTATTGAGCAGGCAACGGGACGCAAACCAGATGTGGTCATCGGCAAACCCGACCCGCGAATGTTGGACGGTATCCTCGAACGCTACCACCTCCACCCATCCGAAGTGGCCATGGTTGGCGACCGCCTCTATACGGATATTCGCATGGCGCAAAATGCCAAAACCTTAGGAGTGCTCGTATTGACAGGTGAAGCGACCCTCGAAGATATTGTCACAACAGGCATAGAGCCGGATGTCGTTGCCCACAACATCGAAACATTCGGGGATATGCTGATAGACGAAAGGGAAATATCACGTGACACGGGTCGTAGAGACGCAAAATCTTGCGTCTCTACAATGCGCCAGCAGAAATGATTTTGATGCGTTGCGTAAATGATTTAGGTATGATAAAATTTTAGAAAATGGTCCTAAATTATATTTGGATTTTCTTTTTTGTAATCGCCTTTGTGGTTGCCCTCTATAAGTTGATTTTTGAGGGTGATACGGAGGTTTTTACTAGAATGTTGCAGGCTACATTTGATTCTTCGCGGAATGGCTTTGAGATTTCCTTAGGACTGACGGGGGTATTGACCTTGTGGATGGGCGTGATGAAAATTGGCGAGCGGGGAGGGGCAATAGGGGCATTGTCCTACGTGATACGCCCTTTTTTCAGGAAGTTATTCCCCGATTTACCCAAAGACAGTCCCGCTTACGGTTACATTACGATGAATATTGCCGCCAATATGTTGGGTTTGGACAATGCGGCGACCCCTGTTGGCTTGAAAGCTATGCAGGAGATGCAAATGACTAATACCAAAAAAGATACTGCCTCGAATGCACAAATCATGTTTTTGGTACTCAATACGTCCGGCTTGACGCTCATTCCTGTGACTATCATGGTATATCGGGCACAAGCAGGTGCGGCGAACCCTTCGGACATATTCTTGCCAATCTTATTTGCGACGTATTTCTCTACGATGGTAGGTCTGCTCGCCGTAGCTTTGAAGCAGAAAATAAACCTTCTTAACAAAGTGATTGTCATGTACTTAGCAAGTATCACCCTTGTCGTTTTTGGAACGATGTGGTATTTCTCTACTCTTGATAAAGAGATGCTAACGGTGGTATCGAATGTAGTTAGCAGTCTCATCATCTTTATTATTATAGTATCTTTTATTGTGATGGCGTGGGTGAAGCGGGTGAATGTATATGAAGCCTTTATTGACGGGGCAAAGGGTGGATTTGGCATTGCAATAAAGATTATTCCTTATTTAATAGCGATATTGGTGGGAGTAGCTGTTTTCCGTGCTTGTGGTGCCATGGACATGCTGATGGAGGGACTAAAAGCCACATTTCTGTGTGTGGGGCTGAATACGGATTTTGTAGATGCTTTGCCCACGGCCTTGATGAAGCCGCTGAGCGGTAGTGGTGCGCGTGGGATGATGGTGGATGCGATGAATACTTTCGGTGCTGATTCCTTTGCAGGACGTTTATCCTGTGTTTTTCAAGGTGCTACGGACACGACCTTTTACATTATAGCGGTATATTTTGGTTCTGTCGGCATTAAAAAAATCCGTTACGCACTGACTTACGGACTATTAGCAGACTTGACAGGTATCTTGGCGGCCATTTTTGTTGCGTATCTCTTTTTTGGGTAAAAACAACAAATCTGCCTATGCTAATTTTACATTGCCATTGCCATTACCATCAAGGTTTCGATTATTTTGCATCATCCAAGAAAAGGCGTACCTTTCCCCTAAAAAACTGTTTTTTCATTTTGTCAGCTTGGAAATCTCGAAAGTTTGAGTTACTTTTGCACGCAGTTTCTTCATTTGAAGAATCAACATAAGAATTAACATATTGTCTAACCCATTAAAAAAAACAATTACTATGACAGAAGAAGTAAAAGATCTACAAGAGGTAGAAACGGTAGGAACAGTGGAAACGGTGGCAGTGGAAGGCGCATCGAAGTCTAAAAAAGAAAGAGGACCCGGTACTGATACCAAAGAACCGGAAGCTAATTTCGATTGGAACGCTTATGCAAATGATGAGGTAATTCCTGCCGAAGAAAAAGAATCACTCAGGGGTAAATATACTGAAACACTTTCCAAAGTGGTTGAAAAAGAGGTGATTGAAGGTACAGTTATTGCGATGAACAAAAGGGAAGTTGTCGTGAATATCGGTTTCAAATCCGATGGCATCATTTCACTCAATGAATTCAGATATAATCCTGACTTGAAAGTTGGCGATAAAGTGGAAGTTTATGTGGAAACTCAGGAAGACAAAAAAGGTCAGCTATCATTGTCCCACAAGCAAGCACGGGCACTCCAAAGCTGGAGCCGCGTAAACGAAGCCCTCGAAAGCAATGAAATTATTAAAGGGTTTGTTAAATGTCGCACGAAAGGCGGAATGATTGTGGATGTATTCGGTATTGAAGCCTTCCTGCCCGGTTCGCAAATTGATGTGAAACCTATCCGTGACTATGATATTTATGTCAACAAAACGATGGAGTTCAAAGTTGTCAAAATCAACAATGAATTTAGGAACGTTGTCGTATCTCATAAAGCTCTGATTGAAGCTGAATTAGAGCAACAGAAGAAAGAAATCATTTCCAAGTTGGAGAAAGGTCAGGTGCTCGAAGGGATAGTTAAAAATATCACCACTTATGGTGTCTTTATTGACCTTGGAGGGGTTGACGGTTTGGTGCATATTACCGACTTGTCTTGGGGTCGTGTCAACCATCCGAATGAAATCGTTCAATTAGACCAAAAGTTGAATGTTGTCATCCTTGATTTCGATGATGAAAAGAAGCGTATAGCTTTAGGTTTGAAGCAATTGACCCCTCATCCATGGGATGGTTTAGATCCAAACCTCAGTGTTGGTGACAAAGTGAATGGGAAAGTGGTGGTAATGGCTGAGTACGGGGCGTTTGTTGAAATTGATACGGGTATCGAAGGTCTGATTCACGTTTCCGAAATGTCGTGGTCGCAGCATCTTCGTTCGGCTCAAGACTTTATGCGCGTTGGAGACGAGGTTGAAGCCATCATACTAACCTTAGACAGGGACGAAAGGAAGATGTCTCTGGGTATCAAACAATTGAAAGAAGACCCATGGCAAACCATTGATGCAAAATACAATGTAGGAAGTGCCCATAAAGCAATAGTTCGCAACTTCACGAACTTCGGTGTATTTGTTGAAATCGAAGAGGGTGTGGACGGGTTGATTCATATTTCTGACCTTTCATGGACGAAGAAAGTGAAACATCCAGCAGAATTTACACAGATAGGTGCCATGATTGATGTGGTAGTACTTGAAACAGACCGAGATAGCCGTCGCTTGAGTTTGGGTCACAAACAATTGGAAGAAAACCCATGGGATATTTTCGAGACACTCTTTACGGTAGATTCCATACACGAAGGAACCATTACGGAATTATTCGATAAGGGTGCTGTCATTGCATTACCTTATGGTGTAGAGGGTTTTGCAACGCCTCGTCATTTAGTAAAAGAGGACGGTGTTCAGGCTAAAGCGGATGAGAAACTTGAATTTAAAGTGATTGAGTTCAATAAAGCTGCCAAACGAATCATCCTTTCACATTCCAGAGTGTTTGAAGACGTGCAGAGAGCCGAAGAGAGGAGCAAAAAAGAGGCAGAGGCAAATGCAAGTCAGAAAGAGTTGCAAGTCGTAGTAGATAAGGTGGAAAAAACTACTTTGGGTGATGTGACCGATTTAGCGGCTTTAAAAGAAACAATGACACAGGAAGAAGCCGACAAACCGAAAAAAGACGGAAAGAAACCTAAAGCCAAAGTTGCCCAAGTTGAAGGGGAAGCTGCTATTGAGACTCAAGCCGAAAAAGAAGCCCAAGTTGAAGGGGAAGCTGCTATTGCGACTCAGACTCAAGCCGAAAAAGAAGCTGAAAAGGCTGAAACAGAAGCCCCAGAAGTAAAAAAGACGAAATCGAAGCCTAAAGCGGAAGCGGAATCAAAGCCGAAGGCGAAAGCGGAGTCAAAACCGAAGGCGAAAGCGGAGTCAAAACCGAAGGCGAAAGCAAAAGCAAAAGCGGAGGAAAGTGAAGAGGTTGTGACGGAGGCTAAACCCAAAACGACGAGAAAGCCGAAAGCAAAGGCAGAAGTACCTGCGGAAACCGAAACCGAAGCTGATAAATAGACTAAATAACAGATGTGAAAACTAAAAAGAACTGGTGAAATTTGAATTGACCATATTGGGGTGTGGTGCAGCCATTCCCACATCTGTTAGAAACTGTGCCGCTCAAGTATTGAATGTACTTGGGCGGTACTTTCTTATTGACTGCGGTGAAGCCACCCAACACCAATTGCGGAAATTCCGGATTCCTTACAGCAAGATAAATCATATCTTTATTTCCCATCTCCACGGAGACCATTTCTTTGGATTAATAGGTCTTTTGTCCTCCTTATCGATGCAAAACCGGAAAGGGGAAATACATGTGTATGCAGATAAACGCTTGCAAGACATCCTTGAATATCAGCTGAAAGTTCTAAATACCCATCTGACATTTTCGTTGATTTTTCATTCTCTCTCGTGTCAGCCGGAATTACTCTATGAAGACCATGCCCTTACAGTAGAGTCATTTCCTCTACTCCACCGTCATGATGCACCGGTTTGTGGTTTTCTGTTCAGAGAAAAAGAGCGTTTTAGGGCAATAAACAAGGAAATGACGGATGCGTGGAATGTACCGGTTTCTTTCCTGCAATATTTGAAAAAGGGGGAAGATTTTGTTACTGACGAAGGGCAACTCGTTGCTAACAGTCGTTTGACGATGGATGCCCCTCCGCCCCGTTCGTACGCATACATGACCGATACGTTGTATAGGGAAAAATTTGCCGCATTTGTAGAAAATGTAGATTTGCTCTATCACGAAGCGACGTACGGAAAAGAATATGAAAACTTAGCACAGGAAACGTGTCATAGTACGGCGGAACAGGCAGCTTTATTAGCCAAAAAAGCAGGAGTTAAGAGCTTGATTTTAGGACATTTTTCAACGAGATACCCCGATCCATCCTGCCTGCTACCGGAAGCGGTCGCCATTTTCCCGAATACGAGTATTTGCACGGACGGTGATATTTTTTCTGTCTCGCTAACAAAATCCAATGACAAAAAGTGACGAACTTTGCCGCATGTATAGAGTATGGCGGGCAAAACTTGGAGTCCAAACTTCAATTGGTCGACATAGGACTTGTAAAATAATGAAGCTCCAGCACCGCCGGACAATGGTCGGCATGCTTCACTTCCGGCAGAATGGCAGCAGATTTCAGTAGCGGTACCATCTCCGGACTCGCCATACAGTAGTCAATGCGCCACCCTTTGTTGTTGGCACGAGCATTGGCGCGAAAACTCCACCATGTGTATTGGTGTGGCTCGTCGGGATGAAAATAGCGGAAAGTATCTACAAAACCGGTGTTCAGAAAGCCACTTACCCAGTCCCGTTCTTCGGGTAGGAAACCACTATGGGTAGCGTTTCCTTTGGGGTCATGGATGTCAATGGGACGGTGGCAAATATTGTAATCCCCACAGAGCAACAGCTTGGGGCGCGTTTTAAGCAGTTCTGTCACATACTCTTGGAAGTCGCTCAGCCACCCCATTTTAAAAGCCTGTCGTTCATCACCGGAAGTACCGGATGGATGGTAAACACTGACAACGGAAACATCCCCATAGTCCGCCCGAATGAAACGTCCTTCATCGTCGTACTTGGGAATATCCATTCCATATACCACCTTGTCGGGTTTGAGTTTTGTCAAAATTCCCACCCCACTATATCCTTTTTTCTTGGCTGAAAAGAGGTAGGTATGGTAGCCTAAGGCTTCAAATTCCAAAACCGGAATCTGGTCGGGCTGGGCTTTTAATTCCTGCAAGCAGACAATATCCGGTTGCGCGGTAGCCAACCAATCACTAAAACCCTTTGAAAGGGCACTACGTAAACCGTTTACATTATAGGTAATAATTTTCATACATTATAAAACATTGTCAAGGCATCAATCATATAGTCATGGTCTAAGCTACCGGCGGTTTCGCAGGCAGAGTGCATTCCCCACATCGGATTGCCGACGTCCACACCGCGCAATTCCATTTGTGTCAAAAGGATATTGCCGAGTGTAGAGCCACCAATCACATCTGAATGGTTCACAAAGTGCTGGCAGGGCACTTTTGCCAATTTACAAATCGTTTCAAACACGGCTGCCGAATCGCCATCAGTAATATATTTTTGGTTGGCATTCACTTTGACCACCGGACCACCATTCAGATGCGGGTGGTTCGTTGGGTCATACTTCTCCGGATAGTTCGGATGCAGGGCATGCGCCATATCCGCTGAAATGAGGAAGGAATTGTGTATAGAACGGAACAAATCTTCCTGACTGCCACCGAAATTAGTTACGATACGCTCCACCAGGGTACGCAAAATGGGCGATGCAGCCCCCTGCTTCGTGCCACTCCCCACTTCCTCGTTGTCAAAGATAGCCAAAACCTTCGTCTGGGCACATTCCACCGAATTAAGCAAGGCCATCGCACCAGCATGTACCATCGCCAAATCATCCAAACGGGGCGAAGAAATAAATTCCTCGTCTGCACCCACCAAACAGCCCTTCTGATAGGGATAAAGCGTCAAGTCAAAATCCAAAATATCCTCTATGCGTACATCCATCCCTTTCGCCTCCATTTCTGTAGAGAGCAATTTCAACAGATAGTTGTCTTTTTCTAAGGAATCGTTAATCATACCGATGATAGGAAGCATATCTTTTTGCTTACTCAACGGATTGCCCTCATTGACAGCCCTGTTAAAGTGGATTGCCAAGTGAGGAATGAGCAAATATGGGCGGTCAAAATTCACAAAGTGAATGTACGGCTTCAACACATTTTTACTTTTCAGAAGCACCCGCCCCGCCAATGACAAAGGACGGTCGAACCATGTGTACAAAATCGGACCACCATATACTTCTGTATTCAACTTCACGTACTTGCCTTCAACGAGCATCTCTGCATTCGGCTTTATGCGGAAGGTCGGTGAATCGCTATGGGCACAAACGAACTTGAAACCGCTCGCTGCAATGTCCTCTTTACCAGGAATGAATGCAAACAGGGATGAGTGGTTTTTGGTAATAAAATACTTGCCTCCTCTTTCCAATGTCCAGGCATCACCGGAAAAAAGTTGCTTAAATCCATAATCCACCAACTGTTTTTTGAGGTTTTGTACAGCATGATAGTTCGTAGGACTATTGTTAATAAACTCTATAAGAGATTTAACTGTTTGCAATGTGGTTTCGTGCATCGTATGCTAATTTTATTGTTGTCGTCATCTTACGTTTGTTTTACCCCGCAAAAGTAGATGAAAATTACAATATTTACAAGCGCGTGGGTGAAAAAAAGTTCCAGTAAGGGCAGACCTGCGTGTCTGCCCTAATAGGTAGAGACGGGGCATGCCCCGTCTCTACAATGTGGTACGTTACGGTATGATTATCTTCTGTATGTGAGATAGGTATCGATGAAACGTCAAGTAAAAAAGGTCATCAGTACATTACGCTTTTTGTAGATATGGAACGTAAAAAGGTAATTGATATTCAAAAGGGTAAAGATAAAGAAACGGTTGCGGAATTTGTTAACCACTTAGAACTACATCAGGGATGTCGCAGACAAATTGAGCAAGTGAGTATGGATATGTTCATCTTGACAAAATCACGGTTCAAGACAAGAACTTCTAAAACTTAATTCATTGTATTTTAAATAATTATGTGTGTCTTTGTGGAGTTCAAACAACACATAAAAAAGATAGCAGTATGAGGTACAAAAGCAATGGGAATGTAGTGCAAACATGAAGTTCAGCACATCATCAATATGGGAGTTAAAGTTAAAATCCTTATTTTTTTAGGATTATTTCAGCTCTCATGATATATTTTTCAACATCTCTAGCCTCGGAGGAATTAGGAAAATCGCGTTTAATTTTCTCATATAACTCCAAAGCAGCCTGATAATTATCGCTTTTCTCAGATGCTAATGCGCCTTTCATTAAAAATAGAGGTGTTGAAAAGTCATTCTTGTTGCTGGAAGCCGCTTTTTTGTAATATTCAGCCGCTTTTGCATAGTTTTCGAGTTGCATATAAGCATCACCGATATTGGATTTCGCTAAATTAACCACTAAAAAATCATCCGACGAAAACTTTTCTAAGTATGTGATGGCATTTTCATACTCGCCAATATACAAATAGCAAATTCCGGCATAGTAATTTGCCAGATTACCGACAGCCGTAGAACTATACTTGTCGGCAATGTCTATGAAACCTGAAATATTCCCGTCACCGTTCAAAGCTAAATGAAGAGAATCCTTTTCAAAATAATTCTGAGCCCCGAATAGTTGGCTGGCAGCCTCTTCTCCACGCGGTTCGAGAATATATTTTTTATATCCGAATATTGCCGCCACGATTATCAACACAACGATAAGACCATTGAGTAACTTCTTCTGATTATTCTCTATAAACTGTTCACTGCGCGTGAGGACGACTTCAATATCTCCAAATTTGTCTTCTTGTTGTTTTGCCATGATAAACTCTACAAAAATGTGTTTCTTACTACTTTACGCCTATTTATATCTATATTTAGCATGTATAAAAATGCGGTCGCAAAGGTAAATAAAAAATGAGAAAAACTAATAAAGAATGACTAAATATTTTTTCAGGTGACTCCTTCCTATTTTCCGGGCGATGACTTTGAAACTTGATGTTTCTTTTGGCGGCTTTCTCGACTAATTTGCCAATGCCACTTTGCTTCCCTTAATTTGCCATTTAAAGTTTGTGTCACTACAATATTTGTCTTACCTTTGCGTCCCTAATGTGTCCTATTTCGACACCTTTATATATAGGGTGGGAAACTTTAGTAAACAAATACCACCACAACAAAAGACATATCGCGGGGACGACCTTTGTCAGTACGACCCTAATGCTAAATTGAGTGCAAAATTGAAACATGGTAGAAGAAAGAAAGTTTAATACAATTGAAGAGGCGGTAGCAGATTTGAAAGCCGGTAAGATTATTGTGGTCATTGACGATCCTGATAGAGAAAACGAGGGGGATTTGGTGTGTGCGGCGGAATTTGCTACTCAGGTCAATGTGAATTTTATGGCCACGTACGGGAAAGGCTTGATATGTATGCCGATGTCACGCAGTCTGACCGAAAAATTGGGCTTAGACCAAATGGTAAATCACAATACAGACACCCATTCGACAGCGTTCACCGTTTCAATAGACCATATATCTACTACGACCGGCATTTCGGCACAGGAACGGTCGGTGACAGCAATGAAATGCGTAGAGGACGGGGCGAAAGCATCGGATTTTCGTCGTCCCGGTCACACGTTTCCTTTGGAAGCGCGTGATGGAGGGGTTTTACTCCGTGCCGGTCATACGGAGGCAACGGTGGATATAGTGCGTATTGCGGGCTTGAAGGAGTGTGGCTTGTGCTGCGAGATTATGCGTGAGGACGGCGAAATGATGCGCACGACGGAATTGCTCGCCTTTGCCGCCCGACACAAGTTGTCCGTTATTACCATCGCGGATTTGATTGCGTACCGGCGAAAGACGGAAATGTTGGTGGAACGCATTACAGCCACAGAGTTACCGACGAAATACGGTGTGTTTCAGGCTATTGGATTTGTGAACAAGATTACCGGCGAGCATCATGTTGCCCTGGTGAAGGGGAATGTAGCGGATGGGGAACCGGTACTCTGTCGTGTGCACTCGGAATGTCTGACGGGGGATGCGTTTGGCTCACTGCGTTGTGATTGCGGTGACCAGTTGGCGGATGCTCTGCGGCGCATTGAACAGGCAGGACGTGGCGTGTTGCTGTACCTGCGACAAGAAGGGAGAGGCATTGGACTGATTAACAAGCTGAAGACCTATCATTTACAAGATGAAGGCATGGATACGGTGGAGGCAAATTTGGCATTGGGCTTTAAGGCTGACTTGCGTGATTACGGTATTGGTGCAGAGATCTTAGCGAGTTTGGGCATTCAAAAGATGATATTAATGACCAACAATCCACTGAAAATAAGTGGATTGACCGGATATGGGTTAGAAGTAGTCGGTCGTGAGGCAATTGAGATGACGTGCAACGAAAAGAATGAATACTACCTCTATACAAAGTATAAAAAGATGGGGCATATTTTGCACGTCAGAGAAGTGCAATAATAAATTCAAGTTGGTAGTAAGCGAATGTAGAAATTCGTTGCCTATATTTTCGTTTTCAAATGGTAAATATTACTTTTGCCACAGAAATGAGTGGCATGATAGTAAAATGAATAGATTAAGAACGGCATATTATCCTGTTTGTTCTGCGTGGGCAGAGCTTTTGAGGCGACCTCAGAATGATAGTGACTGCGGGTTGCAACAACTTTGCTCGACTATTTTCGCGGAAGTGGAAAGAAGAGGTGATGAGGCTTTACGACAATATACTGCGGAGTTTGATAAGGTGGACTTGGAACGTTTCGAGGTCACAGAGGCAGAGTTTGAACAGGCTGCAACTATTGTTGAGCCTGCTTTGCGTGAGGCTATACTCTTGTCTAAACACAATATTGAGGCTTTTCATCGCTTGCAAATACCCCGTAAATGTGAATATGTGAACGAGAACGGTTTTCGCTGTTGGCAAGAGGCACGGGGCTTGGATAGGGTGGGACTGTATATTCCGGGAGGTAGTGCACCACTGTTTTCGACCGTGCTGATGTTAGCCATTCCGGCTCAATTGGCGGGATGTCGTGAGGTGGTGCTTTGTACACCACCGGGGCCGGATGGGAAGGTTAATCCTGCGATATTGTGGTGCGCCAGGCTTTGTGGTGTCTCACAAGTATATAAGGTGGGCGGTGTACAGGCAATTGCCGCTATGACTGTGGGGACAGAGACAATCTGCAAAGTGGATAAACTGTTTGGACCGGGAAATCGCTTCGTGACAGCTGCCAAGCAACAAGCACTTGGATGCGGCGTACCTATTGATATGCCTGCCGGTCCGTCGGAAATTATGGTGGTGGCGGACGAGTCGGCATCACCCGCATTTGTGGCTTCCGACCTCTTATCGCAGGCCGAACACGGGCAAGATAGTCAGGTCATCCTCGTCACTTGTGTAGAAACGCTGCCCCAAGAGGTGGAAGTGGAGTTGGAACGGCAACTGCTCGAATTACCACGAAAAGCGGTGGCAGAAAAGGCATTGGCAGCTTCCATCTGCGTCGTGTTGCACAACAAGCAGGAATGTCTTGATATCATTAATAGCTATGCACCGGAACATTTGCTCCTGAGCGTGAAGGACTACGCCTCGTGGATACCCGACATTCGACATGCTGGCTCTGTATTCTTGGGCAACTACTCGCCGGAGAGTGCCGGAGATTATGCTTCCGGTACCAATCACACCTTGCCGACGAATGGCTATGCGCGTGTTTACAGTGGAGTAGGAGTGGAGGCGTTTATGAAGCGTATCAGTTTTCAAGAGATTACACAGCAAGGCTTGGCTTATTTAGGTCCTGCGATTGAGGTAATGGCAGAACGAGAAGGGTTAATTGCCCATCGCAATGCGGTACGAAAGCGAATGGAAGCGAATGGAAATGAATTAGAATGACTACCATGGGAACAAAGGAAACACAGGAAACAACGACTTTGCAAATAGAACAAATCATCCGCCGGAACATTCTTTCTTTGAAGCCTTATTCGTGTGCACGGGAAGAGTTCAGTGGGCAAGATGTTACCTTGTTGGATGCGAACGAAAATCCATACGACACGGGATACAACCGCTATCCGGATCCCTATCAGCAGGAGTTGAAGCAATCTTTGGCACGGCTAAAGGGAGTGAAGACGGAGCAAATGGTGCTGGGCAATGGGAGTGATGAACTGATTGATATGCTGATACGCACGACTTGTGAGCCTAACCGAGACAATATCATTGTGTTTTCGCCTTCCTACTCGATGTACGAGGTGAGCGGACATATCAACGCAGTGGAAGTGCGGAGTCTCAAGTTGGGGACGGACTTTATGCCACCATGGGAGCAGCTCTTTCATGCGGTAGATGCTCGTACGCGCGCCATTTTCTTTTGTACGCCCAATAATCCGACAGGGAATCGGTGGCCTTTGGAGAAGATTCGGGAAGTGGCAGACCGCTTTGAGGGTTTGGTGATTGTGGATGAGGCGTATATGGATTTTGTGCAGGGTGGAGAGTCGGCTGTTTCCTTATTGCAGGAGTTTCCGCGTGTGGTGGTGCTGCAAACGCTATCAAAGGCTTGGGGATTGGCGGGCTTGCGGATAGGTATTTGTATGGGCAACCCGATATTAGTGAATTATTTGAATAGAGTGAAGCCACCTTATAATATAGGTGGCTTGACACAGCGTACGGCTTTAAACGCATTGGAGGACACGACGGCTTTCTATGAGCGGGTGGCGGAGATTGTAAGTGAACGAAAGACACTCTATGAGGCGTTTGGTAAGATGACACTTTTCACAAAGGTATATCCGTCGGAAGCGAACTTTTTGTTGCTGTGTACGCCTCAGTATAAAGAAGTGTATGACTATTTGGTGGCTCACGACATCGTGGTGAGAATACGCCACCTACCACCACTCATTGAAGGGGGATTGCGTATTACCGTGGGGACACCAAAGGAGAATGTACATTTATTGGAGCTATTAGCTAACTACACAAGGACGTAAGGACAGTGAAAAATAATTAACCAAAACTTTTATTCGTTTGTGTGGAAATTTTGTGCTAATTTTGCGCAATGGATGATGTGATGGTAATTGACTGGACGGACCAAACCACGTCAAACAATATCTGTGTGATATATTTACGACTACTACGTAATATATTGCAAGAAAAGGGTACGATGAATGAATAGCGAATTAACATAATAGAATATAAAGATGAAAATAGGAATAATCGTAGCCATGAGCGTTGAATTTGACCTGATTGTGTCACAATTCGAACAGAGCATTGAAAAGAACATCAATAGTATCACCTTTATAGAAGGAAAAATCGCGGGGATTGACCTCATCTTGATGAAAAGTGGCATGGGAAAAGTCTGCTCTACAATCGGTGCCATGGAAATGATAAACTGCTACCACCCCGATTGCATCATCAATACCGGAGTTGCCGGCGGAATAGACAGTTCCCTTGCGGTAATGGATATTGTCGTTGGAGAGTGCATGGTTTACCACGATGTATGGTGCGGAGAAGGAAACGAATATGGACAGATACAGGGACTTCCCTTGTATTACCCTTCCGACCCGCACTTGCTGGCAGCAGCACGCAACATAAAAGAGAGCGGACTGAAAGTTGGACTGATATGTAGCGGGGATAAATTTATTACCGCAGCGCCCGAATTACAATTCATTAAACAAAATTTCCCGAAAGGCTTAGCGGTGGACATGGAATCTTGCTCTATAGCGCAAACCTGCTATTTATACCAAACACCTTTTCTAAGTATGCGCATTATTAGTGACATCCCGGGTGGAGCAGAGCATTTACAAGAATATAAAGACTTCTGGCAAAAAGCACCGGAGAAATCGTTCCGTGTATTCAAAGAATTAATAGAGCTCATAGGCAGAAACAAACAAGCGAATAATTGAATTTCAACAACATACAAAATAAACACAGATAAGCATAGATAAATACAGATAACGCAGATAATACAAATTAAATAGATGAAATAAATGGAACAGATGAAACAAATGAAGCAAATGAAGCAATTGAAAAAGATACCCAGTTTTAGCATTAACCACGACAAACTTTTGAGAGGAATTTACGTGTCGCGCAAAGATTACGTCGGCAGCGGAGTAGTCACCACCTTTGATATTCGCATGAAAGAGCCTAACAGAGAGCCGGGACTTGGTGGCGGAGAGCTGCACACCATAGAGCATCTGGCTGCGACTTTTTTACGCAATCATCCAATATGGGGAGACAAAATCGTCTTCTGGGGACCGATGGGCTGCTATACAGGTAATTACTTCTTGATGCAGGGAGATTTAAGTTCCAGAGACATTGTAGAATTGATGCGTGAGACCTTTATTTTCATCCGCGATTTTGAAGGCGAAGTGCCGGGAGTAGCGGCAAGAGACTGTGGTAACTACCTCTTACATAACCTCCCAATGGCAAAATATGAAGCCGCTAAATACGTGAAAGAGGTATTGGACGTGATTGAAGAGAAAAATTTGGTCTATCCCGCATGATATTGTCCTAATAACAGATTCTTCGCTACGCTCAGAATGACATACGCAATTAACTATGTAACAGATTCTTCGCTACGCTCAGAATGACATACGCGATTAACTATGTAAACAGATTCTTCGCTACGCTCAGAATGACATACGCGATTAACTATGTAAACAGATTCTTCGCTACGCTCAGAATGACATACGCAATTAACCGTGTAAACAGATTCTTCGCTACGCTCAGAATGACATGCGCGATTAACTATGTAAATGAAAGTATTTTTTCATAAACAGGCAATATCCGCCGCATAGCAACGCGGTAATGATACCAAAATACCACCATCCCCATACACTGCTAATGGAGCGTGCCCAAAGATAGCCAATCGCAATCACCGCTTGTAATGCCATATAAAAAGCAGATACCAGCAGATGTGGAATTTGTAACTCATTGGCCATCAACTGATACAAGTGCTTGCGGTGTGCTTTCCCCAGATTTTCGTGCAAGATAATTCTATGAATAATGGTCAATATGGCATCAACCCCGTACACAACTAACAGTACGACGAAACCGAAGTCGCCGGTATGTAAAATGAGTCGCCCTAAAAAGTACATGATAATAAATGCAATACTCACAGCCCCTACATCGCCTGCAAAGCATTTAGCCTTCGTCCTAAAATTGAAAAAACAAAACACGATAACTCCCAATATCGTCACTCCAAGCCATTCCGGTCGGACAAATGAGACAATCGTTTCATTTACATACGCCAAGACAGACAATACGACCAAACTATATCCCCCTGTAAGTCCATTAATCCCGTCCATAAAATTGTAGGCATTTATGACCCCCGTGCACACGATGATAGCTAAAGTAACCAGCCACCAGCTTCCATGTTCCACTATGCCCAACTGCCAACATAAAAAAAATACGGCAACAAAATGTATCCCTAATCGAATCTTATTGGGCACGGGACGCACATCATCTATGAAGCTAATAACGCTGAGTAGCGTCAGTCCTAACATAAACCACGGATAAGTATAATCAAGCGTCAGAAAGCAAAGTAGCACACCAATATAAAATAAAATTCCGCCTCCTCTCAACGTGATTTGTGTATGGGAGCTCCGTTCATTGGGTTTGTCAATGATATTGAACTTGTCGGCGAGCTTGAAATAAACACACTCAAAAAGAAAAAGAGAAACAAATAGTAACAGGTAATACATAAATACTGTTTTTTTCGGCTGCAAAGTTACAATTTTTCGCAAACAATATCTTTGTCTATCTTTTCGATTAATTATTTTTTCAGGTACTATTTTCGCAAACGGTGTCTGAACCATGATTTTAATAAGATGGCCTTGCGGCTTTTTCCTTGCTATCTCAGCATACCCGAACAAAAAGTTCGGCTCTGCCTTCGATACGCTGCGTCAATTTACAAGATGCTCAAGATAAAGGTCAATTATTTTACTTGAATATGGTTTTGTCCGATTTTTTGCCTAAATTTGTCGTCATAATTTTTTATTTATGTGGTATTCTCCTCCAAGACGTTTTCGTTCCTCTCCGAATATTGCGACCGCAGCTCATCAAGCGTTTCATGTGACACTGCTCGTGCATGTGCTGTTTGCATTTATGATATTGTACAGTAGGGATACGGTGGAGGCTTATGCCCCTCAACTATTTAAAGTGGGGAAAATACATTTCACCCCTTATGCGTTGATTTTCGGCATTGGGAGCACTTATTTGTTTACATTTCTCCTCTATGTACTGAATTTTAAGGTCATGGGAATGAATCTTGGACACAATCGCCTTTACATTAGTGATGTGTCAAAATTGGTTATCGCATTGTTTGTCACTGTTTTGGCTACTTTCCTTTACAATTATATATTGGATGTGGTGCATTACTCCCTTTATAATTTTGAAGAACAGAACAACGAAAGACCACCACGTAACTTTCTTCTTGCGGCCTGGGTACTTTTTTCAGCTCAAAGCATTTGCTACGACAACAAAAAGCAGCAGATGTCCATCGAAAATGAACGGCTGAAAACTGAAAATGCGAACTCCCATTTTGAAGCCTTAAAAAGTCAAACGAACCCTCATTTCTTATTTAACTCGCTCAACACACTACAGTCGCTCATTGACACAGAACCCGATAAAGCAAAGGAATATCTGCAACGCTTATCTTCGGTTTTTCGGTATGTTATGCAAAGTAAAGCGGTAACAACCCTGCGGGAAGAAATAAACTTCACATCTGATTATAACTCGCTGATGCTGTTACGTTATGAGGACAGTCTGACATTTGATATACAGATAGATGAACGATATTTGGATTACGAAATACTTCCACTTAGCATACAGATATTAGTAGAAAATGCTATCAAGCACAATGTACTGTCGGAAGAACAACCCTTAGACATCAGTATTGTCACAGAAGAGGCAAGGGTTAGGGTATCTAATCCAATAAGGCTCAAAAAGATGCCGGAAGCAGGGGCGGGAATTGGTCTTTCCAATTTAGCGGAACGCTTCCGCCTAAAATGGCAAAAAGAGATTATCATCAGCAAACAAGACGACGTGTTTAGCGTAACGCTACCCCTTATAATGAAAAAAACGTGAGGCACACAAGGGTTTAAACATAAAAATGATGAAAGCGATTATTATAGAGGATGAAAAGCGAGCAGCGAAGGGTCTTCAAATGCTTCTGGCAGAAGTTGATAGCAGCATTGAAATTATAGCTTTCCTTCAAACCATCGACCAGAGTGTAAAATGGCTTAGCACTAACCCACAACCGAATGTTATATTCATGGATATTCATCTGGCGGACGGTTCGGCATTTGGCATTTTTGAACAGGTGAGCATCGAGTGTCCCATTATCTTCACGACTGCTTACGATGAGTACGCTCTGCAAGCTTTTCGTGTGAACAGTATTGATTATCTGTTAAAACCTATCAATAAGGAAGACCTTGAACGGGCACTTCATAAAATCAAGCTCATGGGCGGTAAAAATACCGAAACAGAGCAGTCTGCTTTACTGAATAACCTTCTAAAGAGTATCCGCCGGGAGTCGCCCGTTTATAAAACGTCCTATTTGATTGCACACAAAGATAAGCTCATTCCTATTGCTACGAGCCAATTTGCGTACATCTTTACTGAAAATAAAATCGTGAAAGCGGTGCTTGCAGACGGTAAAAGTCATGTAGTGAACCACACACTTGATGAATTGGAAGCGCAATTGAACCCCAATTCCTTTTTTCGCATCAATAGGCAGTACATCATTAACCGTCAATTTATTAAAGACTGTTCGGTTTGGTTTGAAGGCAGGCTTGCCGTAAACTTAACCGTGCCCGTTGCAGAAAAGATTTTTGTGAGTCGCCAACACGTGAAAGACTTTAAACAATGGGTGACGGAATCTTAGCCCACATTGTAGCCGTGAAGTTTTTTGTGAATTTATCTCAAAGTTGTCCTGTTTTTTCATTCAAGTGCTTGGAAATATCGAACTTTTCATCTAAATTTGTAAAATTTTTTAACGAGGGAACGCGATATGGCACATTTCACAGATGATATTTCGAGAACATTTAATGAGTACTTGTTAATTCCGGGTTTAACCAAAAAGGATTGTACACCGGATGCGATAAGTTTGAAGACCCCCTTGATAAAGTTTCATAAGAAGGAACAGCCGTCTTTGTGTCTGAACGTCCCGTTCGCCTCTGCGATTATGCAATCTGTTTCTGATAGCAGGATGGCGATTGCTTTGGCACGTAACGGAGGTATTTCGTTTATATTTGGTTCACAGCCCATCGAATCACAGGTCGAGATGGTGAAGAAGGTGAAAAAATTTAAGGCTGGATTCGTGGTGAGCGATGCCAATTTAACCCCTGAACATACCTTGCGGGATGTGGTGACTTTAAAGGCTAAAACAGGTTTTTCCACCATCGGTATCACGGATGACGGCACATCAAACGGCAAATTATTGGGCATCGTAACCACCCGTGACTACCGACCGAGCAGGGATGCGATGGATTTAAAGGTAAAAGAATTTATGACCCCTTTCTCGAAGTTGATTACCGGTAAGTTAGGGATTGGTTTGGACGAAGCAAATGACATTATCTGGGAACGAAAGTTAAATACCCTACCCATCATTGACGACGACGCCCATTTGCAGTATTTTGTTTTCAGAAAAGATTATGAAGACCACAAGGAAAATCCCTACGAGCTTTTGGATGCCAAGAAGCGCCTGATAGTGGGGGCGGGAGTGAATACCAGAGATTTTGATATTCGGATACCTGCATTAGTAGAGGCTGGAGCAGATGTTTTGTGTATAGATTCATCGGACGGTTTTTCGGAGTGGCAAGCGGAGACCATCCGATTTGTGCGAGATACGTATGGTGAGGAAGTAAAGATTGGCGCGGGTAATGTGGTGGATAAAGAGGGCTTTTTGTATTTGGCACAGGCAGGTGCAGACTTTGTGAAAGTGGGCATCGGGGGCGGTTCAATCTGCATCACGCGCGAGCAAAAAGGCATCGGTCGCGGTCAGGCAACGGCAATTATTGATGTGGCAAGGGCACGGGATGACTATTTTGCCAAAACAGGCGTTTATGTACCCATTTGTTCGGATGGTGGCTTGGTGCAGGATTATCACATGGCATTAGCCTTAGCGATGGGAGCGAACTACCTGATGATGGGACGCTATTTTGCACGCTTTGATGAAAGTCCCACCAAGAAAATGGTGGTCGGCAACAACTATGTAAAAGAATATTGGGGAGAAGGCTCTAATCGCGCTCGTAACTGGCAACGCTATAATATGGGCGGTGCTGACGGGTTGAAATTTGAAGAAGGTGTTGACAGCTACGTGCCATACGCCGGCAAATTAAAAGATAATTTAGAGATTACGTTGGGAAAAATAAAGTCCACGATGTGCAGTTGTGGTGCTCTGACAATAGCGGAGTTGCAAGCAACAGCCAAAATTACAATGGTATCTTCGACAAGCATTATCGAAGGCGGGGCACACGATGTCATCTTGAAAGAAACGAAAAGTTGAAGATGGCGCAGGAAATTGAACGTAAATTTTTGCTCAAGGGGGACTTTAGACCATTTGTGTCACGGTCCTTTCGTATTGTACAAGGGTATTTGTCATCGATACCGGAACGGACGGTACGGGTGCGCTTGACAGACGACAAAGGCTTCTTGACCATTAAAGGTATCTCCAATGCCTACGGTACTTCACGGTTTGAGTTTGAAAAAGAAATAACAAAAGAGGAAGCTACTGACTTGCTGGAACTTTGCGAGGCGGGAATAATAGATAAGGTAAGGCATTTGGTGAAAGTTGGGCAATACACGTATGAAGTGGATGAATTTCACGGCGCGCATCAGGGATTAGTGCTCGCAGAAATTGAGTTGCCGACAGTTGATGCTCCCTTTGATAAGCCCGAGTGGTTGGGGGAAGAGGTGACGGGAAAGGAAGAATATTATAATTCCGTGATAGCAAAAAGCAAATAGCAAAAAGCAAAAAAGCAGGTTTGAGTGGTAGTTCATTTGTCATTGCACGAGTTTTAGAATACCTGAAATTTCATCTGCTTTTGTAATTTCTGATGCATAAAAGGTAAATTATGAATGTAAACATTGAACCATCGTGGGGCGCAGTGCTGCAATGCGAATTTGAACAATCCTATTTTGAACAAATAACGAATGTCATCAAGGCGGACAAGGCGGCAGGGCGTAGCATTTATCCTCCGGGTAGTCTTATTTTCAACGCTTTTGCGCAGACCACGTGGGACAACTTGCGTGTAGTATTGTTGGGGCAAGACCCCTATCCACGTGCCGGACACGCGCACGGACTTTCATTTTCGGTACCTCGTAACATTAGAGTTGTAGCACCACATTCATTGGTCAATATTTTCAAGGAACTGCGTGAAGATGTAGGCATTGCCACTCCCTCGCATGGTTGCTTGGAAGCCTGGGCGAAGCAAGGCGTACTCTTACTCAATTCGGTACTGACTTTTCGTCCCGACGACGAAAATGCGCATAAAAAAATTGGCTGGCAACGTTTTACGGATGTCGTCATCAAAAAAATATCGGACGAAAAATCCGGCATCGTGTTTTTGCTATGGGGCAAGTACGCTCGTTCAAAGAAAGATTTGATAGACACCAACAAACATTTTGTGTTAGAGTCGGCGCACCCTTCACCATTGGCAGGCAATGCCTTTTTGGGATGCCGTCATTTTTCAAAAACCAATGAATTGCTGCAACAGCAAGGATTACAGCCAATTGATTGGAACGTAGTATAATATGATCCACATTTAGTTATGAAACAATCTATTTCAAGTATTTAGTAAATTTATACACACAAGTGCTTTTATAGGTTTGTCCCGGCTCTAAGAGTACGGTCGGCCATTCCGGGTGGTGAGGGCTATCGGGGAAATGTTGTGTTTCTAAACAAATAGCTGTTCGTTCTTGATACACCGTATTTTTCTTTCCTGCCACAGTGCCATTCAAGAAATTGCCCGTATAAATCTGAATACCAGGTTCGCTCGTATAAACTTCTAAGGAAATCCCTGATTTTGGAGAAGTCACTTTGGCGGCCAATTTGCTGGCATCGCCTGCTGTGTTGAGTATCCAATTGTGATCGTACCCTTTCCCATTCTTAATTTGCTCATCGTCAGCATTGATGCCGATATTGATTGCTTTTGGGGTGGTAAAATCAAGCGGTGTACCACTTACAGAGCGGATTTCACCGGTCGGAATAAAGGTGTTATCCACAGGCGTAAAATTGTTCGCATTCAAATAGAGAATGTGATCGGTAATAGGGGTCGAGGGGTCGCCAGATAAGTTGAAATAGGAGTGATTGGTCATATTTATGACGGTTTTCGCATCCGTAGTCGCCTGATATTGAATTTCAATAGCATTTTCTTCGGTCAGTGTATAGGTCACTTTTGCCGTCACAGTACCCGGAAAATTTTCGTCACCATCAGGGGAAACAACCGACATTTCTATTTTTGTATCGCTAAGCAATTTTGCTGTGAAGACACTGTATTGCCAGCCTTTTGGACCGCCATGCAGCGTGTGGTTACCATTGTTTTGGGGCAACTGTATTGTTTTGCCGTCAATTGTAATTTGTCCGTTCCCGATACGATTGGCATATCGACCAATTGCAGCACCGAAATCACTCGGTATATTAATATAATCACTGATGTTATCGAAGCCTAGGACAACATCTTTCTGTACTCCGTCCTTATCTGGAACAAGGATAGATACAATTCGGGCACCCAGATTGGTGAGGCAGACTTCCATTCCTTTTTGATTTCTTAAAACATAAAGGTCTGTAGAAGCCCCGTTCACGCTTGTCTGGAATTTCTTTTTACTAAGTCCCGATAAGGTAAGTTCTGCTGAAGGGGTACACGCTACCATTGCCAAAACGATACATGCAGATTTAAGTACATTCTTTTTCAATAGTGTATTCATAACGTAATTTTAATGTGTGTTTTTTTATATAGATTTATGATTCCTTTTTTTGTTTCGGGGTGCAAAAGTAGATACTATTTTTGAAAAGTGCAAGAATTTCCTATAAATTTTCCCCTATAAATTTAGCCAAATATTTTTATTCGGTTGTGTGTAATTAGAAATTTCGTGCTAACTTTGCGGGAAATTTATTGAATGGGAAAGCATTAACTATGTTGTAAAAAAGTCATGAGGAAAATAAAAGACCTCCATGCCGGTATTAGGTCAATAAGGGGGGATAATTGAATTTTAATAATTTACAGAATAATAACTTATAAAATTTTAACAAATGAAAAACATTTCTTATCCTATCGTAAAATTATTCGTCTTGTACTTGTTATCTTATGGACTTATGCTCTTTAATAACGGTGTCTATTGTGATGATTGGGGTTTTTACAATCAGAGTGACGATGCGCTTCATGCGGCTTGGGCAGATCTTGGCAGGTTTTATGTAACGCCTTTTTATGCTTTTGTGCTAAATAGTTGTTCTTCTCCGGCAATCCTTTTCCACGTTTTAACGTTTATCCTTTACTTTTTTGTTTCAGTTTTTGTATATTACACATTGCCTTATTTGAAAATGGAGAAGAGTGAACAATTCATGTTAACAGCCCTATTTACAGTGTTACCGATTAACGCCGGACGAATATTTTTGTGCTGTTTTCAATACAGTATTGGTATTTTCTTCTGTTTTGCAGCGATTTACTGTTTCACGATAGCCTTCTATAGAAAACAACCTTTGTTTCGACTTGGGGCATTGATTAGCAGTGCTGTGTCCTTCCTTTTTTTGCAATCTACCTACGTATTTCTTCCGCTCTATATAGCATTTCACATTGCGTTAGATAGGTTGGATTTAAAATTGTCCCTCAAAGAAAACATCCGTCGGATGTGGGGAAAAACATTAAAATATTTTGATTTTGTGCTGCTGACCATAGCGTCATGGGTGTGGAGCCTTATTTTTGCTTACCCTACTGTAGAAGGCTATAATTCCTTTTCATTGGCAGAGCTACTACAATCTCCCATCCGAATAGTGAAAGCATTTGTAGGTTTATTATTTGGATTATTGCCTAATTCCACGTTCTATGAGACAGCCGTTACGTTGTTGTTGGGTTTCGTTATCGTGTTTTTATTATTCCTTTTGTTTCGTAAACGAACAGTATGCGCATCAATCAGAAGGCCATTGTTCAATTTCCGATTTAGGAATAAAACCATTCACCTTCCAGTCTATTCTATGGTTGGCATCTACTTTTTTGTAGCAGGAATTTTGGCCTATGTGCTTGTAGGTCATAGGGTGTCGTTAGAGCCGGTGTATTGCTCTCGTCATCAAATATTGTTAGGGATAGGTTTTGCTCTCGTATTATTGGATTTTCTTATTTATTTGAAGCATATCAAACGAGCATTTATCCTTTTATTGTCTTTTTGCGTTATAGGAAATATAGACGTGTTTTTGAAATTCCAAGCGGTTCATTATGCACAGTTAGCACTTATGACTGAGATGGGGAAACAAGAACAACTGATTGCCGGTGGAAATTTCTGTATCATAAATGCGTTGCCTGACTCACCCTTTTTCAATGACTTACAGACTCAGCACTCATATTGTGGTATGGCAAAAAAAACGTTTGGGGATGAAACACGCTTTTTGATTGACAAACACGCATATACCAAATGTCTTTTATCAGGTTATGGTATAAATGTTCGTAAAGCGACTTATATGAATATGAAGGATATGACATTCAATGGAACATTTGACTATTTTATGATCATTGATTCCGGCACGTTGTTGCTAAAGAACCATGGGAGTGTTTTGAAAATCATGTTTGAGGAGTACTTTGCGAAAGATAAATTTGTGAAAGACATTGATGAGTTATTGACCATCACTTGTGTACCTTACCAACAGTGAATAAGACAAAAGTGCACATTTGAAAGTGCGATTTTTCACTAAAAGTGCACATTTAATTGTGCAATATTGAAAGATATTTGCTACAAACTGACTTAGAAATGGATAAAATAATTTGCATCGGATTAGGCTATATAGGTCTTCCTACTGCCACAATTGCTGCCGGGAAGGGTTTAAACGTTATTGGGGTTGATATTAACGAGCGTGTGGTAGATACGATTAATAGCGGGAATATCCATATTATTGAGCCGGGATTAAAAGAGAGCGTTCAAAAAGCAGTAGCCGCAGGAAATCTACGTGCAAGTACTAAGCCGGAGCAGGGAGATGTGTACTTAATTGTTGTTCCTACTCCATTTAGAGGGAATCACGAACCAGACATCACTTATGTTGAAGCAGCTACACGCTCAGTTTTACCATTTTTGAAAAAAGGCAGTTTGTTTGTTATAGAATCGACTTCTCCTGTAGGTACTACGGAGAAAATGCAACAGTTGATATATGCAGAACGTCCTGAATTGAAGGGTCAAATATATATTGCCTATTGCCCCGAGCGCGTATTACCAGGCAATATAATATACGAACTGGAACATAACGACCGCGTCATTGGGGGGATAGACGATGTATCAACCGAAAAAGCGATGGCGTTTTATGCGAAGTTTGTAAAAGGGACCTTACACAAAACAAATGCGCGTACTGCTGAAATGTGCAAATTAACGGAAAATTCTTCCAGAGACACACAGATAGCCTTTGCGAATGAGCTATCTATCATTTGTGATAAAGCGGGAATTGACGTTTGGGAGTTAATAGAATTAGCCAATAAGCATCCGCGAGTCGATATTTTACAACCAGGCTGTGGCGTTGGGGGGCACTGTATAGCCGTTGATCCGTACTTTCTCACTTCTGATTTTCCGGCAGAATCGCAGCTCATTGCCAAATCGCGAGAGGTCAATAACTATAAATCGGCTTGGTGCGTAGAAAAAATTAGAAATGCGGTGTTGGAATATGAAATGAAGCATACCAAGAAACCGATAGTTGCCCTCATGGGACTTGCTTTTAAGCCCAATATTGACGATTTGCGAGAAAGTCCTGCGAAATATATTGCTCAAAATATAATGCAATTTGAGATGGACGGTTTACAGATAGTAGAGCCTAATATAAAAGCGCATCACATCTTTAAATTGACAGACTATAAAGTAGCTTATGAACAAGCCGATATTGTTGTTTTTTTAGTAGCTCACAATGAATTTAAAGCATTGACACAACGAGCTGATAAAGTGATTCTTGATTTTTGTGGTATTTTCAAGCGATAATGAAAGAATAATATGAAAAAGATAATGCTCGTTTTTGGTACTCGTCCGGAGGCCATCAAGGTGGCTCCTTTGGTGAAAGAATTTCAGAAATATCCTGAGCAGTTTGAATTGGTAACTTGTGTTACGGGGCAACATCGAGAAATGCTGGACCAAGTGCTACAGTTATTTGATATCAAACCGGACTATGACCTCAACATCATGAAGCAGGGACAAGATTTAGTTGAAGTCAGTGCGCGTATTCTTTTGGGTATGAGGGATGTCCTAGTTCAAGCAAAACCTGATATTGTGTTGGTTCATGGTGATACAACGACGTCAACCATAACGGCTCTTTCGGCTTTTTATCAGCAAATACCTGTGGGGCACATTGAAGCAGGATTACGAACGCATAATATTTACAGTCCTTGGCCGGAAGAGATGAATCGCCAATTAACAGGGCGAATGGCGAGTTATCATTTTTCCCCTACTTTGCTGAGCCAGCAGAATTTATTGCGCGAAGGGATTCGCAACGACAACATAATCGTAACAGGGAATACAGGAATTGATGCACTTTATATGATAGTGGATAAGATAAAAAATGATTCTTCTTTGGGTGCAAAATTAAGCAAAGAGCTGCGAATTGCCGGTTACGAAACGGATCGTTTGTCCCCATCTTCAGCGCGAAGATTGGTTTTAATCACAGGGCATCGGCGGGAAAATTTTGGTGAAGGATTTATTCGCATTTGTAAGGCGATAAACTTTTTGAGCGAGCGATATGCAATGGTAGATTTTGTGTATCCCATGCATTTGAATCCAAATGTGAGAGCACCCATACAAACCGTTTTTGGTAGAAAACGTCCGTCCAACCTATTTTTTATTGAGCCTTTAGAGTATCTTTCTTTTGTTTATTTAATGGAAAAAAGTTTTATGGTGCTGACAGATAGTGGAGGCATACAAGAAGAGGCTCCGAGTTTGGGTAAACCGGTGCTTGTAATGCGTGATATAACCGAACGGTTGGAATCTTTAAAGGCAGGAACGGTAAGGCTTGTGGGTACTGATTACGAGAAAATAACCTCGGAAGTTTCAAAATTGTTAGATGACTCCGAGCATTACCAAGAAATGAGTAAAGCGATTAGTCCTTATGGCGATGGAAAAGCTTGTGAACGTGTTGTTTCTCAAATTTCAAATTGGATAAGATGAAGGTATTGTATGTAAATGTATGTATAACTGATTATTCACATCCTTTACTCAATAAATTAGCAGCGAAGGGTTGTGAAATGGTGGTGTTGCTTCCTCAAAAGGGCGATGAAATTGTTGGGAAAAATGTTCATCTTTCGGAACAGCAAGACACATTATATCGTATTTGTTACAGCCGTTCTAAGAAAATGTGGTATGGAAAACATGCTCTACTTGATTTAAAAAAAATGTTACAACAAGAAAAACCTTCCATTTTAGTGATGGGATATCCTTATTTTCTGCATTTATTTTTTGATAGAGCAATAATGCGATTGTTGAAACAGCAGCAAACGCGCTTAATGATCCGAGAGATACCCTTTCAAACCCCGTCGTTTAGGAAAATAAAATCCTATTTTTCGCAGAATCCCTTATTTAATGAAAATATGGAATTGAAAAGCGTTGGAATAAAATTTTACATCCGCCAGTGGTTTCTAATGTATATTCGCAAATATGTTTATTCAAAAGTGGATGCAACGTTAAATTATCATACGGGAGCATTTGATATTCTGCCTTCTTACGGCATGGATAGAAAACATATTTATGTGACTTATAATTCGACAGATACAGAGGCGCTTATTACCGCAAGGGATGTTGTAAGGGATGCTCCTAAGTTGTTGCCTCTTAGTGCTCACCGTTTGTTGCATATTGGAAGATTGGTGAAATGGAAAAGAGTAGATTTGTTGATAGATGCCGTAAAAAAGCTACTTCCTTCTTTCCCATTTATCCAATTAGTGATTATTGGCAATGGACCGGAAGAAGAAATTTTAAAACGACAAGTAAAAGAGAGGGAGCTGGCAGATAATGTACTATTTGTCGGAGGAGTATATGACCCTAACGTATTGGGAGCTTACATGAACGAATCGTCAGTGTATGTGCTTGCCGGTATGGGAGGACTTTCTATCAATGATGCTATGACGTATGGGTTACCCATCATTTGTTCCGTATGTGATGGGACGGAGCGTGACTTAGTGGAGGATGGTAAAAACGGCTTTTTCTTTCAGCAAGGGAATGTCACTGATTTGGCTAAAAAGATAGAGCAATTATTAAGTTCTCCCGAACGATGTAAGCAAATGGGCAAAGCGTCAGAGCGAATAATAACAGATAAAATCAACATTGAAACGGTTAGCGAGCGTTATTATCAAGCGTTTAAAGAGGTTATTGAAGCAAAATAGAGTTCATAATATATAGAAATTTAGTATCTTACCCTCCGTAAAAAAGTTTTTATACGCTTGGAAATCCCTCGATTTTCATGTACTTTTGCAAAAAAATAAACATGCAGGAACAAGAAGAAAAATATTTATTTTCACCTAATCTTTTTTGGGATGCCGACATGTCAGATTTAGATATGGACAAACATGCATCTTACGTGGTCGGGCGGGTATTGGATTATGGCAGTTTGAGCGATTGGGTGCTTATTCGCAAGTATTATGGCATGGAAAAAATAAAAGAAATAGCACTTGGCATACGGAGTATAGAACGTCGTTCTTTGGCTCTCATTGCGACAATAGTTAATATACCCCAAAATAAATTCAGATGCTACGAACAGATGCAGTCGAAGACTTCACATTGGTACTTTTAAAAAAAATTCAGCAATTGCCGTTGCTTAGGGAGTTGCGTTTAGTGGGAGGCACTGCTCTTGCTCTGCAATTAGGGCATCGTAGTTCTGTTGACTTGGATTTTTTCGGAAAGATTGATGCCGGACACGATGCACTATCTGAAGCATTAAGTAGTATAGGTTATGAGTTTAGCTCAGTGCAAGATGGGAACAGCATCCACGTCTTTCAGGTGGGTGGAGTCAAAGTTGACATGGTGAATTATCCCTACAATTGGATAGACCAACCAATTGAAACAGAAGGCATTAAGATGGCCTGTTTGAAAGATATTGCAGCAATGAAATTGTCTGCGATAACGAACCGCGGAACAAGAAAAGACTTTGTGGATGTAGCTATTTTATTACAACATTTTTCTTTAAAAGAGATGTTAGATTTATACAAACAAAAGTATTCTGACTATTCCCTGCTTAATGTTTTCAGGAGTTTGTGCTATTTTGAGGACGCGGAAATGATGCCGATGCCCAAGATGTTTGTTGCTATCAGCTGGGAAGATATGAAATTGACCATACAGGATGCTGTCAGAGAGGAATTGAATAATGCAGAATAATAATAAATGAAAATCTTAATTCTAAGCACTTCCGAGCGAAATGGTGGCGCAGCCATCGCAGCCAACCGCCTAATGCATGCCCTCAACAAAGCAGGGCAGGAGGCGAAAATGTTGGTGCGCGACAAGCAAACGAAGGACGAAAGGGTCGTTTCCATCAACACGAATTGGTTTGCCAAGAAAATAAACTTCATCCGTTTTGCATGGGAGCGATGGGTGATTTTTGTGCATAACCGTTTTAATAAAAAGAATCTCTTTGCAGTTTCTATTGCCAATACGGGGACAGATATTAGTAAACATCCATTGGTACAGGAAGCAGATATACTCCATTTGCATTGGCTCAATCAAGGTTTTTTGTCGCTAAAAAACATCCGGCAGTTGATAGCCACAGGGAAGCCTGTCGTATGGACGATGCACGATATGTGGGCCGGCACCGGAATTTGCCACTATAGTCGGGATTGTATGCGATTTACGGATTCTTGTTGCAATTGTCCGTACTTGCGTAAATCAACAAAAAATGATTTATCGCACAAAATGTTTGTGAAAAAGAACACCCTTTTCTTAGAATCGAATATCCATTTTGTAGGCTGTAGTCACTGGATTGCCGAGAAAGCCAAAGCGAGTTGGAACTTGCGTCATGCTGCCATATCAAATATCCCCAACCCGATAGATACAACATTATTCAGACCTTTTGGCAAAGCGACGGCACGTGAGAAATTTAATTTACCAGTAGATAAAAAGTTGATTTTGTTTGCGGCAGCCAAGTTGTCTGATACTCGAAAAGGGATGGACTATTTTGTAGAAGCGTGCCGTAGCTTGCTTGTAGAGGTGGGAAATATGGTTGAAGTGGTGTTATTGGGAGGAAAAATGGCAGAGCAATTAGTACTCCCTTTAAAAACGAATCCCTTAGGCTATCTGAAAACACCTTCCGACATCGTTGCAGCTTATGCCGCTTGTGATATTTTTGTAATTCCATCCTTGGAGGACAATTTACCTAATACCGTTATGGAAGCCATGGCCTGCGGCACTCCTTGTGTAGGATTTAATGTAGGGGGTATTCCGGAAATGATTGACCATAAAAAAAACGGCTATGTTGCTGAATATAAGTCGGCATCAGACTTAGCTGCGGGCATTCTTTGGGTACTGGATAATGTAGTACGTTTGTCGCTTTCTGAGGCATGTGTCAAGAAAGTGCTGACGAACTATGCTGAGGCTGTAGTCGCTAAACAATATACCGAATTGTATGAAAGTATGTTAGATACCAAAAAAGATTAACAAAAAAAATTGCATTACCAACCTTTTGTATTACTTTTGTGAGAAATAAATACGAATATGGGAACAACAGCAACAAAGACAGTGAAAAAAGTATCTACAATAGATGCTGTACTTCAAAAGATGATAAAGGAGGGAAAACCATTATCAGCAATCGCCAAGTATTGGTTAACCGATGAAGGTAAGTATTGGAAAATAAACGACATGAGGGCTGTATTACGATGAGATACTATATTGACACCAATGTTTTGATATTTGTTTTATCTAAAACAAATGATGATTTGAGTCCCCAAATAATCGGTCTTTTATCTGATTATAGCAATACATTTTATGTTAGTTCGATAGCTGTTCAAGAATTGCTATTATTGTACAAAATAGGGAAAATAGAACATCTTCGCTTTAAATCTGAAGTGGATATATTAGATAAAATAAAAAAAGCTGATATTAAAATTGTGTTCTTCAATGAATATCATTTTACCCAATATACCCAATTAGCTATTGTTACAGGTCACAAAGACATGAATGACCACGGCATTATTTCACAAGCTATATCCGACAAAATTGAGCTCATTTCTTCCGATAAAGAATTTGCAAATTACACAGACCAAGGGTTGAACTTTGTTTTCAATAAACGCTGAGAATGTTGCATATTTGCAAAATGTTAGTTTGAAATGATACCAAAAAAGATGGATGATGATTGACAAAATGAAAGATTATTTTAAGGGGGAAAAAACTGTACGGAGATGATTTTTCTGACGAGCAGATAAAAGAATGGTATGAGAAAGAAGCAGAAGCTTACGCAGATATGTATGGGTTGAATGCACAAGACAAGTCATTTTGTTTCTATGGGGGATTGGAGATTAAAAAGGGACGGTTTAACTGCTATGGAGAGGGGTATTCCTGTCAAAATATTAGATAAAACCATAAAAGATGCCGGTATGGAAGTTATTCAGAAGCATTATTTTGCTTGCATGACTTCATTTTTTCGCAGAAATTTTAACCCACATTGCGCAAAATCAGTTTATTTCAAAAAAAATTCTATGTTTAATAACATAAAATTAGACTAAAACATACTCATTGGGGGAATATTTCGGTGATTTTTGCTGAAAATTGTTATTTTTTGCTCTAAAATGGGCAATTTTTCATTTGTAGTACACAGGGGGGTATTGTATATCAATACGTTATGTATTACTTTTGCGGCATGTATTTCAAGTTTTCATTACGGCATAATCCAACGATTAACAAAAGTGATGCTTACTGGCGTTTGGTAGAAAGTTATCGGAACCACGATGACCGGGTTTGTCATCGCACGTTGCTCAATATTGGCTTTTTGAGCGAGGATGTGAGCATTGAGCAGTTCAACTTGATACGGCGTAAACTCGTTGAACGTCAAGACAATATGAGTAACAAATTGTTTCGTCAAGCGGAAACAGAAGATGTCGTTGTCAATCAATTTACCGACGCATGGTGGAATCGCTTGATTGGCGAAAAGCGCATAGATACGGGCGAAAAGCCGGCAAAAAAGCGCGGTAAAAATGGCGAGGTGCTGGAAACGATTTATTCTAACAGTTTGAAACACAACGATGTCAAAGAGGTAGGAGCCGAGTCAATATGTTTTCAAACGCTTGAACGACTACAGTTTGCAGAATTTTTGAAAAATCATGGATTTTCTCACAAAGAAATACAATTGGCTCAAACACAGATTATCAGTCGTGCTGTGCATCCTGCCTCCGAATTGGCTACGGCACAATGGATTAGAGAAAATTCAGCGGTATGCGAGTTGACGGGCTTTCCCGCCTCCCACATCAATAAAGACCGCCTTTATCGTATGTCCAAAAAATTGTACCATCTGCACACAGAACTTGAACATTATTTTTCCAAAACGACCAACGAACTCTTTGATATAGAGGATAAAATCATACTTTATGACC
>BNXR01000007.1 GCA_025999735.1 Bacteroidia bacterium | reverse complement strand
ACGGCTTGCAAAGCCGCGCCAGCACCCGTATTGTAGAGACGGGGTATGCCCCGTCTCTACCGATGCGGCTGTTATTAGTGTTATTTCTGTCTCCACTATCTATGTGGGCACAGAATGTGAGTGTAAGCGGGGTGATTACCGATGAAACCGGTGCACCGATGCCCGGTGTGGCTATCGCCCTGCAAGGAAGTACGCGCGGAGTCACGACTGACCCCGATGGGACGTACAAGATTGAGGTGCCCCAAGAAGGCACCTTAGTGATATCCTTCTTAGGGTATGAGTCGCAAACTATCGCTGTCAATGGTCAGCGGAAGATAGATGTGCAACTCAAACCGAAGGGTGATGTATTGGATGAAGTGACCGTGGTGGCCTTCGGTACGCAGAAAAAGAACAGCGTGATTTCGTCCATTTCTACCGTCAACACCAAGGAGTTGAAGGTGCCGAGTAGCAACCTATCCACAGCGCTCGCAGGACGGGTGGCAGGTATGGTTTCCTATCAGACGAGTGGTGAGCCGGGGCAGGACGATGCCAGCTTCTTCGTGCGCGGTGTTACCTCGCTCACGTATGCCAGTGGACCGCTTATCCTGATTGACGGAGTGGAAATGTCATCGGCAGACCTTTCCCGGATGCAGCCCGATGATATTGCCAGTTTCTCCATCATGAAAGATGCCACGGCAACGGCTTTGTATGGTGCACGCGGTGCAAATGGTGTTATTCTAATCACTACCAAAGAAGGAAAGGAAGGCACAACTACCGTGTCTTTCAGAGCAGAGACTTCCATCTCCGAACCGACTTATAAAGTGAGGTTTGCCGACCCGATTACTTACATGCAATTGAACAACGAGGCTGTGTTGACAAGAGATCCAAGAGGCACCATACCCTACTCGCAGGAAAAGATTGACAACACCATGGATCCGAACAGAAATCAATATATGTATCCTGCCAATGACTGGTACAACATGTTGATGAACGACCAAACCATAAACTACCGCGCTAACCTGAATGTGAGTGGTGGCGGTAAGATAGCCAGATACTATGTAGCGGCTACCTACAATCAGGACAATGGAAATTTGAAAATGGACAGACAGAACAATTTTAACAACAACATTGACCTGAAAAAATACCAGTTGCGGTCGAATGTCAATATTAATCTGACCCCAAGCACGGAAGCCATCGTGCGTTTGTCAGGTTCTTTTGACGATTATCAGGGACCTTTGGATGGGGGTGATGCGCTGTACAAGAAAATAATCATGTCAGACCCTGTGTTGTTTGCCCCCAAGTATGCACCAGACGAAGCAAACGCTTACGCGCACCATATTTTATTTGGAAATGCCGGAACAGCCAATTATATCAACCCGTATGCCGATATGGTGAAAGGATACAGGGATTATAACAAATCCCAGATGATGGCTCAGTTTGAGTTAAAACAGAACCTTGATTTCATAACTTCCGGACTGTCTGTCAGGGCATTGTATTCAACCACCCGCTACTCGTTCCACTCTACAAAGAGGCAGTATAAACCGTACTATTATAATATTGCTTCCTACGAAAAGCCAACAGACACATACACACTGCAATGGCTGAACAATGGGACGGGACTAGCCGAAGAGTGGTTGAGATTTTCAGAAGACCCCAGAGAAATCAAGACCACCAATTATACCGAAGCAGCGGCAATCTACGACCGTACATTTGCCGATAAACATGCTGTCAGCGGGTTGATGGTATTTACCATGCGGAATTATTCGGAAGCCAACGCTACGACTTTCGAATTATCGTTGCCTCACCGGAACATAGGCGTGTCTGGCAGAGCGACTTATGCTTTCGATAGCCGCTATTTTACGGAGTTTAACTTTGGGTATAACGGCTCGGAACGGTTTGCCAAGAATGAGCGTTTCGGCTTTTTCCCTTCCATCGGCGTCGGTTGGGTGGTATCCAATGAGAAATTCTGGTCGGAAAGTCTGGGGCTTACCGAGATTATGCCGAAACTGAAATTCAAAGGCACTTACGGATTGGTTGGTAACGATGCCATCGGAAATGCAGACGACCGATTCTTTTATTTGTCGAAAGTTCTGATGGGGACAGAATCGGGAAGGTCTTATTCTTATGGATATGATTTCAATCAGACGCAATATGGCGTATCTGTTGACAGATATGCCAATGAAATGATTACATGGGAAACTGCACGGAAAATGAATCTGGGCGTTGAAATGAACCTGTTTGGCAAATTAGATTTTGTTTTCGATTATTATACCGAAAACAGGTCGGGAATATTGCTTGAAAGAGCGTATGTGCCAGCCACCATGGGATTGAATGTGACGCCTCAAGCCAACCTCGGCAAAGCAAAAGGAAGCGGTATAGATTTTTCTGCTGATTATCAGCATAGTTTCAATAAGGATTTATGGGTTACAGGAAGGATGAATTTCACGTATGCCACCACCAAATATACCGAATATGAAGAAATCAGTTATTCCACTACCCCTTGGAGGTCAATGATTGGGCAACCCCTATCACAGAAGTTCGGGTATGTTGCAGAACGTTTGTTTGTTGACGATATAGAAGTAAACAACTCGCCCGCTCAAAATTTCAACGATACCAGAAGCATTAGGGGCGGCGACATCAAGTACAAAGACATTGACGGCGATGGTCAAATTACAGACTTGGACAGAGTACCCATCGGATTCCCCACCGAGCCGCAAATCATATATGGGTTCGGTTTATCGGCAGGATACAAGGGAATTGACCTTTCGTTTTTCTTCCAAGGGCTGGGACAGCGTTCTTTCTGGATTGATGCGGCAACAACCTCGCCTTTTGTGGATACAGACGGCAACGCAAGTATCCTTTCCAAGAATGCGTTGTTGCAGGCTTATGCCGACAATCACTGGTCGGAAGACAACCGGAATTTGTTTGCACTATGGCCACGACTTTCCGACCAGATAGTCAATAACAACACACAAACCAGTACTTGGTTTATGCGGAATGGCTCTTTTCTGCGTCTGAAATCAGTCGAACTGGGGTACACCATCCCGGAACGTGTTACCAATAAAATCAAGATGAAAACTTTCCGTGTTTATGTCAGCGGCACCAATCTGCTCACGTTCAGTCCCTTTAAACTGTGGGATCCCGAAATGGCAGGTAACGGATTGGGCTATCCGCTGCAAAGAGTGTATAATTTAGGTTTACAATTCACCTTTTAACTGTCTGAACTGTGATTTTAATATGATTAATTTGATTTAGTATGATGAATAATTAAAAAAATAAAAATATGAAAATGAAAGATATTTATAAAAGCAATAGAAACGCGACGAATCGTGTCCTTACACCCATCATCGCGGCGATGTTCCTTTTGCCGGCATGCGACAGTTATTTGGACATTGTGCCGGATAATATAGCGACTATTGATTATGCTTTTCGCGACAGAACAGGCGCTGAGTCTTATCTTGCCTCCTGCTATTCTTTCTTGCCCGATATAGGCAACCCTCGCTATGACCCGGGCATTATGGGCGGCGATGATACATGGGCGTTTAGAGGTAATGCATTAGAGAATGAATGGATGGGAAACTACAATTGTTTCTCTATCAAAATCGATCAGAACAGCAATTCGCCTTATGTGAATAACTGGGAAGCACTGAATCAGGGAAGAGGATTGTTCAAGGGAATTAGAGATTGCAATATCTTCCTTGATAACATTGATAAAGTAGGTCCCGATTTGAAACCGGATGAAAAGGTGCGATGGGTAGCCGAAGTGAAGTTTTTGAAAGCCTATTACCATTATTATCTGTTGAAACAATACGGTCCGATACCTCTAATCAGGGCAAACTTGCCTATTGATGCAGATATTTCCGAATCGAGGGCATATCGCGATAAATTTGACGACTGCGTGGACTATATCGTGCAATTGCTCGACGAGGCCGTTCCCGACCTTCCCTTGGTCATCTACAATACTGCCAGCGAATTGCGAAGGATTACACAACCCATTGCCCTATCCATTAAGGCAGAATTGTTGGTTACGGCAGCAAGCCCCTTGTTCAACAACAACCCCGACCTGTCAGGAATGGTGGACAACAGGGGAACCAAACTTTTTGAAAGCAAACTCAGCAGCAAGGACAAGTGGGAACGGGCAAAAACAGCCTGCAAAAATGCCATTGACACGGTAGAGTTAGCCGAGTACGGATTGTACGATTTCAGGCAATCCGGATTTTATTCGGCCTATTCGGGACTTTCAGACACCAGCAAGTTGGTAATGACCTTGCGAACAGTGGTTACGGACAAATGGAACCGTGAAATCATTTGGGGAAAGAATAATCCTGATAATCTTTCACAACGCACTTTGCCGCATTTTTTACAGAGCCACGCAAATTTGGCGGCATCCGACCCTATCATTGCACCTACCATGCGGATGGTGGAACTATTCTACAGCAACAATGGAGTGCCTATCAACGAAGACCCGAGTTATGATTTTGCCAACCGTTTTAAATACGAACCGGCAGCGGCAGACCAGCAATACTATATGCTTGTGGATGGTAATTACAAGATTGCCAAAATCAACATGAACCGCGAGCCAAGGTTTTATGCCAATCTGGGTTTTGACGGCGGTTATTGGATAGGTAACGGAAGGCACTTGGATTTCAACCAGACTCCGGCAGATCAGACCGCTTGGGTAACCCGTATGTTGAAGGGCAATTATTCCGGCAATTATTCGGGATTAAGGTTTTCCATCACCGGATATTTGCTCAAAAAAGGGACGCATATCGAAACTCAGGTCGATGCGGGAGGTACGAGATTGTCTACACAATCAGCCTCTTTCCCCATTATGCGGTTGGCAGACTTGTATTTGTTGTATGCCGAAGCGCTCAACGAATATTTAGACGCACCAACTCCGGAGGTCTATGATTATGTGGATCGCATCAGGCACAGAGCCGGTTTAAAAGGCGTAGTGGAAAGTTGGGCAACCTATTCGAACATTCCCAATAAACCCAGCTCTCAAGCAGGCATGCGCGAGATAATTCGGCAGGAACGCATGATTGAACTCGCTTTTGAAGGGAAACGCTTCTGGGATGTCCGTCGGTGGCTGATTGCCGAAACGGAACTGAACAAACCCATCAGAGGTTGGAATATTATGGGCGAAACTCCGGAAGATTATTACAATGTAATTACGTTAAGTCCGTTGAGTTTCACCAAAAAGGAGTATCTGTGGCCCATCAGACAAGGGGAATTGTTGAAAAACCCCAATCTGATACAAAATCCGGGATGGTGATAAAAAAATGTAGAAATTTAGGAATGTAGAAATTTAGGAATGACGTAGCGTATCGAAAGCAGAGCCGAACCTTGTTCGGGTATGCTGAGATAGCAAGGAATTAGCCCTTTGGGCAAATGTAGAAATTTAAAATTTAAAAAGTTATGAAAAGTATGAAAAATTCAATTTTCGCAGTATGTATCTGCTGTCTTCTGTTTTCGGCTTGTTCAGAAGACCCTATCGGACAATATTCGATTGACGGTACGCCTCCGCAGCCGATAAGTAATCCAAGGGTAAGCAATTTTTCCGGCGGTGCCACGATTACTTATGACCTGCCGGACGAAATAGACCTTTTGTATGTTCGGGCACAGTTTACCCTGCCCAGCGGGCAAAAGCAGGACATCAAAGTGTCTTCTTTTTCCAATGCCCTCACGGTAAAAGGATTTGCCCGCTCTCAGGAATACAAATTGCAGTTAGTTACCGTTGACCGAAGTCAGAATGAATCCACGCCGGTTGAAGTTACCATTCATCCTGACGACGCCTTCATTTTTGACCTTATCAATAGTCTGGAGTACGAAATAGCGCGAGGCGGATTTAAAGTGAAATGGGAAAATGCGTTACAGGAAGAAGCCAGGGTCACATTCTTGAAGAAAAATCAAGCAGGTGTTTACGAACTGATAGAGACCTTTTACACTTCCGAAAAAAATGCGCAGAGGGCAATTCGCGGACAGGAAGCCGTACCAACTACCTTTGCCGTATTTGCCAGAGATACGTACAATAATTACACCGATACGCTTGAGTTTCAACTTGAGCCTTTGTACGAACAGAGGATTGACAATAAGAATTTTATAGAAATGCCCAAGTCACCGGCGCTCGATTTGTTTCCTGGATGGGGTAGTACGACCTTGGATGTGGTATGGGATGACGTTTTGGTCGCGGGTGCTGTAGCCGGAGAAGTGTATTACATCCGCCCTACCGAAGGTATCAATGCGTATTTTACCATGGATTTGGGTGTTAAAGTAAAATTGTCCAGATTCAGGATGTGGGGCCGATCGGATTATTATTTCAGGTTACACAATCCTTATGATTTTTACCTGATGGGTACCAATGATTTGGCGGTAGCACAAAATCCGGCAAGCACAGACGCAGACTGGGGCGGACCGCTGATTAACTGTATTTCACACCGTCCGTCAGGATTGGGTTCCGACGAACCTGCAACAGGCGAGGATTTATCTTATGCTCAGGCAGGAGAAGAATTTGAATTTACAGGCGACGAGCCGGCTGTGCGTTATATCCGGTTCAGGGTAAGAAGAACTTGGGGCGGAAGCAACGGTTTGCATGTGGCCGAATTAAGATTTTGGGGCGAACTAATAGCAGAGTGAAAATGTAGGAATGTAGAAATTTAGAAATGTAGGAATGTAGAAATTGTCTGAACCAGGATTTTAATAAGTCTTGAACCACGATTTTAATAAGATTTACAAGATTAGCAAGATGAAAGAGGAAGGAAAGAGATGAGACAATTATCATGGTAATCCTTTAATCTTATGAAAATCACGGTTCAAGATAAAAGGAGGTTGCGGGTCAAGCCCGCAATGACGGATAGATAGCAAGGAAAAAGCCGTAAGGCCATCTTGACAAAATCACGGTTCAAGACAAAGAGACAAAGAAATGAAAGATTACAACAAATTTTAAAATTAAAGAATATGAAAAAAAATTATTACAGTTACAGTTTAATTGCTTGTGTGGTTATTTTCTTGGTCGGTTGTGCCGAGATGAACGATAAGCACGATGAATTTCTTGCCAGAGGCGAGACCGTTTACATCGGGAAAGTAGATTCGGTGCAAGCCTTTCCGGGAAAAGAAAGGTTGCTGCTAAAGTATAGGATCAGCGACCCACGCGCAAAAAACGTGACGGTCTATTGGGGTGTCAATGACGTTTATTCCAAAGTATTGCCCGTAACACAACATGCGCCCGGAGAAGCATTGGAAGAGATTTTCAGTGCAGCAGACGGTCTGACGGAAGGTAATTATACGTTCCATTGGGTTTCATCCGACCTCAATGGAAATAAATCCATGGTGTTCGAATCACTCGCAAGCATATATGGTAGTCTTTATCAGGAGAGACTGCTCAACAGAAGAATTGTTGAAACCATTCCCGCCGACAACGGCGATTTGGGCATCACACTGGCAGGCTCCTCTTCAAGTGAAGAAATCGGTATCGAACTGTTTTATACGAAAATGGACGGTACGGAGGTGACGGGCTATTATCCGCAAGCGGGAACATCCATTTCCTTATTGGCTGTGGATTATACCAAAGGAGTTCGTTACCGAACTTTGTACAAGCCGTCGCCCACCGCCATTGACACATTTTATGTCAATATCTCCAGTGTGGCGATCACTAAAGTAACCAATGTGTTGTTGCAAAAACCGGTAACGGCAAGCCATACCAACGACAATAGTAATGCCACGTTCGCGCCGGGAAATGCGGTGGACGGAGTTCGCCACTACGCCCCCAACAACAGATGGGTATCCACCAACGGAGGATTTCCGCAATACATGGAAATAGACCTGCAAGGAGAATATACCATCAGCAGTTTCAAGATGTGGAACGGAAATAATACCTATAACTATCCTATCGGAAGGTTTGAGTTACAGGCATGGATTGATGGCAACTGGGTAAGTGTCCATTCCGTCACAGACAATATAGACCCAACCTATGGCGCCGATTTTGAGCCTGTTGCTACTACAAAGGTGCGCTTTGTAGTTTACAATGAGGTGAGACTGTACGAACTCGAAGTGTATAATGTCGTCACATACTAATTGATAATGAGTGGAATGTGAAGATGCGTATTTGTCCTTTCGGGCAATGCGCATCTTCCGTGTTCCATAAAAAAATGAAGTATAAAAACATGAAAATAAAAATCAATATACTGATTATTATCCTTATTTCATTGCCCACTCTCTGTATGGCAAAAAAATATGATGTGGTGATTTATGGAGGAACATCTTCAGGAATCATATCAGCCGTTCAAGCCTCAAAAGATGGGAGAAGCGTTGTAATGATAGAGCCATCCGCTAAACAAGGAGGTCTGCTTGGTGGTCTCACTACGGGAGGATTGAGCATGACAGATCATGGCAAAAAAAGTTCCATCGGAGGACTGGCTTTGGATTTTTATAATCGCGTAGGGAAAGAATATAATTATGGCGGTCCTGCCTGGCGCTTTGAACCTAAAATAGCACTGAAAGTGTATCATGAAATGATAAAAGAGCAGCGTATCACTGTTGTTTATAACGAAAGAATTGCTCTTGACAAAGGAGTCATCAAAAAAGGAAATAAAATACACTCCATTAAGATGGAATCCGGAAAAACTTTTGAAGGAAAAATTTTCATTGATGCCACGTATGAAGGTGATTTAATGGCTCTTGCCGGAGTCAGTTATACTGTAGGTAGAGAGCCTAATTCTAAATATGGAGAAACATTTAACGGCATTGTTGAAAGACAGTACCACCTGAACGTCCCGGCCGGAATAGACCCATATATTGAAAAAGGGAATCCAGCCGGTGGTCTTCTTCCATGGGTAAATCCTGACCTTGGTGGAAATATTGGCGATGGCGATTCAAAAGTAATGGCCTATTGCTACCGTATGTGCATGACTGATGACCCTAACAATAGAGTGATGATAGAGAAACCGGCAAACTATAATGAAATGGAGTATGAACTTCTTTTTCGGGCATTTGAAAAAGGCTTTAGAAGCCAATGTTTTCAGCTCACACCCATTCAAAATAAAAAAACTGATTCCAATATGGGTGGTGGTATTTCTACAAATTATGTTGGAGCCAGTTGGAACTATCCCGAGGCAAATTATGAAACAAGAGAAAATATCAGGAAAGCCCATGAAAATTACCAAAAGGGTTTCGTTTGGACAGTGCAAAATCACCCACGAATACCTTTGGCAGTACGTAATTTTTACAAAATTTGGGGATTGGCAAAAGATGAGTTTGTCGAAAATAATAATTGGTCGCCGCAATTGTACATACGAGAAAGTCGCAGAATGGTAAGTGACTGTGTCGTTACGGAAAACGAGATATTTCAAAAGCAATCTGTTAAAAAGCCCATAGGTCTTGCCTCCTATAACATTGATTCACACCCTGTTCAGTATTGTATTGGAAAAGACGGATTTGTAAGGGCGGAAGGTGCAACCATTAAGAGTCCGCCTAAAGCATATCAATTAGACTATGGAATAATTACTCCACCCAAAAGTGATTGTGAAAATTTATTGGTTTCAGTTTGTGTTTCTGCTTCTCATTCTGCATATACTTCATTAAGGATGGAACCTGTTTACATGATATTAGGACAATCTGCGGCTGTTGCAGCATCTTTGGCTATTGAGGGTAAAGTCCCGGTACAGGATATTGATTATAATTTGCTTAAAGAAAGGTTACTTGCTGTCGGTCAGATAATTGAAGACACTACTAATGATAAATTTGAAATGGATGATAGCAAAAATAATAAACAATTCAGGACAATATCCTTACAGCCAACATTTTAAACGAATTGCGTAAATACATGAATGGAGATAATTAACCTAAACTTTAACTTAAATACTCTCCGAAAATTTTTGCGAACACCTCACCTTTGGAGAGTTTGCCATTCACAACGCACACATTTTCAGCCTTTGCGCGAATACACAAGGTATTGTCCGGCAGGCGGTAGATGTCTTGGAAGAATATTAATCTCGGTCCCTCTTGCTTGATGTTGATGCGCACCACAAATCGGTCACCACTAATGAGCGGTTTCAAATAATCAATCTCTACACGTCGGATGAGCGCGTCAGTGCCCTGTTCGTGCAGTTTCCCAAAATTTCCGCCCATCTTTGCCAAGAACTCATGCCGGGAATGTTCCATATAATGCTGATAGTTAGCATTATTTACGATGCCCTGTAGGTCACATTCGTAATCCCGCACCTTCATTTCCAATTCAAATATATACTTTTTCACATTGCAAATTTATATAAAATTTTGTTACTTGAAAAAGAAATTCTAACTTTGGGGCGAAATTTTTGACAGTTGGATTGTTAAAAACGAATGAGTTCAAACCTAAAAAACGATTTATTAAAATTACGTATTATGCAAAGAGATACAGCCGTATTCGACATTATCAAGAAGGAAGAGAAGCGTCAAAGAGAAGGCATTGAGTTGATTGCCTCAGAAAATTTTGTAAGTGAGCAAGTCATGGAGGCTGCAGGTTCCTGCCTGACAAACAAATATGCCGAAGGATACCCCGGAGCACGCTACTATGGCGGATGCCAAATTGTTGACCAAACGGAGCAATTGGCGATAGACCGCGCCTGCAAATTGTTTGGTGCTGAGTTCGCCAACGTACAGCCCCATTCCGGTGCCCAAGCAAACGCCTCTGTTTTCTTTGCTTGTCTGAAACCGGGTGACACCTTTCTGGGCTTAGACCTTGCGCATGGCGGTCATCTGTCCCACGGCTCCCCTGTGAACTTGTCGGGCATTATTTATCGCCCTATCGCCTACCACGTGAAAGAAGATAGTGGTTTGGTTGATTACGATGAAATGGAAAAATTGGCTGTAGAACACAAGCCGAAACTCATCGTATCCGGTGCTTCCGCCTACTCACGCGACTGGGATTATAAGCGTATGCGCGAAATAGCCGATAAAGTCGGTGCTCTATTGATGTGCGATATGGCACATCCGGCCGGACTGATTGCTGCCAAGTTACTGAACAGTCCCTTTGACTATTGTCATATCGTGACGACGACGACCCATAAGACCTTGCGTGGACCGCGAGGTGGCATGATACTACTGCCCAAAGATTTCCCGAACCCTTGGGGACAAACGACCCCCAAAGGCGAGGTAAAGATGATGTCACAGGTAATAAACTTCGCCGTATTCCCCGGTCAGCAAGGTGGTCCATTGGAACATATCATTGCTGCCAAAGCGGTTGCTTTTGGGGAAGCCTTATCCGACGCATATATTGAATACGCCAAACAGGTACAAAAAAACGCCAAAGTCATGGCAAAAGCGTTTATGGATAAGGGGTATAAAATAGTATCCGGTGGCACGGACAACCACTGTATGTCAATAGATTTGCGGACAAAATTCCCCGACCTCACGGGCAAGACGGCAACAAGCACCTTGGTGCTCGCCGACATAACGGCAAACAAGAACATGGTGCCTTTTGATACCCGCACTCCCTTCACAACATCCGGCGTACGAGTAGGCACACCGGCCATCACGACCAGAGGTTTGAAAGAGGCAGATATGCCGGTGCTCGTAGATTTAATTGACCGTGTCCTTTCCAACGTGAAGGACGAAACGAGCATTGCAAGTGTGAAGAAAGAAGTGAACGCGCTGATGTGGGAACGTCCCATGTTCGCATGGTGAAAAATTGAGAAATTAATTGTCATTTTTATTTTTTTTATTTCTATTTCTACATTCCTAAATTTCTACATTCCTAAATTATTATATGTATGGAGGATGTTAATTTCCGAGACGGAAATAAGATAGAGACGGATAAGGAGTTTGAGCGCGCTTTGAGACCTTTGAATTTCGATGATTTTCAGGGGCAAAGGAAGATTGTGGACAACTTGCAGGTTTTTGTGAGTGCTGCAAAAATGCGTAAAGAATCTTTAGACCACGTCATTCTACACGGTCCTCCCGGTTTAGGGAAAACGACTTTATCGGTTATTATTGCGAATGAGTTGAATGTGGGGATTAAGATTACTTCCGGTCCTGTGCTCGATAAACCGGGTGATTTGGCCGGTTTACTAACCAATCTCGAAGAAAATGACGTTCTTTTTATTGATGAGATACATCGCCTAAGTCCGATTGTAGAGGAGTATTTATATTCTGCGATGGAAGATTATCGGATAGATATCATGTTGGACAAAGGTCCGGCGGCACGTTCGGTACAGATTCAAATCAACCCCTTTACGCTGATAGGAGCCACTACACGCAGTGGACTGTTAACCGCACCTTTGCGGGCGCGCTTTGGCATAAATTGCCACTTGGAGTATTACGATGCACAAGTATTGAGGGGTATTATCGAACGTTCAGCGCGGATTTTGGACGTTGTCATTGACAAACAGGCGACGGAAGAAATAGCTTCCCGAAGTCGCGGTACTCCTCGAATTGCCAACTCATTGTTGAGGCGGGTAAGAGATTTTGCCATGGTAAAAGGAAACGGTGCCATAGACCAAGAAATTACTCATTATGCGTTGGAGGCCCTTAATATAGATAAGTACGGATTAGACGAGATGGACAATAAAATATTGCTGACTATCCTTGAGAAATTTAATGGCGGTCCTGTGGGTTTGACAACGATAGCAACAGCGGTAGGCGAAGATGCCGGTACGTTGGAAGAGGTGTATGAGCCATTCTTAATTAAGGAAGGATTTATAAAACGTACGCCGCGAGGTAGAGAGGTCACTGAATTGGCTTTCAGACATTTAGGGAAGGACATTCGGACACTCGAATGGCAGCCTACCTTATTTTCATAAGTTGTGAATAAAAGAAGTTATGAATAAAAGACAAATAATAATATTAGCGGTTGTATTGGGTTTAGCGTTGCTAAGTTTGATAATCATACAAACGAGCTACTTGAATGAGGCTTTGCAATTGAAGAAAGCGGAGTTTGACTTTATTGCAAACCGTTCGTTAGTAGAAATTATCAACGAAATTAATGCTAGGGACAAATTTTCCAATCGCAGGGAATCGCTTCGTTTGAATGAGGGGGTGAATAAGGAGGGGGCTAATAAAGATACTATTCAGGGTACTGTAACGGGCTATACGCAGACAGATAATGTGGCGATAGATATTATGGAATATGCTGAAGACGAAAGGGGCGATGAATCAATCTTTCACACCAAAAACGATGGTGTTTTAAAAAAGTCGTTGATACGGTATCGAAAAGCGCGCAAAAGTGAACTTGAGTCTTCTGCTTCTTTGGTATCCGCGGAAATAGCGGCGGATTACGAATTTCTGGAGCGTACGGTAGAGGAGCGTTTGAAGGGGATTGATGTGGACAATATCATACGTGAACGTCTGAAAACCAACGGTATCAGCGATGTGTTTGCTTATGCGATAAAAGACGGAGACCGTTTTGTTTACACCTCCCCCGACTATTTTAATAAGCGTTCTGATTACATGTATAGCAAGCCCATGTATTGCGGGAGAGATGGGGATGGAGCCATTTTTTATCTGTTTTATCCTGAGCGAAAAAGTTCGTGGTCAACTTCTTTGGCACTATTGCTACCGAATATTGTTGTCACATCGGTGTTAATACTCTGTTTCGGTTTCTGTCTATTTGTCATTATCCGCCAAAAGAAGTTGTCAGCCGTTAAGAATGATTTCATCAATAATATGGCGCATGAATTTAAGACTCCGTTAGCGACCATATCGTTAGCAGCGCAGATGTTAAAGGACAAGACAGTTCAGCAGACGCCCCAAACGCTGGAGCATGTAGCGGGGATTGTTGGTGATGAGAGTAAACGCTTGACGTACCAAGTAGAAAAAGTGCTGCAAACGGCTCTATTCACAGATTCACGCATGGAGGTGAATTTAAAAGAGACACATTTAAACGCTTTAATAGAAGGTTTGTTAGAGCAATTTAGTTTGCGTGTGGAGGATAAAAAAGGGAAATTGACCGGTTATTTGGATGCCAAAGATGACGAAGTGTTTGCAGATGAGGTACATATTACTAATGTGATATCCAATTTGTTGGACAATGCTATTAAATATTGTGAAAAAGCACCCGAAATAGGGGTATATACTCGTAATAGAGGTAGCGAAATATTAATTAGTGTTATCGACAATGGCATAGGAATTGCTGTAAAAGATAAAAAAATGATATTTGAACGTTTTTATAGGGTCTCAACGGGTAATCTACATAATGTGAAGGGTTTCGGGTTAGGTTTGCCATACGTGAAGACCATTGTAGAGGCTCATAATGGGAAGGTTGAGGTAGAAAGCAGTTTGGGGAAAGGCAGTTGTTTCGACATTAGCTTGCCCCTAAGTTCAAAAAAAATGTAGGAATGTAGAAATGTAGGAATGTAGAAATGACGCAGCGTATCGAAAGCAGAGCCGAACTTTTTGTTCGGGTATGCTGAGATAGCAAGGAATTAGCCCTTTGGGCAAATGTAGAAATGACGCAGCGTATCGAAGGCAGAGCCGAACTTTTTGTTCGGGTATGCTGAGATAGCAAGGAATTAGCCCTTTGGGCAAATGTAGGAATGTAGAAATTAATAAAAGTAATAATTATAAAAAAACAGACAATTATGGAATCAACAATTAAAATTTTATTAGCAGAAGACGACACCAATTTAGGGATGTTGTTAAAGGAATATCTGAAAGCCAAGAACTTTGAAACGACACTTTGTGAAGACGGGGAAGTAGCCTATCAGACATTTATGGATCAGACGTTTGATTTGTGCATTTTCGATGTGATGATGCCGAAGAAAGACGGTTTCACTTTGGCTCGTCAGGTACGCACTATTAATAGTGATATCCCCATTATCTTCTTGACAGCCAAGACTATGAAAGAAGACTTATTAGAAGGATTCAAATTGGGCGCGGACGATTACATGACGAAACCGTTCAGTATGGAAGAACTCATCCTCAGGATTGAAGCGATAATGCGTCGTTCAAATTTGAAACAAGACGGAGCCCAAGAAGTTTTTAAGATTGGTAAATTGACGTTCAACTGTAAGAAGCAGTCCCTGCTTGACGAAGCTGGTGAAGAAAAATTGACGACCAAAGAGGCCGATTTGCTACGGCTTTTGTGTCAAAATGTGGGTAAAGTGTTAGAACGAAATTATGCACTGCGACAAATTTGGGCAGATGATAACTATTTCAATGCCAGAAGTATGGATGTGTATATCACCAAATTGCGCAAGCATCTGCGAAGAGACCCGAATGTAGAAATCATCAACGTGCACGGCAAAGGATATAAATTGATACAATGAAAATAGCGACCGCCTGCGACCATGCAGGATTTGAATACAAGGAACAGTTGGTCAGGTTTTTACGCTCGGAAGGACATGAAGTAAAGGACTTCGGCACGTATTCCACCGTGAGCATGGATTATCCTGACACTGTGCACCCCTTGGCGATTTCTATTGAGGCAGGTACAGTGGAAATGGGTATAGTGCTGTGTGGTGCGGGAAATGGCGTTGCGATGACAGCAAACAAACATCAAGGAGTGCGTTGCGCGCTCTGCTGGCAACCCGGAATTGCTGAAACAGCACGCAAACATAATGATGCGAATGTATGCGCTATTCCTGCTCGCCTTATTGCCTACCAAGAAACCGAAAAGATTGTGGAGACGTTTTTAAAGACGGCATTTGACGGCGGAAGACATGAAAAAAGGGTATCAAAAATACCCATATTTTCATTAGCTTCCGATCTTTGTTAGGTAGAAAAGTGCCTAAAATAGAAATAGAAACAGATTATTGTGGTTTATCGAATTTTATTGTTTATCAGCTCTTTGCTGGCGACCTTTTATTGTTTGCATGCGCAGGAATTGCGCTGTAATATTTCCGTTTCCTCCCAGAAAATTCAAACGAGCAACCGTGAAATGTTCAATAATATGCAGCGTGATATGAATGAGTTTATGAACAATAAACGATGGACGAACAATGTTTTTTCGTATGACGAACGCATAGAATGTAATATTCAGATTACGCTTACAGAGCAAAGTGGCGACCAGTATAAAGGCAGTATGCAGATACGTTCGAGTCGTCCTGTGCTGAACACTTCCTACAACACATCGATGCTGAACCTCAAAGATGATAATATAACCATCACATACAGACAGTTTGAGCAACTCGAATTTAATGAAGCGGGGCAGAATTCAGACCTTGTAAATCTCTTGGCTTTTTATGCCTACGTGATTATAGGCTTTGATTACGACAGCTATTCGTTGATGGGTGGAAATGATTGTTTTAGTAAAGCCGAAAACATTGTGGCTCAATGTCAAAGTGCGCGGGAGTCGGGTTGGAAATCATTTGAGGGCAGACGGAATCGCTACTGGCTGATAAACAACTTACAAGACAGAAGCTATTCAGCCATCAGAGAGGGTACGTATAAGTACCACCGCTTGGGATTGGACGTCATGTCAGAAGATGTGAGTGATGGGCGGAAGCAAGTTTTGTCAGCCTTGGAATCATATCAGAAGGCAAACCAAGCGAAACAAAATTCATACATTATACAAATCTTTTTCGACACCAAATCAGACGAGGTACTGAACATTTTTAAACCGTCATTCAACGATGAAAAAAGTCGCGTTTATACGATACTCACTGGGATGAACGCTTCTTCAGCCTCCAAATTTGCTGCTTTAAAAAGTAGCAGTACCACCGCAAAAAAATAGGGCAAGCACAGAACATGGTATGGATTTAAATCTCTATAATCACAGAAGGCAACTGTACGGTCGCTGTTGTTGCGTCGCTATCGACACGCTGTTGTTGCGTCGCGGTCTGTGCTTGTGCCTGGGTTTGTGTGGCTGTCTGGGTTTGACAGTGCAGGCACAAAGCGTTGAGAAGGTCGTGCAGCCACTTGACTACCGTGCCTATTTGGAATTGGTTAACCAGCAGAACCTTGGCTATGCAGCCGAAAAGCTGAATGTCACCGTTGCCGAAGCACAGCTCAAAGCCGCACGAGTATTCAATGACCCTGCCATCAGCGTAGAGTATGCCGATAACGACGACCGCAAGATGCAGATGGGACAGTCGCTCGCCATTGAGGTGAGCAAGAACTTCTCCATTGGGACGCGCTCCGCCAATATCAACCTCGCCAGAAGTGAAAAGGAACTCAATGAAGCCCTACTCACGGACTATTTTCACAGCCTCCGACAACAAGCAACACTCGCCTATCTTGAAGCTATCAAGCAAGCGGAACTGTTCCGCGTAAAGGAAGATGCTTACGCGAATATGCGGCAATTAGCCGCTGGGGACAGCGTAAAGCACCGTTTAGGGAAGATTACCAAAGTGGATGCCCTACAAAGTAAGCTCGAAGCAGAAATGTCGCACAACGACCTGATGCAGGCGCAAACAGAGCTACACAATGCCTACACTTCACTTGCCTCCATGACAGGCACTTTCAGCCGTGACACCCTCTATACGCCCACCGGAACACTGCAACAACCCAAACGAATATTCGAGGTCGGGCAACTCTTGGAAACGGCTTTGGCAAACCGTGCCGACTTAGCGGCAGCCCTCAAGACCGTGGAAGTCGCCCGCAGAGCATTGGTCGTGACTCGCCGCGAACGATATACGGACTTCGATGTGGCCGTGGGCTACAATATCAATACCGAAGTGCGTAATGAAATTGCCCCCGCACCGAAGTTTAACGGCCTAACGGTAGGGGTGGCTATTCCACTGAAGTTTTCTAACCTCAATCGCGGTGCACTGCACGCGGCAGAGGTTCAAACAAAGCAAGCGGAAATCAACTACCAACAAGCGGAAGTGGAAGTCCAAAGCTCAGTGATGCAAAGCCTTAGAAGATACCTCTCCCTATCAGAGCAAGTCAACCGTTACAACAACGGGCTATTAGCAGATGCCCAAGCGGTGGTGGACGGAAAAAACTACGCCTACGACCGCGGTCAAACGTCCCTCTTGGAAGTGCTGCACGCCAGACAAACGTACGATGACTTGCGTACCACCTACATTGAAACGCTCTATGAGCAAGTGGCTTCGCTCGTCGAGCTGGAACGGAACGCCGGTATCTGGGATATTACAGTAGAATAAAAAATAAGCATAGCAGATTCTTCGCTACGAGCAGAATGACATGCGCGTGGCCGACCGTCATTTATTTATTTTTTTGGATACACGATGGTAATATCGCAAATAATATGTATCTTTGCAGCCGCAATTTACGCCAATAACAAATAAAAAGTTTATGTTACAAATTTCCGAAAAAGGCTATTTGCTTCCTGCATCACCAATCAGGAGGCTGATACCGCTTGCCAACAAAGCGAAAGCGCGAGGGGTAAAAGTTTATCATCTCAATATGGGTCAACCAGACATTGATTCCCCCATAGAAGCAGTCGAGGCTATGCACAAGCTCAAATTAAGTATCATCGAATACTCCCCATCCGATGGGAATAAGAGTTTGAAAACTAAGATGGTGCAGTATTATCGAAAGCGGGGTGTAAACATTAGCGAAGACAATATTCTCATTACAGATGGTGGCTCGGAAGCTATTCTTTTTACTTTTTTGGCTACGCTAAATCCGGGAGATGAGGTCATTGTCCCCGAGCCTTACTATGCTAATTACGCCGCATTCGCTACTATTACCGGTGCCGTCATTAAAACTGTGACGGCGACTATTGAGACTAATTTTGCCCTGCCAGCGGCGGAAGAAATAGAAAAGATAATAAGCCCGAAGACCAAGGGCTTGATTTTAAACAATCCCAATAATCCTACCGGCTACCTATATTCTAAGGAAGAGGTCGAAACATTAGCGCGCGTTGCCAAGAAGCATCACCTCTATTTGTATGCCGACGAAGTGTATAGAGAATATTGCTTTGACGGCAGTGTGCATTTTTCCGCTTTGGAATTGCCTGATATGGACGAGAATGTGGTGGCATTTGACTCATTATCAAAGACGTTCAGTGAGTGTGGTCTGCGGATTGGGGCTATCATTACGCGCAATACCGAGTTACTGAAAATATGCATGAAATTTTGTATGTCACGTTTAGCACCTCCTGCGTTAGGGCAGATTGCCGGAGAGGCCTCTTATGACACGTCGGCAGACTATTTTATTCAATGTAGAAAAAAATATACAGAGAGGCGTAATTTTACGATGAAAGCCTTGAACGAAATGCCAGGTGTGTTTTGTCCTACGCCCAAGGGAGCGTTTTATGCCATTGTAAAATTACCTGTTGACGATTCGGACAAATTTGCTCAATGGTTGCTGAACGACTTTCAGCACGAAGGGGAAACCGTGATGGTGGCTCCAGCAAATGGCTTTTATGCTACTCCCGGATTGGGAACACAGGAAGTGAGAATTGCATACGTTCTGAAAATCAGTGAATTGAGAAGAGCATTGGAACTTCTCGCTATCGCTTTAAAAGAATATCCGGGAAAAGTTGGTTGATGTAATAATCTTTTGTACCTTCGCAACTTGTTTTGGAATATTTAAGTTCAGTTAATTTTTAGTTATGAATGTGAAGTTTGATGGAATAAGACCCTACGAGGGGAAGGAGGTAGTGCTTGCTGTCAATCGTTTACGTCAGGAGAAGGACTTTCTTTCTATGATGTCTGCGCTGAGAAAAACAACTGAGGCTACCATCTTGGCTACCTTGGATACAGTGCATAGTAGGGATGATTTTCAGAAGAATTTTATTCAAGAAGTCATTGATGCCACGCTCAAATATTACTCCGACGGTTTGTTTGTGGAGGGGTTAGAGTACTTGCAACCCGATAAGACCTACGTTTTCATTACCAATCACAGGGATATTGTGCTGGATTCTGCCATCTTGAATTATATTCTGCTCTCTCACAATTTAAAATACTCTCAAGCCGCTATCGGTAGTAATTTACTTGTTAACCAATGGGTTACCGATACTGTGAAATTGATGTCCTGTTTTATTATTGAGCGTAATCTTCTGGTGAAAGAGATGCTTGTCAGTTCTATTTTGCGTTCAGAATATGTCCGAGAGCTTTTAAGTGAAGGCACTCATTCTGTATGGATAGCCCAAAAAGAAGGCCGAACTAAAAACGGGGATGACAAGACACAGCCCAGTTTGTTGAAGATGTTGAATATGAGTGGAGGAAAGAGTTTTGCGGATAATTTTAAATCCTTGCGCGTGGTGCCAGTAGCGATTTCTTATGAATGGGAGTCTTGTGACGCCTTGAAAACAAAAGAATTATACACCAAACAGGTCGGTGAGTATGTCAGAACACCGGGTGCCGATATGGAAAGTATGACCACAGGTTGGTTTGGAGCAAAAGGACGCATCTCCTTTGTGATTGGTAAACCTATTGACGAGGAAATGGATGCAATCGACAAATTGTCGTCCAAAGGAGAAAAGGCAGAAGCTTTAGCCAAATTGATAGATGCCCATATTCATCGGAATTTCAAATTGTGGCCGAACAATTACATCGCCTACGACCTGCTTCATTCTGCAACCACATTCGCCGACAAATACACCCAAGAAGAAAAAGAAACCTTTACCAAGGCTATGCACTATAAGGTGGATAAAATCACAGGCTCAAAATCCGTACTCAACAATATCTTTCTTGAGATATACGCCAACCCTGTGCGCAATTACTTGAAAATCAGCAAATAATATGAAGCCTGTACGTTTAACCATCATGCTTGCAGCATTTTTAATCATGTTGTCTAGTGTCTTTACGCTTTTTTCGACTGCGGATAGGACACCGATATACTTGAATATCGCAGCAATGGTGGCACTCATTGTGGCTATTACGGTGCTGAATTTTCAAAAGGCGAACAAGAAATGATTACTATATATAAAGGTAAAGATGACTGCATTTTATACATACCATACGCCCATCGGCTATATAACCATTACTGCCAATGAAAAGGCGGTTGTAAAGATAGCGTTCGGCAAAAAAGAGGGCGGCGAACAAGAGGGTAGCGAGCAAAAAGAAACGTCCCAACTGAAAATAGCGAGCACACAAATCGAAGAATATTTTGCCGGCAAACGCCGTGTTTTTGATTTTCCCATCCAACCGAAAGGCACGCCTTTCCAACTGCAAGTGTGGGCAGCCCTCCGCCAAATTCCCTACGGTCAGACACGCAGCTACAAGCAAATCGCCGAAGCTATCGGTCATCCGAAAGCCTGCCGTGCTGTGGGGATGGCAAATAATAAAAATCCATTGCCGATAGTAGTTCCCTGCCACAGAGTGATTGGTGCGGATGGGAAGTTAGTGGGGTATGCTGGAGGACTTGAAGTGAAAAAAAAGATGTTGGAGTTAGAAAAAAGTACTACATTTGTGTGCTGAAAATGGTGTCTTGAACCAGATAGAAGAAGTAACAAATTTTAAATAGAGAAGATGATGAAAAAAGGATTATTTGTAATGATGGCGGTTGTTTTGATGACAACCGGAGATGTGTGGGCACAGCACAAAAAGGAAACAAAAGGCACTGAAAAAGGGCTTGAAAAGGCAGAGAAAAAAGTGCAGGAAAAAGGCGGAGGCACTACGCTCACAGTAGAAGGCAAATGTGGCATGTGTAAATCGAATATCGAGAAGGCTGCCAAAGGGGTGGATGGTGTAAAATCTGCCAAATGGAACAGTAAAACAAAACAATTGGCTGTGAATTTTGACGACACCAAAACGTCTATCGAGAAAATTTCTAAGGCAATAGCCGTCGTGGGGTACGATACGGAAAAAGACAAAGCCGAAGATGCCACGTACGCTGCGCTGCCGGCATGCTGCAAATATCGGTGACCTCCTACCCCGTAGTGGGTTGAACTCCTACTGAGTTCTGTGTCCGTAGGCTACGCTACGCTTACCTACGAATTTGGGTTAATTAGGGCACAAGGTACTGTCCGTCTGTGTGGTTATTGCCGATATAGGTTATGATATAGGTTTTATTTCTCTGAAGGAAAAAGACAAAATAAGAAGTATTCTTGTTTTTGTGGATAGTTACATATTGTGTATGTTTACCATAAATGGGGCGGTAAACAAGAGGTATTTTCGCTTGAGAGATGGGAAGGTAAAGTCCTATTTTGTTGATTAAATCATTCACATATTCAACAGCATGGTTGTATTCTGAAAAATAATTGTTATTATAGAGGATATCTACCAAATCATTAATCTGTTTTAGAACAGACGGTAGTGCTTGAATTTTATACTTTTCCATATAATTCATTCACATGCAGAATAGCATTCTTTCTCAAATCTTCTAATGGCATACACTTTCCAACCAATTTATCAAATTCGTCTTGCTCCACACGATTACTACTTTTGAGATGATGATGCTCATCCTGCTGTGTTTCCACATTCATGTACCCCATTTTTCTGTTACCTGCATTTCCTATTGCTATTCCCGCTATCTGTCCCATATTTACAAATTTTAAGTCTCAAACTTCACGACAAAGATAAACATTTTTTTCCCCATTAAAAAAAATACACTAAAAAAACACTTTCGAGTTGTTTTTTACAATTATTAGTGGTAAATTTGCACCGTCTTTGTATGAATTAATATTAAATTTACGTTATAAACAATCCAGATGAAACTATTCTCCCTTTCCGCACTCACTCTCGCTGCAATCCTTCTTCTATCCGTCCCACTGCACGCGCAGGATGGAAATAATACAAGTTATTACTTGGAAAATCTCCCGCAAAGGGTGCGTTTTAATCCGTCTTATCAGCCGGAATATGGGGTGTGGATTGGACTTCCTGCCCTTAGTGGCGTGGGGTTCAATTATTTGAATACCTCGCTAAGTGTAAAAAAAATCATCCAAAAGAAGCCCAACGACTCCTTGTATGTGGATATGAAAAAGCTTCATAATGCTTTGCGAAAAACCACGTCCATCTATTTTGATGAAGAGCTTTCCCTCTTTACCTTGGGTATAAGATTTAACAGTTGGTATGCAACCTTAGACGTGACGGAGAAGGCTGAATTTGGACTGAATATTGATAAAAGTCTGTTCACTTTCTTGGTGAATGGGAACACGTCAGCCGGCAACGATTGGCTTGATTTGGGAGGCTTAGGATTGAAGGCAAATGCCTATACGGAAGTCGCATTTGGCTTGTCTAAGAAGGTGAATGACAAATTGACGGTCGGTGGTCGCTTGAAGTATTTAATAGGTCTCGCTAATGTTGATATGAAAAAGTCTTCTAACATAGCTGTCAAGACGAATATAGACAGTGCCAGCATGACCATACGTTCAAAACAGGATATCCGCGTGGCAGGACCTATGAGGAGTATGTTTATACCCGAGCATAAACCGGGGTCTGGCATCACTAATATTAACGATATAGATCCGATATTTGCTGATAATGCTGGCGACCTCATATCTGATCTCTTAAAAAATACCGGTTTCGCTGTGGATTTGGGTGCTGAATACCGATTTTCAGACGAGTGGACTTTTCATGCCAGTGTGATAGACTTGGGTGCTATCAAGTGGGATAACGGCTGGCGCTTTAAACAAGATGCCACAGTGAAGTGGGACTTGGATCTAACCGATAATATGAAGGACCAAAATGACCCAAACTCAGGATATAGAACCACGGACGAGATATTAGAGAGTTTTACCAATGACAGTAGTTTGATGAATAAGTTCAACGTGAGCGACGGTGGACAAGGTTATACGACTTGGTTGAACACCAAAGTGATGGCCGGAGCCACCTATTCCTTTGGGAAGATGCTGAATTTGGGCGCCGTAGGTAAACTGTCACTGTTAGGAGAACGTATCTATCCTTCGCTGACCACTTCTGCGAATGTGCGGTTAATAAAGAATGTGAGTGCTTCCGTTTCATACAGCATCATGCCGGGTCTTTACTCGCAAGTAGGTGCCGGTTTGACTGCTAAATTAGGGCCTTTACAATTGTATGTGACCACGGACAACACGCTGGCAGCCAATTATACATCTACCCAATCCGCCAATGTACACTTCGGTATAAACTTCTTGTTCGGACATAAAGACTCAAAGTCGTCAGAAAAGAAGGAGCGCCCCGTATATGGAATGCGTGACATCAGTGCGGTACCGGAAATGCCGCTCGAGGAAGAGCCGGCAGTCATTGTTGAAGAAGTGCCCGTTGTTGAGCCTGAGCCGGTTGACACCATCGTAGTGGAACTGCCTGTAGTTGTGCCTATTGTAGAGCCTGAACCTGTTGTTGAGCCTGAGCCTGTTGTGGTACCCGAACCGATTGTGATACCCGAGCCGGTAGTACCTGCACCGATTGTTGCACCACAGCCACAACCGCAGTCACAAAAGCTATCGGTAGGCTCGGATTTCGTCTTAAACGGAAAAACATTAAGTGATGACGCCAAAAAAATCATAGACGACCAGATAATACCTTTATTAAACGCTAATCCCAACTTGAAAGTTCGCATAGAGGGACATACTTGCGACATCGGGACAGAGCCTGATAACCTGATAGTAGGACAAAAACGTGCCAATGCTGTCAAGAACTATATGCTCGGAAAAGGAATTGCTTCACAACGGATTACCCACACCATCAGCAAAGGTGCGGCGGAAGCGTTAGTGCCGAATACCAGCGAAGCTAACCGCATGAAAAACCGTCGTGTTGTCGTTACCGTGGAATAAAAGGTGTGTAACTTAAAACATAAAATTTAGATCATAAACTTAAATCATAAAAATATGAAACAGTCAAAACTACTTGCTCTTGTTGCTTTTGTCGCTATTGTCTTCTTTTCAGGTCTCACCTTCTCTTGTGCAGATGACAGTTTACTTGACTTTGATAAAATGGAAGGCATAGAAAATTGGCAACCGGATTTTACGCTCGCCTTAGGTGAAGCCACTTTGGAAACTCGGAGTTTGCTCGCGCAGGCGGGTGAGAATGATTTTCTTACGTACAGTGGCGACAGCATTTTCGTCAGATACAACATGGATTTGAATGGTGTGGAACCTTTGAATACGAAAGACCTTTTTACACAATTAGAGGATACTGAACTTCCTCCGATTGAAGTGAATGTAGATGTTCCTGAGATAGACGCAATTCAAGCATTGAAAGGTTCTCCATATTTTCTTTCTGATACTACTCATCTTACGACTATAGCGAATAATCCCGTTCTTACGAGTGGTACGGCTATCAGTACGGATGATTTTGAGGATGATAGTCGAGATACGACAGAAATAGCCATGGAGGGTGGTGGGGAATTACACTCTTTTATAGGTAGTTTTACATTGGATTACAAGTTTCCTGATTTTGCTGATACCATTATATTAACTCTTTATAATGTAAGAAAATATGTTGGTGGACCCTACTTTGAGAAAACCTTTATTAAAGGGGCTGGGGGGTTAAGCGGCTACATTGAGGTGGGAAATGCAAGCGACGACTATATTTTTGATTTGAAAGAAGCAGCGGGTGGAAGCAAGCCAGGAGGTGGAATTGATTATGGAATTCATGTAGTATCTCTATTCAAAAATCTTACGATTGGGTTATTGGGCAAAACAGACACTGTATCATTGCAACTGCGTGACTTTAAGTTTAAAAGCATCACCGGGCTTTTCCCAAAACAGTCTATAGATGTTCCACACGACCTAATTCCGATGGGCGGTAGTTTCTTAGATATGTTAAAGTTAGGAGAAGGAAATTATTTGAAACTTCCTGGTGCCAGGATAAATCTCACTATCTCCAATTGGGGCTTGGATATGCCGATTGAGCCTGAATTAGAGTTTGTAGCTTATAATGCTGATATTCCTAAGAAGAGCGAGAAACAAAATACTTCTGAGTTAGACGACTTTAAGTTTACAGGTTGGAAAGTTGGACAAGATACAATAAAAGAAACAAAACCGATACCATTAACCAATATTTTAGCCTTACCACCGAAAGACAGTATTACGTATGAGGGTACTATAGTTGTTAATCGGGATACGACAGTGGCAGCAACCATAGCGAATGGTGCGGAAATAAAAGTAGCCGTAGATGTGGAAATACCCCTCACTTTAGACGCAAATGTCACCTATACCATGGAGCCAATAAACGTCAGTAGTTTGGGTGATGTCGCAGAAAATCTAAGCACAGCTACACTTATTTTAAGAGGTGAGAATGGACTGCCGCTCACGCTGGGGAAAGGACATATATTTTTCATGAATGACCTGGATGTTGCGATTGACTCCGTTGACTTGAACCTTTTTGATTCGCCAGAAGTTGATGCAAAAGGGAACGTAATAGGGACAGCGCCAATCAAACAGGATATTGTATTAAGTGAAAAGAACGTTGCCTCTTTAGCGAAGACGAAATCCATGGTTATCTCGCTGAAAATGATAACAGGTGGTACAACAGAATCCCACCCGGTTACCCTCAAACGGAGTGGCACATTCACCATTCGCTTAGGCATACAAGCAAAAGGGAATATAAAAATATAGCGCTAAAATATGGTAGGGGCGTTGTATGCAACGCCCCTACCACATTTTTTTACGATGATTTTTTGTGATTATCACTGAGGATACTATTCAAGCCTGCCAGGCAAAGATTTTCTACAAAACAGAACTCCAACTCCAATTTCCCCGTGATTAAAGGGCTATCACCGCCTGTAATAACAACTTTGCCGTTTACATCGTTTTGCAGAAAACGCTCCATATACTGTTTCACTTCAAAAAGAATACCGTCCATCACTCCACTAACAATGGCCTCTTTGGTATTTTTGCCATATTCTTGGAACTGTTGAGCACTCGTTTTGGGGACTTCTAGGTACGGAAGTTTGTCGGTAAAAGCATGTAAGGCCTTAAATCGCAGCATTGTGCCCGGTGAAATATTGCCTCCTAAAAATGAATTGTCCGCGCCAACATAATCATACGTGATGGCAGTACCCATATCAATAACTAACAGCGGCTGTTGCGGGAAAAGGTTGTTGGCACCGACAGCAGATGCAATTCTGTCAAATCCCAAGGTGTCAGGCGTTTCGTATTCTATTTTTATCGGCAACTTCGGCTTATCAGCAGGTTCTAAGCAATAGGGTATCTCGGTTTTGAGGCGTTCCCGCAATTCATCTCCCACCCTTCCACTACCACAAATCAGCGCGTACAGAGGCTCGCCCTTTTCCTTCTGGCGACAGATTTCTTTGAATAGTTCTTCTTCTTTGGTTCCGAAAGAATATGGCTCGTTATTGGAAAAGAAGGCATACTTAAACCGCGTATTGCCGATGTCTATTACCAAATTCATGCTTATTCATGCTTATTTGGTGACCTTTTGTTTGTCGCCCATATAATTGATAATCGAGCGAAGGTATTCTTCGGGATGCGGAGGATTGGTCACTTTGGGATATTTCTTGCCCTCGACCACTGTTCTCACATTTCCGTCCATATATTTTGTAAACAGATGACCGTAGAAGTCTCTCCACGTGTCTGTTAGCTGGTCTCCGGTATTGCAGGAAAAATCGGTCAGATATTCCACTGTCAGCGTTTTATCTTTGTTACGAAGAGTGGTCGCTGCTGCATCTGCCACTTGCGCGTACTCCAGATATTTTGTTTCCAAGTCCTTTTGTTTGCCACGAATTTCAGGATGGATGATGCTATAGCGCGAATAGGCGAAATTTGTCACCTGATTGAACACCCAGAAGGCGGCATTGTTGGTAAAGGACATGATACTACCGTTCCCAACGGCAAAAGACTTGGGTGTTCTGGTTGAGCAGGTGTACATCGGGAAATAGACGGTGCTCGCGGCATCATCAACTCCAAACCACAAGATGCCACCGATTTCATTGGGCAACCAGCTTCTGCTTTGGGAAACAAACGAAAAAGCAGTCTGTTGCGTTGCTGTCGTACGTTCCATGACGTATTCAGTGCCGTCCACCGTATAGTGCATCGGTCGCCATCTGTAAGGACATTTATACGGACCGGCTCCGGGGTCTTTCGACATATCTAAGTCCGTACCCTCCAAGTGATTGCGCATGAAGTCCATGATTTCTAACACATCAACTTTCCTATCCGGTTTAATCCAAAGTGGCATGCGATTTAAAGCATAGCCTTTTTCATCCCGCTCAACGCCGGTGCCTTTTGCATATTCCCAATATTGCGCCATGTCGGGTGTCAATTGGTTAAAAAATGCCCATACGCGCAGCTCACAGCTTCTGGCACCGCCAAAATCAAGTGGGTCGTAAGTATCAGAGAAACTAAACTCTTTATTAGTAGCTTCACTTGGATAGAGGCCTTTCTGTTTAGCGAACGAGATGACATCTTTTGCATAGACGGTGGTCACTCTCTTGTTGTAGATAGTGGCGAGTTTATCCGAAGTAATGGAGGTTTCGCCTTCCAGAGGGAAAGTGGTGATACGGGCATGATTGGCGTGGGCGCAAACGAACCCTTCCGGTATCATGCGAGCCACCCACACGGCACCTTTTTCGCCTTCTCCTTTGCCTATCATTTCCATAATCCACACCTCATTCGGGTCGCTTATAGAAAAAGATTCACCTGAACTGGCATATCCATATTTTTCGACCAAATCTGCCATGGTAGCGATGGCTTCACGGGCGGTTTTTGCACGTTGCAGGGTGATATAAATTAAACTTCCGTAATCAATGATAGCACCGGCTTGGGTGTGGAGTTCTTTTCTACCACCGTAAGTAGTCTCGCCGATTGCCAGCTGGTGCTCGTTCATATTGCCGACGACATTATACGTATGACTAACTTGGGGTATCTTGCCCAAGTACTCGCCGGTATCCCACTCGTAAACATCCAGCGTAGAGCCTTCAGGCCAATCAGTAGCAGGCCAATGATAAAGCTCACCGAACAGTCTGTGAGAATCGGCAGCGTAAGTGACAACCGTCGAACCATCTTTGGTGGTCGTTTTGGTAAATAAAAAATTGGTGCAGCCGATAGCTCTCGCGCCAATCGCAAGGAATAAAAGGGTACAATAAAATCTGGTCTTACTATTCATAATGCTCATAATGTTTATAATATTAGGGGTTTATGTGTTATTAACGTATTCTTGTGATAATTCATATATTCAGATTGATAAAGGCGTTATTAACGTATTCTATCGAATGATTTCAACAATAAAATATCATTGAGGATGCCTCTGCTTGCTAACCATGCACAAATGGCTGACAGGATTGGGAAACAGAGGGGTACTCTAAATTGCCGGACTGCCATTTGTCCTTCTTCCAAAAAAGCAGTAGTGGTACTGTTGATTTGCAGCAATAAAAGTACAAATAGACCAATGGATAAAACAATGCTGACCACGCAAAGCCGTAATTGCAATGCCCTTTTTTTATATAAAAAGAGGACGATAAAATACACCACCCACAGTAGGCAGACTAAAATGAGAGAATAAATATTCCATGCGAGCAATGTTCCTGTTGCTATTTCTGTCACTATTTCTGTCGTTGGCGCGACTTTTGCAACAACTTTTGTAACATAGTAATCGCAAATTTCTGTGCTCACAGTGATATTGGCAACGGGAAGATAAAATAGGAGTGATGTCAGTATCAGTGTGATTAGCAGGTAAATGGTTTGTATTCTTTGGAACATATATGTATTCTATTTTTTCAAGCCCAAAATTAGATGAATATTTCGAGACTTCCAAGCGCATGAATGAAAAACCGTCTTTTACGGAGGAAAGATAGTGATACTGTGAAAAATATTCCCCAAAAAATCCGCAGGCTGCGCTACGCTTACCTACGGTTACGAAAATGTTGTCTTTCAGACAAAAAGCTGACCTGAAAAAACAATTAACTGGAAATATAATATTATCTTTGCGGTGCATAGTGCGATAAATTTAATCATGTAATTATGAAAACAACAATATCAACACAAGCCACGTTTGAAAGTATACGTGAAATCTTGGATAGGACGGCGAAACGTCAAGAAGCATTTGAGAAACTGCAAGAAAAAAGAGCTGCCGAAGCAGACAAGCGCCGTAAAGAATATGAAAAGCAATGCAAAAAAGAGGCTGCCGAAGCAGACAAGCGCAGAGAAAAAGAGGTTGCCGAAGCAGATAAGCGCAGAGAAAAAGAGGCTGCCGAATATGAAGAGCAACGCAAGAAAGAGGCTGCTGAAGCAGACAAGCGCCGCAAAGAATATGAAAAGCAATGCAAAAAAGAGGCTGCCGAATCAAGAGAGCGTATGAAGAAAATTGAAGAAACAGTAGGCGGCATATCCAATAATAATGGCTATTTTGCCGAAGAGTACTTTATCAATGCCTTACAAAAGAAAAAAACGTTCGCAGGCATACGATACGACTATGTTGACCCCAATATGAAATATCGTCTGGGCAATGTACAGGACGAATTTGATATTGTGATGTTCAACAGTTCATCCATTGCCATTATTGAGATAGAGTACAGCGTTCAGCTTGATTTTTTGACTACACTTACCACCCAAAAAGTGCAAAACTTCAGAACGTTGTTTCCCTATTATGCCAAGCACAAAATATATTTGGGCATTGCTAGTATGTCGTTCAACAAGAAAGTAATCATGGGGGCAAAGAAACTTGGCATCGGCATGCTGAAGCCACAAGGCGATACCTTAGAGTGTGATACGGAACATATAAAGGCATATTAGTACCATAGCCCCCTGATAGGCAGAATGTTTATTCTTTCTTCAAACAACGTTTCTCTACCATATAATAAAGTGATGGCAGGACATATAGCGTGATGATGGTGGCAAAAAGAAGACCGTAAACAATGACCGTTGCTAAGGGGCGTTGTACATCCGAGCCGATGCCCGTACTCAGAGAAGCCGGTAAGAGGCCGAGTACCGCAACGGTTGCCGTCATCAGCACCGGTCGAAAGCGATGCCGCGTACCCTCTATAACTGCCTGTTTCAGCTCACAGTCGCTTTTGCGCAGGTTGTTGATATGTGAAATCATGATGACCCCATTCTGAATAGCCACGCCTATCAAAGCAATGAAGCCTACCGCAGAAGACACATTCAAGGTCATTCCCCGTACATTTAACGCTAACATACCACCAAACAGAGCCAATGGCACGACCGACATCATCACTGCCGCCTGCCGGAATTTACCGCAAGCACCGAAAAGAAGGACCAACATAAGTCCCAAGGCCAAGGGAATAACGACTCCCAAACGGTTGTAGGCACGGTGTTGATTTTCAAATTGCCCGTCCCATTTGAGGTGCACATTCGCGTGATTGTATTTCACTTGCTGCTCTATTTCACGGTTTGCTTGATTTAGAAAACCTGTTAAATCGACACCCCGCAAGTTGACACGAACGGTGAGATGACGCTTGTTCATTTCGCGCGAGATGGTACTCGCACCGGTAGTCATCTTTATTTCAGCTACTTGCGACAATGGAATCTTTGCACCACTCGCGGCTGTCAGCAATAGGTTACCAATCTTCTCGGGCGAATTGCGGTATTCCTCGCTATAACGGCAAATCACATCATAGCTTTTACTACCGATGTATATCTGAGAAATAGCTGTTCCGCCGATAGCCAACTCTATCAATTCCGTCACATCCGACACGTTCAAGCCATACTGGGCAATAAGCTCGCGGTTGGTGATAATCTGCAATTGCGGCAGGGGTGGCTCTTGGTCAACGGCAACATCCACAGCTCCCGGTATCCTTTTCAGTACAGCGGCTATTTGGTCGGCAATACGACGGGTTTCCGTCATATCCTCATCGTAAATTTTCAGAGCCAAATCACTGTGAGCACCCGCCACCATGTCCATTACCATGTCAATAATCGGCTGCGAGAAACCAACCGTATAACCCGGCATGACCGACAATCTTTCCGACATTTCTTCTATCAAATCGGCCTTTGTCTTTCCGCGTTTCCACGTATGGTAGGGCTTCAATCCAAGACCACATTCCACATGGGAGAGCGAAAACGCCTCAGCACCCTCATCGTCGCGCCCCACTTGGGTCATCACATACGAAACTTCGTCAAATTCTTGCAGTACCTTGCGTAACTCTGCACCCATGTCTTTCGACTTTTCGATGGAAATACCCGCAGGCAACTGTACTTGTATCCATATTGAGCCTTCATCTAAGGGTGGCAAGAAATCTTTGCCCACGGTATAGCTTAATATGCCGGAAAACACGATGACGACGACCAAGAGTGTCAATACCTGTTTCGGTTTGTCCAACAAGCGGGTCGTTTGGCGGTGATAAACGTCGGAAAGATTCTCTAACCAACGATTACGATATATCTTTTTGGGCATCCTGTAAGCGTAGAAGGCTAAACCGGGTATCAGGAAAAGGGCTACCCCCAAGGCACCCAACAGCGCGTACCCCACAGTGTAAGCCATTGGCGTGAACAGTTTCTTTTCTATATGCTCGAAAGCAAACAGAGGCAAATAGGCTGTGATGATGATGAGTGTCGAGAAAAATATGGGACGCGCCACATCCACTACGCGCTCAAAGACAGACTCTTGCGTGAGGAGCTCATCGGGATTTCGTTCCCGCTTCTTCAAAATAGTTTCCGTCATTACAATCGCACCATCGACAAGGATACCGAAGTCTATGGCACCCAGGGAAAGCAGATTGGCAGGGATGTTTGTAAGGTGCATCAGCACAAAAGCAATCAGCAACGAAAAGGGTATCGTAAGTGCCACCAAGACGGCTCCCCGCCAGTTGCCCAGAAAAAGGATTAGCACCAATACCACCAAAGCCATCCCTTCCAACAAAGTGTGAGAAACGGTATGCAGCGTGGTATTCACCAATTCCGTTCTATCCATAAAGGGATGAATGTGTGTCCCTGCGGGCAAAATCTCATTATTCAGTTCCTCCACAGCCTTGTGGACTTCTGCCAGTACAAGCGATGGATTTTCGCCACGCAGCATTTGCACAATCCCTTCCACACCATCGGAATAATCCCGCGTATGGTCTTTGAAACCCAACACGCCTTTGCGTTCCAAGTTGCCGTATTTGAGTTTACCAATATCGTTCAGGCAGATAGTGACCCCATTTTCGGTCTTGATGACAATATGTCCCAAGTCATCAAGGTCTTTGACCAAGCCGATACCGCGAATGACATAGCTTAAATCGCCGTGACTCAACATACTACCCCCTGCATTGACATTGTTCTTTTCCACTTTTTCGGTGATGTCAGTCAGGGTAATATTGTACTGTTCTAACTTGCGAGGGTCGACTTCTATTTGATATTGTGTAGTGATACCGCCATAATTGCTCACATCGGCAATACCGGCAATCTGCTTGAGGCGCGGGATAATCGTCCATTTGTGCAAGTCGGTAAGCTCGCGGACATCTAAGCGGTCACTTTCGACGAGGTAGCGAAAAATCTCGCCCGTAGGGGAAGTCAGGGGATTAAGTTCGGGGACAGCACCGTAGGGCAATTCCAATCCTGCTAATCGCTCTTGCACCCGCTGTCGTGCCCAATAATCATCTATGCCGTCGTCGAATACCAGAATGACCGTCGAGAGTCCGAAGGTATTTTTACTGCGCATGACAGTCATACCGGGCAACCCGTTCACCGTACGTTCAATAGGAATTGTTATTTGCTGTTCAATTTCTTCTGCTGCCAAACCGGACACCTGTGTCACAATTTGAACGCTCGTATCCGCAATATCGGGGTATGCATCAATCGCCAATAGATGCCAGCAATAGTAGCCTGTCGCCGCCAGAAACACAAACAGCACCAACATCAAGCCACGCCGATGTATCGCTAAATGTATAATTCTTTTCAGCATATTTGTGCACCCCCTACTATTTCTTCAACATTTTCGCAGTCTTTTTCCCTTGGCGGATAATATAAACGCCTTGGGGTAGGTCGGAGACGTTGATGTCGAGTTTCTCGCTATTAGGCTCATATTGCCTCATTAGCACCCCATTCACATTGTACATCTCTAAGTGAGCACCGGTTTGAAGATTCAGATTCTCGATGCGTAAGTCCTCATCCACAGGATTAGGATATAGTTTGAGGTTAATGTTCAAGCCTTCCAAGAAATCATCCGACATTAAGTGCTGCACTTCTACGCCTGGCCCACACACTTGGAAGGGATGTCCTCCTGCCGTTGTGAGCAGGACATTGTATTTCCCCTCCGTGGAGGTCCCTGACGGGAAATAGAGGTAGGGAAGCGTTTTACCGGCCATCGGTACACCGTCTTTGTACCACTGAAAACTCGTAAAGGTGTAGTCTGTCTCGTTATAGTTCTGATTGACGGCTAAGACGCTGTTATAATACTGCACGATGAGGTCTGCTTCATAGGGACGATAGACAAACAATTCTTTGGTTTCCTCCTTCGGTCCGTTTTTCCCTTCCATTTTGACCGAATAGATAATGCGATGTTTATCGGTACGACTGAGGTCATAAGTAAAACTTTTGAGAGTGACGCCATCGACGATATGTGGCTCTACTAATTGATTTTCGTACCATATCTCAGCAGCAGGGTCTTCGGTCTCCACGTGAATGATGCCCTGTTTAATCCCACAGTCTGTCCAAAATACATAGCCTATGGAATCAAGTAGTCGGGGCACATCTAATCCTGTGTTTGCATCCACAACCGTCACATTTTTGATTTTGATATTGGTAAGCGAGAACGTATGTACGATGGTATCGCTAGGGAAATAATTATCGTCGCCCGGATGGAAGGCTCGGATAGAGATAGTGCCGGTACCCACGAAAATAAACTGATTTCCGGAAATGATAACCCTCTGGTCATTCGGTACAACTGTTTCGTAAGTGATTGGCAGCGATGGGTTTGCTAAAGAAGAAGCAGCTAAAGCACCTGCCATGGTCAATGTGTCACCAACAGCAACGATAGAAGCGTTACCCGGATTGTCCCATTTGAGCTTCTGGCTTGCCTTTTTAATGATAAGGGTATATTCCGCGCTTACCGCGTAGTGGTTTGAGTCTCCTTGTTGGAACGCCTTGATGACAATAGTATCAGAGACGATGACATTGGTAACCTCTCCCGTCAATGAATCTATGGATGCCACACCGATTCCTCCATTCTTCGAGAAAGTCCTCTTCAAACCTGGTATCGGATTTTGTTGGATGGGATTTACATAAGAAAAATTAGGCTCATACTCCATTTCTACGGGACCCATATAGGAAAATAACAGAGGAGGTGTTATTTTGGTCACCGTAAGAATCCCATCGTAATAAACGAAGGTATAGTTTCCAGATGCAGTGAGCGGTCGACCAATAACAAACTTGTACGTGCCTACGGGCAATGCATTGTTTACCGTTACCGGATTCCCAGCGGTGTCTGTCACAGTGACGCTCAATGACCCAACCGGCGGACGAATCAAATCCGCAGGCAAAACACTCTCATCATCGGTGCCTACAAAACCTGAATACACCACCGGAGGCCAATCGATGGGGGGAGGCGTAACATCACCATATTCACGGTACTGGTTCACAATCTTCACTATAATCGCTGTCCTGCCTACCGTCATGTAAGCCGTATCAAGGTAAACCAGACGGTAATTCATCGGCTCGGCAACGCGAGTGGTTAATATTCTACAACTCTCTACGGTAGTGTCTGTCATCACCCCTATCCCATGATAGTTTGCATCACGGATACTGTCCAAATAGGCTTTCGGAACCGGAATTGCTGGGAGTGCGGATAAGAACACGGATGTATCTTGTCCGTTCACAAAACCAGTGAAACGAACTGTCAAGGGTATCGTATCTATAGGATTTCCATAAAGCTTGTACTTGGAATCGGCGGAAATAATGAGATTCCGTTTATCAATGAACAGCATACTTGACGGGGCGAGGGTAATGTCGTAATTCGTTGCCGTGCCACCTGTCAAGAGAATGTCATACGTACTAACATTGGTGTTTGAATCAACTGCTGGAGATGTTAGAACTGTGGGGCCTGTGGCAATGGGGCGTGTAAACTTCCCTGCAAGGAATTCTGTGCTGTCATTTTCACCCGTTTTAAACCCACTGTAGCTGATATGATAATACTCACCGTTAATATTCGGTCGCCCGATTGTTGGGTCGCCATAGGCTTTGTGCACCGTATCCACCCAAGCATACAGAGGACGTTTGGTTATCGTCAGCGTATCCGTCACATATTTAAAGACATAATTACCGTTCACCGCCACAGCAGGTGAAGAGAAGGATATCGGGTATGTGCCTACCACGCTGTCTGCCGTTGCCGGTGTTCGTAGCTGCGGGGGGCTTTGTATCGCATTGATAGAATCATCCCAAGAGTGGAAACCACCGTGAGAACTGCTATACCGGTAAGTCAATGTCGGTATCACGTCACCGTAAACAACGCTCTGTGGGTCGGCTGTCACGGTGAGAGTATCCGGATTTACTGTTAGCGTACCATGTATATAGGTGATGGCATAGTTGGGACTGTCCTCGCCGCCGCTTATCCAAACTGAATCAGGGTAAGGAGCCACTTTCGCTTGCTGGGGCACACTACAACGCGCCTGCACCGGTGGATCCAACGCATCCAGGCCAAAGAGCGGGGAACTGTAAGTAACCCTAAAGTTCGATGGGGCAGGATTGTCGGCTCCGTAAATACGGAAGGTATCCTGTACGCTTAGGGTAATCGGATAGGGCAGTACGGTCAGCGTGTAGTGAGCCGTGTCAGCGTTATAGTTGTTGTCCGATGCTTGGGTGGCCTCCACCTCGATAGTGCCGACGGTATCGACCATACTAATGGTACCGAAAATGGGGCCTATAATCGCTTTGCCCGTACCGCCAATGATGTCATAGTTCACAGTGCCTCCCCGTTCATTGTAAAGCGTGTTTTCATACGAAAATGGCCTACTATAAGTCTGTGAGGGAGTGGTATCTAAAAACGCAAAGCGAGCATCAGCCTTACGTATGATGAGTTCATAACGAGCGGTATCGGCCTTAAAGTAATCGGTCTCCGGCTGGGTAGCGAGCACGTTTATGATGCCGGAAACTGTTACTGTGTGAATTTCACCGCTGGCGGCATTAATTTGTGCAACACCGGGGCTTGTCTCTATTTCATACTTCACTGCCCCTGCTCCCGTCGTATAAATAGAGCTATCTACTGCTTGGCTGGTAAAGCTAAAAGTAGGACTGTAAACGGTGTCCACCTTTGCTTGTGTAAAGTGTAGACCGGGTTTTATCTTGTTAATCGTAATGGTATAGCTCGTATCAGTCGGGTGATAGTTAAGAGAGGCATCCTGATAGGCTCTTACTTTGATTGTGCTGGGTTTTACATTCCTTAATATTCCAGCAGTGTCAACAGCGGTGAGTGACATACCACCACTTTCAACCACGTAGTTTACCTGTCCCGAACTCTGACTACGTGCTTTGTTTGTATAACTGAACGTAGGGCTGTAATCCTTCGCTGTGGGACTTACTGTATCAAAGACAAGCGTTGCTTTTGCCCGTGTTATCTTAAATAAATGGGTAATCTCGCTGGTCCCATACCTACCTAAAATATCGTCGTCTATGGTAGCCTTTATATGTACCCATCCCACGTTTACGCCCGTTAAGACTCTGTCTCCCGTCGTCAGGGTGGTCATGGTAGCACCGTAATTGCTCGGAGTTGTTAGAGAGCCGGGTCCTAAAACGTAATAGTTCACTGCTCCTGTGCTTCCTAAATCACTGATAGCGGTGAAAGTATAACTCTCAGTGGGGTCGTAAGTTGTATCCGTGGGCGTTACCGTCCATCTTAACCCGGGATCAGGTCCGGTTATGAAAACTTTATAAGACAAACTACCTGGGGCCACCCAGTTCGTCGTGTCCCTCTGCTGGGCTTTTACTTCGATATATCCTCCGGCTGTCACATTCGTTATCTCTCCCGTTGTACCATTCACATCGCCTGCGCCTGACATCTTAGTGTAGGTTATCCTTCCATTACTTTCGCTGTACGCTGTGTTTGTATAGCTAAAAGGGGAAGAGTAATTTTGGGCAGTCGGAGCCGGAAAGGTAAAACGGAGCACCGGCGTAGCCTTTGTAATCTCCAGCGAATCGGGAGCATATTTAAAGGCGTAGTTGTCTGATGAGGCAGGGGTGGCCATTTCAATCAGGTATTTTCTCACATCGCTTTCTTTCACTGCCGTAGTCTTAAATGTCGGTGGAATCAGATTCTGGATGGGGGGTGACGGAGTGGTAGTAAAAGAATAGGCAGTCGCCAACGAGGAAGGATTCACCGTACTGTAAACCCTTTGCTGACCGGGATTAGGCTTGATGGTCAGCGTGTCTTTGACGACGGTGAGCTTCATCATGACGGTTGGAGAGTCTTCATAATTGCTGTCCCCTGCTTTCGTGGCCAATATGTTGGTCGTCCCCACACCCACAATGTTGAGCGTGCTACTACCTGTCACTGTTGCCACATTAGAGCCACCACTGGCTATGCTGTAAGAAATAGCACCAGTGTTTTGTGGCGCAGGTGTCATGTCGCTGCACAGTGCCGAAAGGTCGAACGAGGTACTGCGATAAAGTACTACCGTCGTGTCTAACTTAGACCATTCCAAGGTTTGAGGCTTCTTTTTGATAGTATAAGTTGCCGGCCTATATATAAAGGTATAGTTGCTTGACGCACCGTCCTTCAGTTTTATGGAATCAGTATAAGTACCTGCATCTGCGTTCAGCCCCATAATACTACTATGGATGTATGCCGTGGGAGCAGCAAGTACCGCTTCTGTTTCGCCATTCTTAAAGTCTCCTTCCCCATAGTCGAACTTAAAAGTCGGGTCACCCTCGCCATAGGTTTTGGACGTATCGCGAGCGTACACACGCAGAGGGGCTGGCGTAATGGTCAATGTGCCGGATATAGGATTAATAGTATAATTGTCTGCCGTTCCACCTATTACATTAATGGTGTGGGGGCCCGGCGAACTGTTTGCCGCATAGGTGGGTGTAGTACTGTATGACAGACCGCTCACCACTCCCGGTCCATCGTCAAACTTAAACCCGCCGTAAGTGACAGAATAAGTCACTGTGGCAGGGTCGGTGCCATATTCGATGCTCTTAGGGACTGCGGTAACGCTAAGCGTAGCTTTCTGTAAGTTGAACGTCTTCGACACAGGAGAAGGTGCAAGGTAGTTAGGAATCTCAATCTGCTGAGCCGTGACGGTTACCGGCGTGCTTACCCACGACCTGACTACGGCCATATTTTTCGACGCCCCTATAATTTCTAATATAGTAGGGTCACTTGACACATAGGTAATAACCGCCTGCGTGTTGTTGGAAGTAGCAGCATTCATTCCTTCAAATTTAATCGTATCCCCATACGTGGGCGAGAGTAAAGATGACGGTAAATTCCACGTGATTAGCGCTTGTTCCGGGTTTACTGTTACAGTAAAGGTGCTGTCCACATGCTTGTAATTTATAGTGCTGTCCACAGAGAGCGTAAAGTGTACTGTACCGGTGCCCACAAAGTCAATATCGGTAGCAACTCCTCCCCCATTCTTTGTGATAGTAGCCACTGCTGGCGTTGTCGGCGTTGATGAAACAGCGTAGCTAACAGGCTCTGCACTCGTGGAAGTCGCCTGATAGGGAGCAGTTGAAAGATACCAATTATCACCATAAATAGGCGTACTGGGAACTGCCCACGTGATAGTCTGGTTGATTTTCCGTATCGTAGCTCTCCCACTGGGCGGTGCGGAAAGCGTATAGTTAGGTGCAGCTAAGCCACCGAGTGTGAAGCCGCTACCGCTAAAATTAACCTGCTTATTGACTCCTGCATTTGGATTGTTAAACGTAGGGGTCGGTGCATTTAACGTGACATTAGCTACGTCGGCGGGGATTACTCCGTTAAGCGTGCCGGTGCTGGCAAATGTAGCTACATTAGTACCATTCACATTATTAGTACCATTATAATCTCTATCATTCACCGCAACGCCCGTGAGTGTGACCGGTTTGGGGTCAATATGAGAGTTAGGGATATTGGCATTGTTAGATAGCAGGTCGTAGTTACTGGCTTTCAGAGAGTTCGTCAAGGTGATACCGGATACATTAACTGTCCTTGTACCCACTCCAGCACTAGAATAGTCTGCGGGACTGCAAGTGTAATCCTGTCCCTGCACTAATGTTTCGCCGGGGACGAGATCGTCAAAGAGCAGGTTAACCGTGTTGTCGTATCGGCTACCGTCATATACTTTGGATAACGGGGTTGCTGTGTTTACTGAGATACTCTTTTTATCAATAGTGCCGGGGAGGATGTGGGTCGAAGGGATAGAGTAATTCGGACTCAGGCACGTAATGCCCGTCACGTGCACATTTTTTCCTATACCTGCGTTCGGGTCCTCAAACTTGGGCGAGCTATAGTTCCAACCTATATTGGGACTTGTAGTGTTAGAACCTCCGAATAGGAACGTTTCGTCGTTTACAGCTCCCGTAACGGTTAAGCCCGTGACCACGGCATCGGTCGTTCCATCGTAATCCTTGTTATTAACCGTTCCGCCGGTGATGGTTAGAGGTGCCGGGGTGATGATGCCGGTATTGACGGTATAAGAATAGGGATTGGAGGAAAGGCTATAGTTTTGAGCATTGAAGTTAATGGTCACTGCGACCTGTTTCCCTGTGCCGACATCTTTAGCACCTGTACCAGTGAAAACGGCGGTAGCAACGTAATCAACGTTGGGAACTAAACTCTCTCCTGCGAGCAATCCGCCAAAGACAATGGTATCAATTGTGGCAGCAGTGCCGCCATCATACGTTTTAGGCTTGATAGTGGTATTGTCAGAATTGATAGTGGCCGGTAGTTTAGTGATGTTACCGGTTTTTGTCGGTTGGGCAGTTAATACGTAGTTCCCTGCTTTCGAACCGCCAAGCTTGAAGCCGTTTAGTATAACGTTTTTACCGGTACCTGCGTTCTTATCAACGAACTCAGCCGTAGCGTCTGTTATGTCTGAATTAACATCTGCGTTATCCGCAGAAACAACACCGTTGACGGTACCACTATTCAGTGGCGCCGTCGTATTGCCATCGTAAGGCTTTTCTATCGTACCGACTGTAATCGTGACAGGCTTTGGTTTTATTCGGAAGTAAACAGTACATGCGGGGGAATTTTCGTATGGGCTGCCAACTACGCCTGTAACAGTTATATAGGCCCTGGGTCCGGAAAGGGTGGCGTTTGTGTTATTAAACCTAGCAAGGGTATAATCTGTATTCAGAAGGAGCTGTGCGCCTGTTTTAGTATCTTTAACAACAAAATCAGTTGGTGCAGTCGGTAGAATAGGGGAGCCGGTATATTCGCGTGCCGCAATAGAATCAGGAGCCGTAAATGTCATATACTCTTTAAATACGGTGTATAGCCTGACAGTATCGCCTTTGATGCTCGTGAGGTTGGACACCGTTGTTCCGGCTGAATAAGCTACCACGTTGGGAGCTGATTGAAGTCCCCAACCTGCAAAGGCGTAGTCCCCCGATTTGGTGTATGTGCTCGTTGGCAACGTATATGAGGCATCGTAGGCGATAACTTGATTCGGCATGGGCCCTCCTCCGTCAGCTCCATTTCCAATAAACTTGATGATATACGATATGGGTTTCCATTTAGCGACAAGAGTAATGTCATTCATGGGGTTAATATAGGAGCCGGTAGCACCGATGTTTGCTCCCGACGTGTTCTCCCAACCGTTGTCAAATTCATATCCTTCATCGGCTGTAAAATTACTGCTGGGAAGGAGGTAATTACTGCCACAAGCCACATTAGTAACATGGGGCATCGAGCCGGTGCCGTGAGCACCTGATTGGAAAAATAGGATGGGCGTTTTAGGTAGCCATTTTGCTGTCAGTGTTACCCCTGTTGCGGGCATTGGGAAGGTCATTCCCGGCTGTCTTGTGCCGATACCCGAAGAAACATTCCAGCCGCCGAAATCGGCGCAGGTTTTCGCAAAACCGCCTGTACCGGCTAAAACGGTTACTGTTTCGCAGGGAAAATAGGTCCTGCTAGTCGGAACACTGCCGCTTGTGTGGCCGTTGCCTTCGTATGTTACAGAGTTCAATGTCATGCCGCAGATATTCATCAGCGTCGCTGCGTTATTGTTGTTGGTTACAACGTCAACCTTGCTATTTCCGTACAACTGACTGTTGGCGGACTCTACGGCAACGGGGCCACTGCTTACCGGTAGCCAATAGTACAACTTGCCGGATGCGTCGGTTTTAACGTCATTCATACCGTATGAGGGTACGCTTATTATTTTGTTGGTGTGAATATTCAGGTTGTTTTGAGTGATAGGCTCGCCCACCGTGAGTGTGGCAAGGTAAACGTTGCTACCGCTACCGTTTGTTGGCTGCGGGAATATTGTTTTGGTTGTGCAATTAATGCTGCCGCCGGTGATAGTGATCGTTCCGTTCGCGCCGGTATTGCCGGGTCCTATGTCACCTTTATTACTGCTTGAGCCTTTCATGGCCGCAATCGTGCCGCCGGTGATGGTGATGGTACCGCCCGCACCGTTGCTATCGCCGCCGCCGCCGATACCCGCAGCATTACCTACGCCTGTCGCCATAACCGTACCACCGTTGATGGTGATTGTACCGCCCGCACCATTATATCCGCCGCCGATACCCGCAGCATTACCTCCGCCTGTGGCCGTGACCGTGCCGCCGCTGATGATGGTTGTGCCGCCGATGCCATTACGGCTGCCACCGATGCCCGCACCACTACCTCCGCCTGTGGCTGTAACAGTACCGTCGTTGATGGTGATTGTACCGCCCGCACCATTATATCCGCTGCCGATACCCGCAGCATCTCCTCCGCCTTGGACTTGAACCGAGCCGCCGTTGATGGTGATTGTACCGCCCGCACCATTGTTGCCGCCGCCAATACCCGTACCGCCGTTGACGCCTGTGGCCGTGACCGTGCCGCCAGTGATGATGATGTTACCGCCCGCACCATTATCTCCGCCGCCGATACCTGCACCGCTGTAGCCGCCCACGGCTATAGTCGCGCCTCCGTTAATGGTGATTGTACCGCCGATGCCATTACGGCCGCCGCCGATACCCGCAGCACCGTCGCCACCTGTGGCTTCAACCGTTCCGCCGGTGATGACGGTTGCGCCGCCCGATCCGGTGTTTCCGCCGCCGATACCTGCGCCGCTAGCGCCGCCGGTGGCTGTAAGCGTGCCACCATTGATGGTGATTGTACCGCCCGCGCCGCCATTGCCACCGCCGATGCCTGCGCCGTTGGTGCCGCCGGTGGCTGTGATAGTGCCGTCGGTGATGCTGATGTTACCACCCGCGCGGGTGCTTCCGCCGCCGATACCCGCAGCACCGTTGCCACCTCTGGCTTCAACCGTTCCGCCGGTGATGACGGTTGTGCCGCCCGCGCCGGTGTTTCCGCCGCCGATACCCGCAGCACCGTTGCCACCTGTGGCTACAACCTTTCCGCCGGTGATAGTGATAGTGCCGCTGACCGCTGTGGCGTAGTCTCCGCCGATACCCGCTTGGAAATTGAGACCAACGCATCTCAGTTGACCAGTGTTTCCGTGTATGAAGAGGGCGTTTCCTGAAGTACACTGTATCCCACTGGTTACCGTAACATTACAACCGTCTTGCAGTACCAAATGTACATCGCCGCTCACGGTGAGCCGCCCGGTGATCGTGATTGTATTTCGAAGTTCGTAATAGCCGGAGCTAAGTATTCCCCCGTTACGATTCGCAGTTATGAGCGTTGGTGCTCCAGCAGTCCCGCCGCTTAAGTCTTGTGCCCAGGCCGTTCCCGTAGAGAAGCAACCGGCTGCTAATAGCAAGATAAAACAGAGGTAGCAAAAGGGTTTCTTATACGGTTTCAACTTCAAATAATTTTCGTGTTACATCGTTGTCTGAACCACAATTTTCACAAGACTATCAAGATTGATAAGATAAAATGTTCTCTCTGTGGTTTTTGACAGCGCAAAGTTAGTAATATTTAGATTAGAAACAAAATTAATGAAGCATTTTCAAAATAATTACGTTGCCCTAATTTTTGCTAATGCTGCTTCCTTTTCTGCTATTTCTGCCTGTGCAGCTTTTAGCATTTCTTCTAACTGTTGTCGTTCAGCCAGTCCTTCTTCTCGTCCTTCTTCTCGCCCTTCGGCGAGTCCTTCGGCGAGTCCTTTTTCTCGTCCTTCTTTTCGCCCTTTTTCTCGCCCTTTTTCTCGTCCTTTTTTCAATCCTTTTTTAATTCCTCTGGCTTCTCCTTTGGCTTCTCCTTCTGCTTCTCCTTTTTTCAACGCGTTTGTTTCCTTTTCATTTATGAATGACCATTCTGAAGCAATTCTTAACCATTCATTTTCATAAGCCCGCAGTTCGTCATCTGTCAAGCCAGCATGCTCGCATACCGTTAAGGCGGCCTGTATGTCTATATCATCTAAGAACTCCGGAGGAATCTCTTTCGCTTTTTCGTTCACCTCACGCAAAAAACGCAACCATAATACTGCCATCTTGCGGTCAACCATTTTCTCAGGCTTAAATTTATTTAACTCTACTAAAATAAATTCCAAACCTTCTATCGTTTCGTTGGAGTTATGGCTATTGATTATCTGATAGTGATGGTAAAATTCGTCTGTTTCTTTATCGTAGTCAGAACCTAAAATCCCCAATCCATACACAGGCTTTAGTTCTGCAAAATGGGCACCCTTTTCCAACTGCCTCACGTAAGCCTTAGAAGTATTGAACAACATCCTGCTCAAAAAGTCATTATACCAGTCATTTTGCATCTCCACAATGAACTGTCGCCCAAAATTGTCTTTGCAGTGAACATCAACAAAAGAAAGTTTTTTTAACGGATTATCGGGAACTTGCTCATTGGGAAGGTATTCTAAACTTTCAATAAAATGTCCCTTCTGTAAAGGCAACAAGGCATTCAAAAAACTAATAAGAATCTTCGGATGCTCACCAAAGACACGCTTAAAAATAACGTCATTTGTAGGGTCTAAATACTTTGCCATAATCGTTTTTGTTTAATTTTTTGTCTTGCTAATCTTGTGAAAATCGTGGTTCAGTACAATTTCGACAAAGGTACACCTATCTTCGGAATAAACAAGAAAAAAATCGAATGGGCGCAAAATTTTGTATAGAATCACACGGATGAGCAGACCTTCGTGCCTGCCCCATAAGGGACGATTTTGGGAATACAACCATTGTTACATATTCATGCCCCCGCAGACGTGGAGCACTTGTCCCGTCACGTAACTCGACATATCTGAGGCTAAGAATACGCAGACATTGGCAATATCTTCTGGCGTACCGCCTCTTTTCAAAGGGATTTTCTCCGCCCATTCCTTGCGCACCTCTTCTGACAACTGCTCAGTCATGGCCGTAATGATGAAACCGGGAGCTATCGCATTCGCACGTATATTCCTCGAACCAAGTTCTTTAGCCACACTTTTTGCCAATCCTATCATCCCTGCTTTGGAGGCAGAATAGTTCGCCTGACCAGCATTACCGCTGACACCAACAACGGAACTCATATTGATAATTGAGCCATTCCGTTGTTTCAACATCACCAACGATACAATCTTGGTAAAGTTAAAAGCAGATTTCAAATTTACGTTAATCACTGCATCCCATTGTTCCTCGGACATCCGCATCAACAAAGAATCTTTCGTAATCCCCGCATTGTTCACTAAGACATCTATTCGTCCAAATTCCTTGACAATCGCATCCACCGTTGTTTCTGTTTCTTGGAAACTCGCTGCATTGGAGGCATACATCTTCGCTTTCACCCCTAATGCACAAATCTCTTTTTCCGTTCCTTGAGCAATTTCGTCATACTTTAAGTCTGTAAACGCAACGTTAGCACCCTCTTTGGCAAAAGCCAAGGCAACAGCTTTTCCGATACCCCTTGAAGCACCTGTAACTAAGGCAGTCTTTCCTTCTAATAGTTTCATAATAATGATTTTAAGTTTATTTTTTTAATTTAGTGTTAAATACCCCCCTTCAAACAACTTTCAGAGGACAAAAGTAAAACTAATTTCTAAAAACATCAAATTAACCCACATCTTCCCTCACCCAGCGGCTCAAAGTCCGCTCTGCACGACTAAACTCGGCACCAATTTTCACCACTTTGCGTCCATCGGCACTGTATGGGATAAGGTAGCCTTTGTCGTCTATTTGCTTGAGTGCTTTTTCGGCGGTGGCATTTTCGGGGAGTTTAAATTCAAAAACATAGATAGTATCTTTCAACCAAACCACCAAATCGGCGCGACCGATGGCACTTTTGACCTCCGTTTTCACAAATTGCCCCATCATTTTGAACAGCAAATAAAAAGTTTTTTGGAAATCTTTTTCCGTTTTGTTGTTCAAATCATAAGCGATGTCGGCAAAAAAGGCGCGAATTCGGGTCATAAAGCCATCCACATCGGCTGCCTCAAGCTCTCGCACAAATTTCGAGATACTAAACTCGGACTTGAACAGTGCGTGTGGCGAATATAGACGTTGCAATTCTCTTAAAAAGCCATATTTCACTTCCTCGTTTGGAAAACCCAAGCGATATTCATTAAAGTGCACATCGAATTCTTTGATAGTGAGATACCCCGTTTGATAGAGCAATGGAAGCGGATTTTCATCTCCGGCATGATAATCGGTAATGGCTGGAGCCTCAATCATAACATCGTTTTCAAGACTGGGAATATCAAAATCGGCATCTTTGAGCATTTTAGCAAGAAAAGTGGGCGTTCCGGTTGAAAACCAATAATAACGCAAAGCATCGTTTGAAAATGTATTCAGCAGGCTAAAAGGATTATATACTCCCTCCGTATTTTCACAAAAATGGTAACCATCGTATCGCTTTTTGAGTTCTGCAAGTGTTTCTTCATAAGAGAAATTCAGGTTTTTCCCCAATGAGTTGATTTCCGGCTCAAAATTAGCGAGCAATTCTGTTTCAGATATGCCACAAACACCGGCATAATATTTATTCATGCTAATATCCTGCAACTGGTTTAACTGACTGAAAATGCTAACTTTGGAAAATTTAGTAATTCCGGTGAGCATCAGAAACCGCAAATAGGGGTCGGCGGTTTTGAAAACACCGTAGAAACCGCTCAATGCTTCTCTGATTTTTTCGTGCAGTTCGGGATTGCCTAAGGTGCTGGTGAGTGGCTTATCGTATTCATCAATAAGCACCACCACCCGTTTCTCTGTTTTTTCAGATGCACGGCGCATTAAACCTGCTAAACGGGTAGGAAATGAGTCTTCGGCACTGTCTGTTCCCCATTTTTCCTCCAAGTGCGACAAGAGTACATTGAGAGCAATCTTAAGGTCTTCAAATTTGGTGTAATTGGAAATATTCAAATCCAGATGAAACACCGGGTATTTCACCCAATCTTTCTCCAAATCGGCAATGGCAAGCCCCTTAAACAGTTCCTTCTTACCCTCAAAATAGGCTTTCAGGGTGGAGAGAAAAAGACTTTTCCCAAACCGGCGCGGACGACCCAAAAAGTAGGGACGTCCTTCGTTGACTATGCGATAAATGTAGGCGGTCTTGTCCACATATAAGAAACCGTCCTGACGCAAACTCTCAAAATCCTGAATGCCAATCGGCAATTTTCTGCTGAAATCCATGTTGTTATTTTTAGAGACGGTAAAGGTAAGTCATTTTTATCAAATAAGCAATAGTCTATTCACCAAGCATTCGTTTACAGAGAAAAGATTCGACATAATTTATTCCATTCTTTTGTTCGCTTCGTATTCTTTTTTATCAAGAAATGGAAACATATCGTCAATCGGAGGGGATATTATGCGTCCGTCCGACAAGACCTTTGAGGACAATTTGGGTTCAAAATTCTGATTCGGGTCAACAATAATTTCACAAAACGCAGGTCCATCCCCTTCTATAAATTCGTGTAACTTGGAAATATCGTCAACAGAACTTACTTTCATGTAAGGGATATCGTATGCTGCTGCTAATTTTACTGCACTTGGAAAACTCAAACCATTCCCATCAGACACACCCACTAATGGAGGCTGAAAGATATTGGCTTGTGTTTGTCGAATGGAATGGTAACCGTTGTTGTTTAGATATATTATTTTGATGTTCAAGTGATTATAAACGACTGTCTGTAATTCTTGCAAATTCATCTGAAAACTACCATCGCCATCCATACAGATTACTCGTTTCCCTTTTCGGGCAATACTACAGCCGATGGCTGCGGGGAAACCATAGCCCATTGACGCACATCCCGAATTTGTAAATAGACGTTGATAGCGTTTGATGATTGCCGCTTGAAAGGTAATCACACAAGCACTTCCATTGCCACAGGCAACGACATCATCGTCTTTCAGTCCTTTGAAAAATTCAGACACAAACATATATGGGTTTAACACCTCTTTGTTAGCATAATAGGAGGGCAAAACTGCCGGATATTTCATATTAATAGTATGCGCCCATGCCAACCATTTCTCGTGTTCTTGGGAGTGACAGACGGTCAAATCCCTTGATAGTAAATCGGTCACAACGTCTTTGAGATTCGCCCATATCGGTAAATCGGCGGTAATCGTTGGCTTGGATAGTTCATTTTTATCAATGTCAATAATTATTTTATACGCATTCGGCGCAAAATCTTTATAATTGTAACTAATTTGTCGGATATTTAAGCGGCAACCCAACACAAAGAGTAAATCAGCGTTTTGTACCACAAAGTTCCCCCCCCGTGTACCGATACTTCCCGGTCGTCCGCAATAGAGCGGGTGTATATCTTCTATCAAATCATGCGCATTCCACGCCGTGACAACAGGCACTTGCAATGTATCTATGAGTTGTAGCAACTCCTCGTGTGCATCAGCCAAGCGGACACCTGTTCCAAGAAATACCACAGGGCGTTTGGCTTCTTTTAGTTTGTTGATAATGAGCGATGATGCTTTTTTATCATACATAGGAGTCTCAACCGACTCTACTTCTTTTTGTTCGTCAAAGGCTTTCAGTTCATCTGTTTCAATCATCGCTGCCTGCACGTCCAACGGGACATCCAACCACACGGGACCGCCTCTTCCGTTTTTGCATAAAAAATAGGCTTTCTCTAAATGGTAACGTATGTCATTCGGTTCCATGACGATACGCGCATATTTTGTCATATTAGAGACAGAGCCGACAATATCAAATTCTTGATCGCCTAATTGTCGTAGCGGTATGTCAGTTGCGTGTATTGTCGTTTCCCGTTTTACTTGTCCGGAAATGACGAACATGGGAATAGAATCCAACCATGCCCCTAAAACACCGGTAATGGCATTTGTTCCTCCGGGACCACTGGTGACACATACAGCGGCTAATTTTCCTGTCAACCGTGTATATCCTTCTGCGGCGATAGCACAAGCTTGTTCGTGATGGTTGTAAATACAAGTCAGTTTTTCATGATGTCCAAAAGCATCATTTAAGTGCATAGCCCCGCCTCCGGTAATAGTAAAGAGGTGCTCTATCCCTCTTTCGGCGAAGAAGTTCGCAATATAATGAGCTACTTTTATTTTCATATCTTAGCTATTCATATTTTCAATGATTCAAGAAGTCAATGATATCTTTTATCGTTTTTCATTAGGCAGCCAACTTATAACGTTGGATACTAAATGTCAATTTACCCCCCCCATTTATTAATTTTTGTTAAAATACAATCTATCCCATCAAACAATTCTTCTTGTGTGAGATCCGTTAATTTATGCAATTCAAAAGCATTGTCAATAATAATCAACGGAAGCCCCTCACCTATGCGTTTTTTATCCATTTTCATGGCGGACAATATTTGTTCCTTTTTGAAATATTCCGGCTTCAATTCGCATTTCAGACATTTCTGCAATAGATTGGTGTACCAACTATCTGCTGTTTCTTTTGCCAACAACCCTCTTTTCACAGAGATGATATTGGCAAAAATCATTCCTATTACAACGGCAATGCCGTGTGGGATAGCATATTCAGAGCTTACCTCAACGGCATGCCCTAAGCAATGCCCATAGTTTAAGAGATTTCGTTTCCCTGAATCAAATTCATCGTCTTTGATGTACGAATACTTGATGTTCAGACTATTTCGCACAAGTGGCTGTAGCACTTCCACATTATTTTTCTCTTTTTCAATGGTGTCAATGGTTTTAATGATGGATTCGATATTCCGACTTCCACCCATAAGGTGCAATTTCACAATTTCGCCCAGTCCACTATAAAAATCAGTGGAGGTTAATGTTTTCGTAAATGCTACATCTATATAGGCTTTCGTGGGCGGATAAAAACTGCCTAACAAATTTTTGAATGATTTATAGTTCAAAGAAGTTTTACTTCCCAAACAGCTATCAGCCTGCGCCAACAAAGTGGTTGGTATGAACACCCAATTGATTCCACGGTATAAAATGGAAGAAAGAAAACCCGTCACATCCTGTGTAATACCGCCTCCAAACGAGATGAGGGTCATGTTTTTTTTCGCATTGTAGCGCATGACGGTATCGCATAATTGCAGTACGGCATTCATGGTTTTGTTGGTTTCTACTGCGTCAAATACAACGACTTCGTCCGCTTTGAAGTGCTTAGTCAGGATTTCGTTATAGCAAGCCAATACATTTTTATCAATAACGACTACCTTTGGGGTGAGTGCCGACAATTCCTCCAGAAAACTGAAATTTGTACTAAAATAAAGCGTGTAATCTTTGATTTTCGATTGAACATCTATTTGCATGTGTATCCTCCATCAATTAAAATTGTTTGACCTGTAATGAATGTATTCTGTTCCGAAGCCAGAAAATAGACCAAATTGGCAATCTCCTCAGGCTCAGCTAAACGCTTCAAAGGCAGCTCGGATGCAATCTTCGCTATTTCTGTGGCAGAATTATTTTGTTTTGTAAGTTCCGTGTTAACAAAGCCCGGCGCAACAGCATTGACCAAGATATTGGGAGCCAATTCCAATGCTAATGTACGGGTGATACTATTGACAGACGACTTGGTGGCAGCATAACCACTTCTGCCTTCTTTTGACACAAAACTCCAAATAGAACTGATGTTTACAATTCTACCTACGCCTGTTTTACTCATTTTATTCTTTAGACATTGTATTATTTTGACGGGAGCAATTAAATTGATTTGTATCATTTCTTGGAAAACAGCACTTTGCAAATTTTCTAAAGTAGCTATCGTGTTAATTCCCGCATTATTTACAATAACGTCTATTGTCCCCAAAGCCTTGCAATAGTCAGCAATCGAATCGTCATCGCTCAAATTCATCTCTGCGCGAGTGGGGGCAAACACCGTATATCCTTTGTCTCGAAATGTGTTGGTAATTGCCAAGCCAATTCCTCTACTCCCACCTGTTATTAAAGCTACTTTCTCCATTATTTCGTGCAATTTTAGTATTTATATAAAGTGTCGGTAATAAATTCCAGTTCAATACCCTTCTTCAAAACGGGTAGTACTTGATTGACATTTGTATTTATCTCCTCCCCTTGGCGTTTGATAAAATCGTATTCCATTTTTGATAAATAATAATTTGTTTCGCGGTTGGAGGAATAGCCGTCAAATCCGGCTAAGGCAACGCTCTTGATGCCTGATTTGAGCAACACTTTCAAGAGCATCAGAAATGAGTTATCTATAAAAACAGCTTCTCTGTCGATAACTGTTTCGTAATCAAGTGTATAGTCAAATGAACCGGCAGACTTGGTCACATTTGAGGTCGCTATAATCTTGATGCTATTTCCTAACTCATTAATAGTGGTCGCTTGCTGCACATATCGCTTGGAATTGGTTAGAAATAAATAACTTACATCGAAGAACTTGGGGATAAAATTGATGGCAATAATGGTCGGATTATTTTTGCTGATATACGCGTTTATTTTCTCTAACTCATTATTTATACTCGTACCGGGACCGATAAGGAGTAGCTTTTTGCCTTTCAACTCGCCTGACAAGGACTCATAATCCTCTTTGTCATTATGCGTATTTTTCTGATAATCAACATATAACTGTTCTATGATTGCCTTATTATAAAGTAATTTAACCTCTCCTGTTAGCTTTTTTAATATCGCATTAATCGCTTTTACGGACACTGTTTTTTTTGCTAACAAGTAAGAAACATACTCGGGGTGGCAATCATTGGAAGCTGCTATAAAAAATTTCATGGAGTAGCCCCACGGTGTCTGCTTAAAGATATCCAATATATTGACATCTATGGCTTCCAGCATTTGACTGATGTCGTACTGAGCACCGCAATGTTCATTCATATACATGGCTAACAACTCGGTCGGCGCATTACCGGCACCTTTTCCCATGCCAAAAATGGAACCGTCCACTAATAGCAAGCGATTCGACTCACCGTGCCTATTTAGTAGCTCAATACAATTAGAATATGCCAACTGAAAATTATTATGCGAATGGTAGCCGATGCCGATACCGTCAGCCAAATGCGCATCCATCATTTCGTAATAATGGAATAATTTATCCTTGTGCAACAAACCGTAAGTATCTACGATAGAGAGCGCACAAGGCTTGACTTCATTGACCAAACCTATCAATTCTCGCAATTCATCATCATTATAGCTAGTGATAGAAACCGCTTGAGTAAAGACTTTATAGCCCAAATCTTTTATTTCTTTACAGAAAGCAAGTGCTTCGTGCATGATGTGTTTCTTGAAAATGACCCGAATGCCATCTAAAAAAGTAAATTCTCGTGGCTGGATATTTGAAATGTCACAAGTACCATAATCAATCATACCAACGACTTGGGTATTTTTCTTGTCCAAATGAGCGTAAATCTTCCCGACACTTTCCGTATTTGGCATAATCGTCCTGTCAATATCAAAAGGTCTTCTTTGGTCAAGGAAACCTATTTCAAGATAATCAACACGGGAAGATACCAAGCGTTCAAAAACATTCACCAAGGTGTCATGCCCGAACTGCCAATCATTGATGTATCCACCATCACGGAGGGTGCAATCCAATAGTGCGATATTGTTTTTTCCCAATACTGCAAATTTATCTTCCATTACCTAATTTCTTCCATCCTACAACCAATCTCTTTCCCTGCAAAAGCGACACCCAACAGGGCTATTCGCATTTTTTTACCACCATAATGCTCGTAATATCAACCTACATCTTCCCTCACCCAGCGACTCAAAGTCCGCTCTGCACGACTAAATTCGGCACCGATTTTCACCACTTTGCGTCCATCGGCACTGTATGGGATAAGGTAGCCTTTGTCGTCTATTTGCTTGAGTGCTTTTTCGGCGGTGGCATTTTCGGAGAGTTTAAATTCAAAAACATAGATAGTATCTTTCAACCAAACCACCAAGTCGGCGCGACCGATGGCACTTTTGACCTCCGTTTTCACAAATTGCCCCATCATTTTGAACAGCAAATAAAAAGTTTTTTGGAAATCTTTTTCCGTTTTGTTGTTCAAATCATAAGCGATGTCGGCAAAAAAGGCGCGAATTCGGGTCATAAAGCCATCCACATCGGCTGCCTCGAGCTCTCGCACAAATTTCGAGATACTAAACTCGGATTTGAACAGTGCGTGTGGCGAATATAGACGTTGCAATTCTCTTAAAAAGCCATATTTCACTTCCTCATTTGGAAAACCTAAGCGATATTCATTAAAGTGCACATCGAATTCTTTGATAGTGAGATACCCCGTTTGATAAAGCAATGGAAGCGGATTTTCATCTCCGGCATGATAATCGGTAATGGCTGGAGCCTCAATCATAACATCGTTTTCAAGACTGGGAATATCAAAATCGGCATCTTTAAGCATTTTAGCAAGAAAAGTGGGCGTCCCGGTTGAAAACCAATAATAGCGCAAAGCATCGTTTGAAAATGTATTCAGCAGGCTAAAAGGATTATATACTCCCTCCGTATTTTCACAAAAATGGTAACCATCGTATTGCTTTTTGAGTTCTGCAAGTGTTTCTTCATAAGAGAAATTCAGGTTTTTCCCCAATGAGGTGATTTCCGGCTCAAAATTAGCGAGCAATTCTGTTTCAGATATGCCACAAACACCGGCATAATATTTATTCATGCTAATATCTTGCAACTGGTTTAATTGACTGAAAATGCTTACTTTAGAAAACTTGGTAATTCCGGTGAGCATCAGAAACCGCAAATAGAGGTCGGCGGTTTTGAGAACGCCGTAGAAACCACCCAATGTCTCTCTGATTTTTTCGTGCAGTTCGGGATTGCCTAAGGTGCTGGTGAGCGGCTTGTCGTATTCATCAATAAGTACCACTACCCGTTTTTTTGTCTTTTTAGATGCACGGCATATCAAACCAAACAAGCGCGTTGAAAAAGTGCTATCGGCTTTATCTGCTCCCCATAAAGCTTCTAATCTGCGTAAGTTTGCGTCAAGTGCTGACTCAAGGTCTGCAAAAGAGTCATAATTCCCAAGGTTCAAATCTAGATGAAACACCGGATATTTCACCCAATCTTTTTCCAAATCGGCAATGGCAAGCCCCTTAAACAGTTCCTTCTTGCCCTGAAAATAGGCTTTCAGGGTGGAGAGAAAAAGACTTTTCCCAAACCTGCGCGGACGACCCAAAAAGTAGGGACGTCCTTCGTTGACAATTCTATAAATGTAGGCTGTTTTGTCAACATACAGATGATTGTCTGTTCTGAGTTTTTCAAAATCCTGAATGCCAATCGGCAATTTTCTACTGAAATCCATATTGTTCATTTTTTAGATACGACAAAGGTAATAAAAATTAACTAACCTGCCAATTCGGGAAAAGTGGTTAATTATTTTTTCCGGTGCTATTTTCGCAAACGGTGTCTTGTCCCGCAGGGACAGTACTCTAATAACCGTAGGCTTTAGCCTACGGTATGGGAGTATGTATGAGGTATAGTCCCGCAGGGGGCGACACTTAGACACGGCACAACAAGTGCCGTCCCTGCGGGACTTGCTCGGGCGGGGTAGTTGCCTGTCCGTAGGCTGAAGCCTACGGTTAATAATGTGTAGTCCCTGCGGGACTATCCCTGCAAGCCCTATAAAGGCGCAATCACTCCCGTAGGGAAACGCCTTACGGGACTGTGAGCAAAGCAAACCTGCAGGAACAAATATGAAAAAATAGCACCGGAAAAAAATAATTAACCCCAAAGTCCTCTTTTTTATCGAATATAAAAGATAAAAACACTTCTTTTTATCGAATATAAAAGATAAAAGTACTACCTTTTTATCGAATATAAAAGATAAAAACACTTCTTTTTATCGAATATAAAAGATAAAAGTACTGCCTTTTTATCGAATATAAAAGATAAAACTACATTTATTTTATGTGATTACCTAATTTCTTCCATCCTACAACCAACTTCTTTCCCTGCAAAAGCGACACCCAACAGGGCTATGCGCATCTTTTTACCACCATAACGTTCGTAATATTTGTTTTTGTGAAGCTGTTTGAGGGCAGCCTTGATAAGCGGTTCAACCTTGCCTTTGTCGGCATATTTCACTTCAGCTATCACAACGCGGTCTTCCCAAGTCCAAACCGCATCAATGCGCCCTTTATCAGTGCTCACCTCTGCTTGAACTTCAAAACCTAACATATTCAACCATAGCCATCTTGTTTTTTTGTTCGCAAAGCTACCTGAAAATTCCCAGATTTACAAGCGTGCACAATGAAAAACAAATGAAAAACAGTTTTTTACGGAGGAAAGGGTATCGAAAATTTGTTTTATACCCATTCCGAAATTTCCTTTGTTGTTATTCGCCATTCATTTGTCCATGTCATTTCTTCTACTTTACAGTATCGGCAAAATGGTGCAGGTTCAGTAAGTGCCTCTAATATCTCGTCTATGTTGTGTGCTTTATAAATATCAATATAATCACCTTCTGAAACAATTAAGTTTTTGTTAAACTTTTCATTAAAAAGTTTTATATACGCAATGCGGGCACATTTATAAATTTTACCATCAACAAGCTGAAAGCAGGTACCACCCAAAAAGCATTTCCCAAAACTATTTTTATTATTTTGCTTTCCTTCTAAATCTATAGGAGTCTTTATCCATTGCTGGAAAGAACTCCCCGTTTGTTTTTTCACACCTTCATGCATTTTTATTTGAACGCCATATTTTTCAGATTGCGCCTTTATATATTCTTTATCAATACTTATAGGGTATTCAGAAATAAATATTCGTATGTTATTATCTTTACAGGTTTTCCAAAATTGTTCCTTTTGCTTTGGTAGTAAAATTCCATTTGTTACAAGTTCAATTACTCCAGTTCCTTTTGATGCATCCATGAACGGGAAATATTTTCTGGTTATTTCAAGAAATGCAGCTACATTTGGATGCAATAATGGCTCACCACCTAATATGCGTATTTCGGCTATTTTTCCTCCGGTCAATTCAGAGATTCTTTTACAATCTTTTTCATATACTGTGATATCCAAAAAATCATTTGTTTCGCATAGTGCCGAAAAGTGGAAACAATGGAAACAATTTAGATTGCACCTATCGGTAAGATGAATTTCATATCGAAGAGCTGACCATGGCATTTTGCGACCATATATTTTAAAATATAGATAATATATTTTCAACTTCAACGATTGATGCATATATTTTCTAAAAACCATGAAAAGTTTGTAAAGTACTCTTTTTCTCGCCATAACGTTTTTGTAACAAAATGTTTTTTTGTGATAATAAAATTTGTAATTCTTTTTCTGTTCATTGCATAATAATCAACCCACATCTTCTCTCACCCAGCGGCTCAAAGTCCGCTCTGCACGGCTAAATTCGGCGCCGATTTTCACCACTTTGCGTCCATCGGCACTATATGGGATAAGGTAGCCTTTGTCGTCAATTTGCTTGAGTGCTTCTTCGGCGGTGGCATTTTCGGAGAGTTTAAATTCAAAAACATAGATAGTATCTTTCAACCAAACCACCAAGTCGGCACGACCGATGGCACTTTTGACCTCCGTTTGCACAAAATGCCCCATCACTTTGAACAGCAAATAAAAAGTTTTTTGGAAATCTTTTTCTGTTTTGTTGTTCAAATCATAAGCGATGTCGGCAAAAAAGGCACGAATTCGGGTCATAAAGCCATCCACATCGGCTGCCTCAAGCTCTCGCACAAATTTCGAGATACTAAACTCGGATTTGAACAGTGCGTGTGGCGAATATAGACGTTGCAGTTCTCTTAAAAAGCCATATTTCACTTCCTCATTTGGAAAACCCAAGCGATATTCATTAAAGTGCTCATCGAAGTCTTTGATAGTGAGATACCCCGTTTGATAGAGCAATGGAAGTGGATTTTCATCTCCGACATGATAATCGGCAATGGTTGGAGCCTCAATCCTAACATCGTTTTCAAGACTGGGAATATCAAAATCGGCATCTTTGAGCA
>BNXR01000006.1 GCA_025999735.1 Bacteroidia bacterium | reverse complement strand
CGTCCTAAGGTAATACCGGTGACTGGGGCTAAGTCGTAACAAGGTAGCCGTACCGGAAGGTGTGGCTGGAACATCTCCTTTCTGGAGTACCCCGATTATTGAGCACTTGCTTTGATTTTATACTTTTATATATAGTACATCATCCTTAGGCTGCAATATCCGTAGGTTGAAACCTACGGTTAATAAAGTGTTGTCCCTGCGGGACAAATTGGAAGTTGTACAATCTATTAGGATAGATGGTCTTCGATGAGGTTCGATTCCCCGTTATCCACGAAGTTCTTTGACATGTTGGAAAATAAAATACAATTAACAGAAAGGTAGTGTGGGTGCGATAACTCGTGCCCATAACGAAACGAGGATGCACAGAATGATGCAAATCAAGATGTGTATTTTTCAAGAATGATAACAAGTAAATAAGGGCGTACGGTGGATGCCTAGGCTCTCAGAGGCGATGAAGGACGTGATAAGCTGCGAAAAGCTCCGTTGAAGTGCAAATAACTATTGACACGGAGATGTCCGAATGGGGCAACCCACTATGCCAAGCATAGTATTCCGTAAGGAAAGCAAACGCGGAGAACTGAAACATCTCATTACCCGCAGGAAAAGAAAACAATAGTGATTCCCCCAGTAGCGGCGAGCGACCGGGGAATAGCCCAAACCGACTTTGTTTCGGCATAGTCGGGGTAGTAGGACTGCTACAAAGATGAAATAAGCGAAGTGGAACATTTTGGAAAATGTGATCATAGAGGGTGATAATCCCGTACACGTAAGCTTATGAGTCGAGGCAGTATCCTGAGTAAGGCGGGACACGTGAAATCCTGTCTGAATCCGCCGGGTCCATCCGGCAAGGCTAAATACTCCTGAGAGACCGATAGTGAACCAGTACTGTGAAGGAAAGGTGAAAAGCACCTCGAACAGAGGAGTGAAAGAGTCCCTGAACCCGTACGCCTACAAGCGGTCGGAGCAGCTACGTGCTGTGACGGCGTGCCTATTGCATAATGAACCTACGAGTTACTCATCACGGGCAAGGTTAAGTACATTGGATGTACGTGAGCCGAAGCGAAAGCAAGTCTGAATAGGGCGTATAGTCCGTGGTGGTAGACGCGAAACCTTGTGATCTACCCATGTGCAGGTTGAAGGTTTGGTAACACAAACTGGAGGACCGAACCGATAAGCGTTGAAAAGCTTCCGGATGACGTGTGGGTAGGGGTGAAAGGCTAATCAAACTGGGAAATAGCTCGTACTCTCCGAAATGCATTTAGGTGCAGCCTCTGTCGTATTGTGAGTGAGGTAGAGCTACTGTCTGGATGCGAGGGTTTCATCGCCTATCAAATCCGTGCAAACTCCGAATGCGCTCACATAAGTAACAGGGAGTGAGCCCGCGGGTGCTAAGGTCCGCGGACGAAAGAGGAAGAACTCATCCCATCAGCTAAGGTCCCCAATTGTATGCTCAGTTGAACAAACGAGGTGAAACTGCTTAGACAGCTAGTATGTTGGCTTGGAAGCAGCCATTCATTTAAAGAGTGCGTAACAGCTCACTAGTCGAGCGGTTTTGCGTGGATAATACACGGGCATAAGCATACAACCGAAGCTATGGACTTATAGTATGAACTATGAGTAGTAGGAGAGCATTCAATTTGGCGTAGAAGCAGCATGGCGACGTGTTGTGGAGCATATTGAAAAGCAAATGTAGGTATAAGTAACGATAATGGAGGCGAGAACCCTCCACGCCGTAAGATCAAGGATTCCCCGGCAATGTCAGTCATCCGGGGTTTAGTCGGGTCCTAAGGCTCATCCGAAGGGAGATGCCGATGGCAAAAAGGTTAATATTCCTTTACACATGGAACTGCGATGCAGTTACGGAGTAGTGACACCGCTGCCCACTGACGGAATAGTGGGTTGAAGCCTGTAGTCTATGAGACGAGTAGTTAAGTACGCTCGTTGAGATGAAGGGTGATAGTACCGCAAGACTTCGGTTGCGCGGATAATGCGGGTAATCAGACTTCCCAGAAACCCTGCTAAGCTTCAGGTTCCATGTCCCGTACCGTAAACGGACACACGTGATCGAGTAGAGTATACTCAGGCGCACGAGATAATCATGGCTAAGGAACTAGGCATAATAGTTCTGTAACTTCGGGAAAAAGAACGCCTGCCGGTGACGGCAGGCCGCAGTAAAAAGGCCCAGGCGACTGTTTACCAAAAACACATGGCTTTGCAAAATCGAAAGATGAGGTATAAGGCCTGACACCTGCCCGGTGCTGGAAGGTTAAGAGGAGGGCTCAGATGCAAATCGAAGGTCTCAATTGAAGCCCCAGTAAACGGCGGCCGTAACTATAACGGTCCTAAGGTAGCGAAATTCCTTGTCGGGTAAGTTCCGACCTGCACGAATGGTGTAACGATCTGGGCGCTGTCTCGGCCATGTTCTCGGTGAAATTGTAGTTCCGGTGAAGATGCCGGATACCCTCAACGGGACGGAAAGACCCCGTGAACCTTTACTGCAGCTTTGCATTGAAATTGGTTAACTCATGTGTAGGATAGGTCGGAGGCTATGAAATGCGCTCGTCAGGGTGTGTGGAGCCGTTGTTGAAATACGACCCTTGGGTTATCTGAGTTCTAATTCCCTGTATGGGGAAGACATTGCATGGTGGGTAGTTTGACTGGGGTGGTCGCCTCCAAAAGCGTAACGGAGGCTTCTTAAGGTACCCTCACGTCGTTTGGTAATCGACGGCAGAGTGCAATGGCATAAGGGTGCTTGACTGTGAGACCTACAAGTCGATCAGGTAGGAAACTAGAGCATAGTGATCCGGTGGATTCCGTATGGAAGGTCCATCGCTCAAAGGATAAAAGGTACTCCGGGGATAACAGGCTGATCGCTCCCAAGAGCTCATATCGACGGAGCGGTTTGGCACCTCGATGTCGGCTCGTCACATCCCGGGGCTGGAGAAGGTCCCAAGGGTTCGGCTGTTCGCCGATTAAAGTGGCACGCGAGCTGGGTTCAGAACGTCGTGAGACAGTTCGGTCCCTATCTGTTGAGGGCGTAGTATATTTGAGTAGTCCTGACACTAGTACGAGAGGACCGTGTTGGACATACCTCTGGTTTACCGGTTGTGGCGCCAGCTGCACCGCCGGGTAGCTATGTATGGAAGGGATAAGCGCTGAAAGCATCTAAGCGCGAAGCCTGCTTCAAGATGAGATATACTTATAAGGGTCGTTTTAGATGAAGACGTCGATAGGTTGCAGGTGTATAGTCGGTGACGGCACAGCCAAGCAATACTAATTACCCAAAAACTTGTATCACTCGTTAATTGTATTTTATTTCCAATCTGTCATTTTTTGATATTAATAATGAAAATGGACGGGTTATGTATTACAAAACCCGCAACAACGATGGCTTTGATTTAGTTCATTAACCATTTACCATCCTTCATTATACCGTTATTAAAAGGTGTCTATAGCAAAGGCGATCCACCTCTTCCCATTCCGAACAGAGTAGTTAAGTCCTTTTACGCCAATGGTACTGCCCCAATAAGGTGGGAGAGTAGGTAGATGCCGAATTTTTTCATCGGGACAAGAGTAAAACTCCTTGTCCCGATGTTTTTTTTGTCTGTTATTCATCGTAAAAATACTTTTTCATACAACCGTTGATAATATCCGATTTTTCATGTACTTTTGTCACCTCGAAAAATTACAATAATAAATTAAAAGTTATGAGAAAGTTACCTATTTTATTTTTGTTGCTATTAGTGTTGGTATCTGTTTCTTGTTCGCGCTACAAGTATGAAACGGTGTCGGGAGACCCTTTGAAGGCGCGGATTTATACCTTAGATAACGGCTTGAAGGTTTATTTGAGCGTAAACCCCGAAAAACCCCGTATTCAAACAGCTGTTACTGTGAGAGTGGGTGGGAAAAATGACCCGGATGAAACTACCGGTTTGGCGCACTATTTTGAGCATCTCATGTTCAAAGGCACTAAATCTTTTGGCACCCAGAATTACGACGCAGAAGCACCCTTATTGGCAGAGATTGAAAACCTTTTTGAGGTGTATCGCAAAACAGTGGACGAAACAGCTCGTAAATCAATCTACCACCAAATCGACAGTATTTCTTATGCGGCCTCCAAGATTGCTATCCCCAATGAATACGACAAACTGATGTCTGAAATCGGTGCATCCGGTACCAATGCCTTTACCAGCATGGATCAGACGACTTACATCGAAGATATTCCTTCCAATGAGGTTGATAATTGGGCAAAAATTCAAGCCGACCGCTTCCAAAACCCCATTTTACGAGGCTTCCATACGGAGTTAGAGACGGTTTATGAAGAGAAAAATATGTCACTGACGAACGACAGTCGGAAAGTCTATGAGAAAATATTGTCGGAACTGTTCAAACATCATCCCTATGGCACTCATACCGTGTTAGGCACGGCAAATGACCTGAAAAATCCGTCCATTATAAATATTAAAAATTATCACAAAGAGTGGTATGTACCTAATAATATGGCGATTTGCATGGCTGGGGATTTCGATCCAGATGAGGTCATTGCTACGATTGACAAATATTTTGGTCCCATGCAAGCGAATAAAGACCTTAAGACTTTAAATTTCCAACCAGAATCCCCTATCACACAGCCTGTTGAAGCAGAAGTTATCGGCCTTGAAGCGGAGAATATCTCCCTTATATGGCGCTTGGAAGGAGCGAGGAGCGAAAATTCCGTGTTAGCGGATTTACTTAGTAGTGTGCTCTATAACGGAAAAGCAGGCTTGCTCGACTTGAATGTCAATCAACAGCAAAAGTTATTGACCTCGTACGCCTACTATATGGAGATGGCTGATTACGGCGGGTTGCTGATGATGGGCAGACCGAAGAGCGGACAAAATTTGCAAGACGTTAAGAATGTACTACTTGCCGAAGTGGAGAAACTGAAAAGAGGCGAATTTGACGAAGAGTTATTGATAGCTACGATTAACAATGTGGAACTTGCGCTGCAAAGAAGTTTAGAGAGTAATTGGGATAGAACGATGATGTTTGCCAGTGCCTTCACCAATGGTGTTGAGTGGAAAGATGAAGTGGCAAAACTTGAAAAAATGAAGGAAATTACAAAACAAGAAATCGTTGATTTTGCCAATGCCAACCTGAGCAACAATTATGTAGTGGTCTATAAAAAAGAGGGAAAACCGAATGACCCCAAGATTTCAAAACCAGCCATCACACCGCTTTTTGCCAATCGCGATACGGCCAGTGAATTTTTAAAGGCTATACAAGCAAACAAAGTGAAACCCATTGCTCCCGTATTTTTGGATTACTCGGAAGACATGGAGCAGTTTACAGCCAAGTCGAACATTCCGGTTTTGTTCAAGCGCAACACCACCAACGACCTTTTCAATCTGACGTATGTGTTTGAAACAGGCTCGAATGATGACAAAATATTGGGTACAGCCGTTCAGTATCTTAAATATCTGGGTACGAGTGAATTGTCAGCAGAAGAACTGAAACAAGAATTTTATAAACTGGCTTGTGACTATTTCGTTTCGGTGGATGATGAACGTATGTATGTTGGCATTCAGGGACTTAGTACGAGCATGACACAGGCTTTGGAATTATTTGAATCTTTGTTGGAGGATGCTCAGCCGGATGAAGCTATCTTGGATAACATGAAAACAGATATTTTGAAATCCCGCGTGGACGGCAAAAAGAATCAGTCAGTAAATTTTAACAGATTGCGCCGGTACGGAAGGTATGGGAAACAGTCGCCGAGTTTGAATATTTTGTCTGAACAGGAATTGAAAGCCCTGAAACCACAAGATTTGCTGGCAAAGACAAAGAGTTTAAACACTCTGGAACACAAAGTGCTGTATTACGGGCCACAGTCAAAGAGAGAACTTTTGCAGAATTTGAATGACTTGCATCGTACGCCTGAGAAACTGACACCTTTGGCACAGAGTAAAGTGATTGAACCACTTTTAACCCCAACGAACAAAGTGTTGCTCGCCCCCTACGATGCGAAACAAGCCTATATCACGTTGATTTCCAACAGGGGAGAAAAGTTTGATGCCCTGCTCACGCCACAAGTAGATTTGTATAACGCCTACTTCGGTGGAGGCATGAATTCCATTGTCTTTCAGGAAATGCGCGAAACGAGAGCCTTAGCTTATAGTGCCTACACTGATTTGGAAAAGCCGTCAAAAATTTCTAAGGAATACCTATATACCGCTTTCATCGCCACTCAAAACGACAAAATGCCAGATGCCTTGAAGGCTTTTGATGAGATTATCAATAACATGCCGGAATCCCAGAAGGCTTTCGACATCGCTAAGGAATCCATGCTGACGAATTTGCGTACCGAGCGCATTACCAAATCGGAAGTTTTATGGAGTTATTTGCGTGCACAAGATCTCGGTTTGAAAGTGGACAGTCGTAAAAATATTTTTGAAGAAGTACAAAAGCTTACCTTGCCGGATATAAAGGCCTTTCAGGAGAAATGGGTGAAGGGACGCGCTTACACCTATTGCATTTTGGGTGATGAAAAAGAATTAGATATGAAGGTATTACAGTCTTATGGACCGATTACTCGCTTGACTACCGAAGAAATATTTGGATACTGAAAAAGTGGGCACTAATAGGGAGGAAGTACTGCGTCAAGTGCGGTATGGTGAATGAAGATAATGAATATGGAAAATAAATTAAATTTACAGGAGACATTAGCCTTTGCGGTACATTGCGCTCAGGAGATAGGGAAGATACATCTTTCCTATTTTCGGTGTGATAATCAGGAGGCTACCACAAAATCGTATGTTTCAGATGTCGTCACACGGGCTGATAAAGAGAGTGAGGCGTATTTCCTTGCTGAGATTGCGAAACGATACCCCGACCATGCTGTATTAGGCGAGGAAAGTGGGATGCACTCTGCTACGGGGGATTATTGCTGGGTGGTGGACCCTTTGGACGGAACGAACAGCTACAGTCAAGGGTTACCGGTTTTCTCTGTTTCGATAGCCCTTCAATACAGAGGCGAAACGCTGCTTGGTGTAGTGTATGCGCCATATCTTTCCGAACTTTATACGGCCATCAAGGGAGAGGGTGCTTTCCTAAACGGTGATAAGATACATGTTTCCAAGAAGACAGAGCTGGATGTTTCTGTGTTGGGGACGGGTTTTCCTTACGACAAGGCGGTAAATCCTGCCAATAATATAGACAACTTTGCAGCAATAGAGCCTTATTTACGGGGAATTCGGCGGATGGGCTCGGCGGCATACGATTTGTGTTGTGTGGCGGCAGGTTGGTTAGATGGGTATTGGGAGTTGAACCTTAATCTGTGGGATATGTGCGCCGGTGCCTTGATGGTAGAGGAAGCAGGAGGCGTCGTTCGCTCTTTCCGCGAGGATAGAAATATTTCTATTGTGACCGGAAATAAAGTAATCGTGGAAAAAATATTGTCGTTTGTGTCGTAACACGTCCTTCTTACATCTAAACACGGTTTAGATAAAAGATTTATCGGAAATAGATGCCTATTTTTCTCAACTTATGTTCCGACAACACGCCCTTATTCCGCAGTGTATCAATGCTCACTAACTTGTATTTATCTTTGGCTCTAAAAATCAATTGTACGTCCTCATATTCCAAATAAGGATGCTTCAACACCTCTTTAAACGTCATCTCATTCAAGTCGCACTTCACAATAAAAGTGGCATCAACTGTAAATAAATTTGCCGAAGAATCCACATCAAAATGTGTCAATTTCAACTCTTTCAGCTGATTAACAGAGTAAAAGCCACCCAATCGCTGACGATATTTTAGTATTTTAGAAGCATAATGGGGACCTATTCCTCTCACTGCCACCAATGTAAGGCTATCAGCCGCATTTAACTCCACTACAACCAACTTCTTTGCCTCTCTGCTTTTGAACGACGTAGAGTATTTTGCGGTACCACCCTGCTGTACCCCTTGCTTAGATTGAACATTCTTATCTTGATTTTGATTTTGCCCGTAATTTTGACTCTGCCCCTGATTCTGCCCCTGATTCTGATTCTGCCCTTGATTTGCCCTCTTTGTTGTGCCTTGGGTCGTGCCTTGGGAAGGCTCAATGGGAACGAACAAATCGCTTCGGTCGCGCATGGAAAACAAACGGGGAACGATGCACAAAAAGGCGATAAAACATATTAGGATATAAATACCCTTCCTTTCGTAACTATACAGCATAACCAAGATTTTTGAGTTTTACTGTATAAATTACTACTTTGTCTTCAGAAAAGCAAGCCTATTTGTAAGAATTTCCTAAAAATATGTCCGCAGGGCATCCCTCAACATGAACTGTGAAGTTTCCAGTATCTAAGGTACTGCATCAAAATAGAACCATATTCTTCAAATATGACTTCATTTAAGTGCTCCTTTCACATCGTCAGTGCTAACAATCTGTTCTTTAAAGGTATAAGCACCCGTTTTCGAAGATTTTACCATTTTTATTACTTTGGCATATCCCTTACCGTCACCGGTTTTCAATGTTGCAACTACTTTCTTTGCCATATTTTGCTATTTTACAATACATTATTTAAATACACGCGTTAGGATTATTCTTCACGTTTATTATTCCCCTCACGTTATTTAATTTCTCTGTGTAGGGTTACTTTCTTCAAGATAGGGTTGTATTTTTTCATTTCAAGCCTTTCCGGTTTGTTTTTCCTATTCTTGGTGGTAATATATCGGGACGTACCCGGCAAACCGGATTCTTTGTGCTCTGTACATTCAAGTATCACTTGTACTCTATTTCCTTTGCTTTTCTTCGCCATCTTTGTAAACTATATAATTATACGGTTTTGATTAATCCTGCATCCAAAGCACCCTTCAGACATGCGTTCAACCCATTTTTATTGATCAAGCGAAGTCCTGCCGCAGACACGTTTAATCGTACCCACCTATCTTCCTCAGGCCAATAAAAATTTCTCTTAAACAAGTTAATGGCGAATATTCTCTTTACTCTACGCTTAGAGTGCGAGACATGATTCCCTACCATCGCTTTTTTTCCGGTTATTTGACAAACTCTTGACATTACAACTCTTTTATTATTTTATTCTTTTCAATCGGGCTGCAAAGTACGCACTTTTTTTTCGTACTAACAAATTTTGAACAATTTTTTTCTGCCACTATTTTGTCAGCGAGCTAATCATCAATGTTGTCCCCCGATGGGACATTTTCATTTTTTGAATGCGTGTCGCCTTCCGTAGCAAAAATAAATTGCCAAGCCTGCTAATGTCCAAATAATTAATCGCAACCACGTGCTCCACGGCAGTGAAACCATCTGCAAGATGCACACACCAGCACCTAACAGAGGAAGAAAAGGTACCAAAGGCACACGGAAGGGACGTTTCAGATTCGGTTGCGTTTTACGTAATACTACCACGGAAATACAAACAATGGCGAACGCTAACAGGGTACCAATAGACACCATTTCCACCAATGCGTGCAGGGGAAAAAGTCCCGCCACCAAGCCACAGCTAATGCAGGCAAAGATAATGGCATTTTGCGGTGCCCCTGTTTTCGGGTTTACTTTGGAAAATAAACGTGGCAACAAGCCATCTTTGGCAATAGCGTAATAAATGCGTGATAGCCCAAAGGCCATCACCAATACCACTGAACTGATGCCGGCAATAGCACCCAATTTAATGAATGGACTCAGCCACAACAATCCTTCCCCTGCTCTGTCAATAGCCAATGCAATGGGTGCATCCACATTTAATTCCTTGTAGTTTACCATACCCGTGAGAACGGTCGTAACGGCGACATACAGCACAGCGCATATCAGCAGGGAAATCAAAATTCCCTTCGGCATATTTTTCTGGGGATTGCGGGTTTCTTGGGCGGCAGTAGAAAGTGCATCAAAACCCAAATAAGCGAAGAACACCAATGCCGTAGCCCGCAGAATACCACTCCAACCAAAGGAGCCAAAAGCGCCTGTGTTCTCGGGAATATAAGGGGTGTAGTTGCTCGTGTCAATATAAGACAGTCCAAAGCCGATAAACAGCAGAATGACAGCCACTTTTATGACTACAATAACGGTCGTCACGCGCGCTGATTGCTTGAGACCGACTACTAATAAGGCTGATACAAGGGCAACGATAAAAACAGCGGGGAAATTGATAATGCTACCGGTGAACACCCATCCTGTTTCTGCCACGTGGTCAAAAGTCGATTGAATGAGGTTGGGCGGAAGTTCTATGCCCCAACTACTCAGTAAGTTACACATATATCCAGACCACCCGACTGCCACGCTTGAAACGGCAAAAAGATATTCGAGTATTAAGTCCCAGCCGATGAACCATGCGAGGAGTTCACCAATAGTGGCATAGCTGTACGAGTAAACACTGCCCGAAACAGGTATCATGGCGGAAAATTCTGCATAGCACAAACCTGCCAACACGCACCCGAAGGCTGAAATAAGAAAAGAAATAGTAAGTGCCGGACCCGCATATTCAGCGGCAGCCTGACCGGTAACCACAAAAATGCCAGTACCCACAATTGCGCCGATGCCCAAAGTTACCAAATCAGTGGCTGAAAGTGTACGCTTCAAGCCTTTTCCCCCACTACCATGAGCGGTATCCGAATCCTCAGACTCGCGGATCATGTCCGAAATGTCCTTTTTTCTAAATAAGTCTTTTATCATAATAAGTTTAATTTGCGGAAAGAGGGGGATTCGAACCCCCGAAACCCTTTTGGGGTTTACCCGCTTTCCAGGCGAGCCAGTTCAGCCACTCCTGCACCTTTCCTTTTTTTTTGAGGCTGCAAAGATAAATCAAAGAAATGAATTTCGTAGTTTATTTGGTTAATTATTTAGGATTTATTTAAGGTTTAATTTTTTCTTTATGTCCTTAGGAAGAGCGTCTTTATGAATCATGACAGTCGTCGTTTTGTAAGCAACAAAGGGATAAGAGGCGTACAAATAACCATCGTACTTGTTGTAAGTGCCCCATGAGTTTTTTACAATAAAATACTTATTTCCCAACTGATCTACCGCCTTACCGACGACGTGCATACCGTGGTCATCAGTTGTTTCTTGATTGTCGAAAGCAATTTGGCGCATTTCTTGGGTGATGACTTTCTCCTTGCCCGGTTTATCAAAGGTATAAAGTTGTGCATCTTTTTCTTTTTGTGAGAGAGCGACCCACTTTGAAATCTCTGCATCACTCATGTTCGTGAAGTCTTTATCCGGCACTACGGCGATACCATCCCGCGTAAATCCTTTTTCCGACACATCCGTACCCCAAGCAAACGTGTAGCCCTTATCGAGCGCTTTATCTAGTACGTCCATCAACTCGTCAATAGGGAGATTGTAGCTGACTTCGCCAATCCAATTATCGGGAATTTCCAGTATAAAGGGCTTATAGAAAGGGTGGTGAGTGAAGGAGGTGAGGCTAATATAATCGTCCATATTCAAACCCGTCACCTTTTTATAAAAACTCTGGGGACTATATTCTTTCCCTTTAAAGGAGAATTTTTCCGGTTTGGCACCTAAATAAGCATCCAAGACAGCATCATAGCCACGTTTCCAAGCTGTACTGATTTTTTTATTCGGGTTTTTCACGATAACGTCCACGTAGGCTTTGAGAACAGCATCCAACTCCCCATGTACGTGCACGCTTTCACCGTAATTCAGTCCGTTATAAAGGCTGAGTGGCACGATACCATAGGTTTTGATTGCCCATGTCACATCTGCGGCAGCACCTCCTTGTCCGAAATTCACATTGCCGTGCATCTTGACATATTTGTCTGCTTTGGCATCGTAAGTGTTCCATACAATGTACATAGGTGAAAGACTGATGGAATCTTTGCCGAGGCGCATCATCTCTGTTTCCAAGAATGAAACGGTTGACCACGACCAGCAGGTGCCTGCTCTGTCTTGTGATTTCACCACAGTGGCGGGCAATCGCTTGAGGTCGGTGAACACATAACCCCCTTTCACGTCTTTTTTTTCATCTTGTGCGAACAATACTGATACGGACAAGATGGATGCAACGAGCGTACACCCAACTAAAACGAATTTTTTTTTCATAATCTTGATTTTAATTTTTATTTTACTGCATATCTTTTTTATAAATGTCGTTCACCACTTCCTTGTCGTCAAAATGATGTTTCACGCCTTTGATTTCTTGGTAATCTTCGTGTCCTTTACCAGCAATGAGCACAATATCGTCTTTGGAAGCAAGCATGATAGCCGTTCGGATAGCTTCGCGCCTATCCACGATGGAAAGGACATTCTTTTTATACTCCTCTTTCACGCCTGCCTGCATATCCTTGAGGATGTCTTCCGGCTCCTCGTTGCGCGGGTTATCGGATGTCAGTATCACCTTATCGCTGTAACGGCAGGCAGCATCCGCCATCTCTGGACGTTTGGTTTTATCACGATTGCCACCCGCACCAAGCACTGATATCACTATATTACTTTTGCCTTTCAGTTTGACAATCGTGGAAAGTACATTTTCCAAGGCATCAGGCGTGTGAGCATAATCAACAATCGCCACTACACCAGATTTGGATATTAAGGTCTCAAAACGACCGGATACCGGCTTCAGGGTGCTCATGCAACGCAAAATCTCCCGCTTGTCAAAGCCTAATAAGACCGCTGTCGCATAAACGGCCAAGAGATTGTAAGTATTGAAATCGCCCACAAAATTCGTCCACACCTCATCTGCATCGATTTGCAACAAGGAACCGTCTAAATGCTTTTCGATAGTTTTGGCATTAAATTCAGCCATCGTCCGACAGGAATAGGTGTATTTCTTCGCACTTGTATTTTGAAGCATCACCGAGCCGTTTTTATCGTCAATATTGGTAAGCGCAAAAGCGTCTTTTCCTAAACCGTCAAAAAAGCCCTTTTTCGCTGCAATATAATTCTGGAAAGTCTTATGGTAGTCCAGATGATCGTGGGTAATGTTTGAAAAAATGCCGCCTGCAAACTTCAAGCCTGCAATCCTTCGCTGCACGATGGAATGAGAACTTACTTCCATAAAGCAATACTCGCAACCGACATCTGCCATGTGTTTCAGCAGGCGGTTGATTGTAAGGGCATCAGGAGTGGTATGTGTCGCCGCCACTTTTTCGCCGTCAATGTAGTTGCAAACGGTAGAAAGCAAGCCTGCATGTTTACCCATCAACTGGAGCATGTCATATAACAGGGTGGCAGTGGTCGTTTTGCCATTCGTACCGGTGATGCCCACCAATTTCAAACGCTGAGAGGGATTCCAATAAAGGTTGGAAGCAATAAGCCCCAATGCCTCAGAGGAGTTTTCTACCAGTATCCAAGTGAGAGTCGTAAATGCGCCTTTTGATATATCGTCTGGAAACTGCTCGCAGAGAATCGCTTTCGCCTTTTGGGCAACCGCATTAGCGATATAATCGTGACCATCGGCACTTTCCCCGCGCTGTGCCACAAAGAGGTCGCCTTCCCCCACTTTACGCGAATCAAAATGCACTTCGTGAATTTCAATGTCCTTCCACCCATACAATTTGGTGTATTTTACGCCTCTTAGTAACTGCTGTAAATTCATAATACTCCGTATTAATTTAATTCAATCCGAATTTTCCCCCCTTCTTTCACATTTTCCCCTGCCTCAACCGACTGTCTCTGCACCATACCTGCCCCGCTGACTTCCACTTTTAAACCGGCATTTTCCAATAGGAACACCGCATCCTTCAGTCCCATCCCCTTCACGTTCGGTACTACGGGCTTACTGTAATTGACTCTGCGAGGTCGCAAAACTATGTTTTCTGCCGTTGCGGAGGTCATTACCCATTCATTCTCACTAACATCCGCCAAACCGCTTACCGGCAGGTTCAACTCCTTATATATCCGCTGAAAGTCCGTCTTGTAGCCATTCTTGCTGATGGGCAATGTCTGCTCGCGCACCGGTAGCTCTTCTTTGCCATATCGCAACGAGGACATTGCATACACCTTGTCCGCGATTTCTTTAAATACCGGATTAACCACTTGATTAGCATAAAATCCCTTTGAGACATCAGGGTCATCAACCACTACAATGCAGGAATACAAGGGTGCGTTCGCAGGGAAATAGCCGACAAAACTCGCACGATAGCGTCGTTCATCATAACCCATTGTACCGGTTGCAATGCGGGCAGTTCCCGTTTTACCTGCTATCTTGTAGTGGCTCGTCTGAATATTTTTCGCCGTTCCGTTCTCTACCACCCCCTCCAAGAGTTCTTGCACCTTTTTGAGGGTTGCTTTGCTGCATATCAAGCCCCCCACTTCCTCTGTCGGATATTTTTTGATGACCTCCCCGCGATATTTTATTTCTTTCACTAATCGGGGGCACATTCGCTGACCTCCATTGGCTATGGCGTTGTAAAATGCCAATACCTGCAAAGGTGTTAATTTCATTTCATAGCCGACACTCATCCACGGAAGCGTGATACCCGTCCAACTCTTGTCGTCCGGATATTTAATATACGGCTCTCCTTCTCCTTTTAAAGGGATACCTGTCTTTTCCTTTAAGCCCATGCCGTATAATCGCTGTATGAAATGTGAAGGATTGCTTTTATACTTCTCGTTGGCCAGCACCGCAATACCGTTAGAGGAGGTCTCAAAAAGATGCTTTACTGTTATTTTTCCTGGCTTTTTGCCATCCGATTCATGCAAGGTCTGGTCATAAAACGTGTATTTCCCCGTACTGCCCAGATTTATCGTGTCTGCTAACTCATAATAACCGTCTTCTAATAAGGCAATCATGACCGCGGCTTTTATCACAGACCCCGGCTCACCGGCATCACTGATGGCATAATTTACTTCTTCCTTATAAACACCACTCTCTTTGCCTTTGCGGGTCAAGTTTGAAATGGCCTTAATATCCCCCGTTTTCACATCCATCAACACAGCCACGCCCTTTTCGGCATCGTACTTACGCACAGTTTTAAGCAAAGCTTCTTGTACAATATCCTGAAAATCAACATTTATAGTCGTAATCACATCGCATCCGTCCTCCGGCTCTTCCACTGTCACGGGCACCCATGTACCAGACATCATCTGCCTCACACTACGACCGGGAATACCTTTAAGTTCCTTTTCGTAGGCTGCTTCAATCCCCACACGTCCTTCAAAACTCCCATCATCCGCCGCATTCACATATCCTATCGTGCGGACTGCCAAGTCTTCATGGGGCATCTTGCGTACACTGACCATCTCCTCGATTAAGCCGCCTTTATTACGTCCTAAGCGAAAAATGGGAAATTTACGAAGCGTTTTCAACTCGCTATAAGACACTTTTCGCTTGTTCACCAAGAAGTATTTCTTCTTTTCTCGCTGTGCAACTTGTAATTTTTGGCGATAATCTGCTGCACGCTCATCTTTGAAAAAGCCAGCCAAACAGAGTGCCAAGCTATCAATATTCGCGTCAAATAGCTTGTCCTTTACGACCGAAGCATCAAATCGCAATTCATAGTAAGGCAGTGAACTCGCCAATTTCCGTTCATCCTCAGCACAGATATCCCCCCGATTGGGCAACACTTCAGCATCTTTCACCTTAAAATGAACCGAAGCCTTGCGCAAGTTTTCTCCCTCAAACAACTGTATATAAAGGGCTTTCCCAACAATGGCAACGCCAAAGACCGCCATTAGCGTGTATAGCAATCCAAAACGCCATAATATATTGCTCTTCATTGACATATTTGTTCCATTTTTTGGGTGTTCCGCTTTTGGGTGTTCCGCTTTTGAGGGTCTTATTTTTTCTTGTATATTCGTACCGGTGGCTCTTGATTTTCCTTCAAGTCTAAACCGACTTCCTGCATCCGCTTTTTTACCTCTGACTGTTTGCAAATAAACATGAGCTGAGAAGCTGTCGTGACGGACTCAAAGCGTAGTTCCTGCACCTCTTTTTCCATCGCTAATCGCTGTTTATGCAAATTCTCTGTACTGTACCCATTTGATATATAAAAAACGGCTAACAAAGTCCAAAACAATATCAAGGGTAGATTGTTACGCATCGCCTTCTGCGCCCACCGCCCGTCAATAACCCCCTTGAGGGAAAGCTTGCTGTCACTCTCTTTTTTCTCCTGCTTGGGAGAAATAAATTCCTCGCTATTTTCAAATAATGGCATAATCTTCGCTAATTGCTGATGATACTGATGATACAAAAGTAATACTTTCTTCTCAGAAAAAACGCAAATCACGTCATTTCTTTTCTGCAATTCTCAATTTGGCACTCCGCGCTCGCGGATTTAAAGCGATTTCTTCTTCCGACGGCGTTATAACCTTCCTGTTCACTTCCTCAAACGCTTTTTTTACATGCCCGTATATAGGGTCTTTTTCCTCTATACCGTCTATATTGCCCGTTTTAAAAACGTTCTTCACAATCCTGTCTTCCAAGGAATGATAGGTGATGACCGATATGCGCGCTCCCGTTTTCAAGACATCTTTCGATTGTTGCAACATCTCTGACAGTGCATCCAACTCTTTGTTGACCTCTATGCGCAAGGCCTGATAGACTTTCGCTACATATTTCTTTTCTTTTTGTTTCGGTATGCAAGGGGCAATCAACTGCAAGAAATCTCCCGTCATCCGAATTTCGTTCTTCGTGCGACCTTGTATAATCGTGTCTGTTAGGTATTTTGCATTTTCAACTTCTCCATAGTTTCTAAATATTGCCAAGAGTGCTTCTCTATCATAGTTGTTGAGTATGTCTGAGGCTTTCAAGTCACTGCGACGGTTCATGCGCATATCTAATGCCGCCTCAAAGCGAAACGAAAATCCCCGCTCTGCCTCATCAAATTCATGAGATGAAACGCCCAAATCAGCTAAGATGCCGTCCACCTGCTCTATTCCGTAATAGCGCAAAAAATGGCGCATATATTTGAAATTGTGATTTACAAACGTAAAATGTTCCTCATCCACTCCGTCGGAAAGGTTTTTCAAAACGTCTTCATCCTGGTCAAAGCCTATCAGTCGTCCCGTATCCAAGTGTTTCAAAATCTCCCGTGAATGTCCACCGCCACCGAAAGTAAGGTCTAAATAAATCCCATCCGATTTAATGTTCAAACCGCCAATAGACTCCTGCAACAAAGCCGGTACGTGGTATGTGGTCATCGCTCCCTTCTCATCCTCTTTCATTCTTCAAACAAATCTTTTGTTTTCAAGGCTTTGGGCAAAAAACGATCTACATTGCCATTGTTCATAAAAATGTTGCGAACGATGCTGGAACTGACGAAAGTGTTATCCGTAGAGGTAAGTACAAAAAAAGTTTCTACGTCGGGGTTGATAGCCCTATTGGACTGTCCTACGGAGCGTTCGTATTCAAAATCGGCTGCCGTTCGCAAACCGCGAATCAGAAAGTTAGCACCCTCCTGCCGACAGAAATCAACCGTCAAGCCCGTAAAGGCTTTCACAGAAACGCGACTATCGTGCTGAAACACCTTTTGAATAAGAATGATGCGTTTCTCTATGCTCAAAAAGTCTCGCTTCAAAGGATTTATGCCGACGCCAACGATGATACTGTCAAAAACCTTCAGCCCTCGGTTTACAATCTCCTCGTGCCCAACGGTAAAAGGGTCAAAAGAACCCGGAAATAATGCTATCTTTTCCATCTAATAGTTGCAACAAAACACAATAACTCTTTTTCAAGGTACAAATTAACCACAAAAATACCTTTTTACCAAAAAAAAGAGAATTTAACGGCAAGCGTAACGTAATTTATTCGTTTTTTTTCTACTTTTGCACCTTGTTACCGTCTTTCATTTTTTACATCATTTTTTACATCATGTGCAAAAATAAAATCGAAAAACTGCTCATCACTTGTGCTTTTGTTGCTGCCTTTGTTGGCACCGTTCCCAACCTTCGTGCTCAGAGCGTAAGCCCCGATGGTAATGGTGTAGTATTTGTGACAGAAACCCCAAGCGGAGTGGGCAACAGTTGGGTCAATGCTTGCAGTTTGTCTGCAGCCTTGCAGTCGGCAAAATCCAATACAGCTATCAAACAAATATGGGTAGCTGCGGGGACATACAAACCGGATTATCCAGCTGACGGTAGCTCAACAGACTCACGTGATAAATCCTTTGTCCTGGTGGACAGTGTAAAGATGTACGGTGGATTTGTGGGTACTGAAACCACTATCAATCAGCGTCCTTCTGTAGAGACGGGGCGTCCAACGTCTATCCTCTCTGGCGACCTTGACAACGACGGCACGCCCAGCAACGGCGATGCTTACCACGTGCTTGTCGGTGCAAGAGTAACAAACAACACGTTATTAGACGGCTTCATCGTCACTGGCGGTAACGCCAACGGTACTGACAGCATCAGAATAGGTGTTTCCTCAGGAAATACTCTCATTGTCCGCCGCTATAACGGTGGGGGCATTTATCTAACCGGCTCATCGCCAACCTTAGCGAATCTGCTCATTGACGGGAATACAGCAAAAAATGGAGGGGGCATCTACAGTTTTGACTCTAAACCGAAGCTCATAAACTCCTTTATCACCAATAATACAGCAGAAGAAGGGGGTGGGTTTTATGCCGACGTGCCGCCACCCTTCGTGGTACTACACCTCTTTACCACTGTGCCCGGCGGCTACACGGGGTCGGCCATTATCACCTACTATAACCCCACCGCGACCTTAGTCGTAAACATTAACGCCGCTGGCGAGGTAGAGTACGACCCTTCCTTGACCGTGCCCACGGGAGACATTAAGAGCATCACCCTCACGAAGCCATTGTTGGGGACGCACAAGACCTATCCTATCGGTCGCCCCGCTCCTGACGAAGCTGATGTATCTACTGAAATCAAACTTAATCTAGCTGCCGACGGGGAGCTGAAATTCCGCCAGCCAGCACCCGGCGAACCTATCCCCATAGGCTGTTATGCAGAATTCCAACTGATAAACACCATCCTTGATGCCCCATGCGTGCCTTTCAAACTGGAATGCAATATAGACCTGATGGGCGTGCCTTGGGAGCCTGTGGGTAACTCTGTTTCGCCCTTTGTCTGTACCTTTGACGGCAATAGAAAGACACTCTCGAACCTCTTCATAGACAAGTCCAGTGCGGCGGATGTGGGGCTTTTCGGCGTTGTGGGTACTGGGGGAATAGTCAAGAACCTCGGTATCCTTAACGGCACGGTGAAGGGCGGGGGCAATGTGGGCGGCATAGCGGGGACAAACGAGGGCACCATTTTCGCCTGTTTCAACACCGGCGTGGTGACCGGAACCGGCAGCAATGTGGGCGGCGTGGCGGGAAGCGTGTCTGCCAGCGGCAGTATCATCGCCTGTTACAACGAAGCCGCGGTGACCGGAGACGGCAACAATGTCGGCGGTTTGGCGGGGATCATTGACGGCACGATGACCGCCTGCTACAACACAGGCGCGGTGAAGGTGAACGGCAATTGTGCCGGCGGCGTGGCGGGGTATAATGGCGGCACTACTAATGCCTGTTACAACGTAGGCGCGATAACCGGCACCAATAAGCGCGGCGTGGTAGGGGGGGGAAACAATGCGGTCAATTGCTACTGGCTCACTGGTATGCCGGGTGGAAGCTCTGGCAATGTTTTCGTCCTCGCTAACGGCTTTGACCCGACGGGTAAAACCGGTTGGGGTACCGGCAACGGCACGGGCCCCGAGACGTACTGGAAGCCCGACACGGTCAACGGCCAGGACAACAAAAGCGGCCTCACCACGCTGCCCAAGCTGTTTTTTGAATAGCAGGGCATAAATTGAAAATGTAGAAATTTAGAAATTTAGAAATTTAGAAATTTAGAAATTTAGAAATTAATTCCTAAATTCCTAAATTAACAAAGATAGCAAGGAATTAGCCCTTTGGGCAAATTAATTCCTAAATTAATCATGTATTTTTCTCGTTTTTTTATATATTTGCGCCTTGTTTTGACGTAAAAATGGTTATACTTAGGTTACACTTAGGTTACACTTATGTTACACTTATGTTACACTTATGTTACACTTATGTTACACTTATGTTACACTTATGTGCAAAATTCAATTTTATATTTTAGTTGCTGCCTTAGTTGCTGCTTTCATTTGCAACATTGCCACCATTCCCGACCTTCGTGCTCAGAGCGTAAGTCCCGATGGTAATGGTGTGGTATTTGTAACCCCAAGCGGAACATCAAGTGGCAACAGTTGGGTCAATGCTTGCAGTTTGTCTATAGCTTTGGATTCGGCAAGATACAAAAAAGAAATCAAACAAATATGGGTAGCTGCGGGGACATACAAGCCGAATTATCCAGCTAATGTTACCTCAACAAACCCGCGTGACAAATCCTTTCTCCTCGTGGACAGTGTAAAGATGTACGGTGGAGGCATCTATCTAACTAAATCATCCCCCATCTTGACGAATCTAATTATTAACGAGAATACAGCAAAAAACGGAGGAGCCATCTATAGCTTTGACTCCAACCCCACGCTCATAAACTCCGTTATCACCAACAATACGGCAAACACAGGGAGTGCGCTTTATGTCGTGCAGGCTCCCCCTATTCCCACCATCGCAATGATGTACAGCGAGGACGGCGGCGCAACCAAGCAGCAGACGGATATAATGGCCATCACTTACAGCGGGACGGGGACGGATAACATCATCTATGTGTGGAACTGCAAGAGCGACGGGACCCGCGGTACCCTCAGTGCCCAGGTTCCCGTGGGCACGCAGGCATCCCCCTAGACTCTCTTGTTGGAATAGCTTTCTTCCTTATCAGCATGGGCAAACAAAAAAAGAGGATAAAACATGAATAAAGTAAAAGCATTTATCGTTTAATTATTTCTTTAATTCGGGGTAGGAAATACGGGAGTGATAAATGTTCGCTAGGGTGGATATAAAAATTTGTTTTGTAATGGATATTTCCCGAAAAGTTATATCTGCCTGTTCAAAACGCTTGTCACTCAGTTGATTATCTATAATCGAATTTACACGGGCGGTGATATTAGCCTCTGTTTTCTCTTCCAAACTGCGGATGGCTGCCTCCACAGAATCAGCCATCATCAGCACCGCACACTCCTTGGAACTCGGATCCGGACCGGGGTAAGTGAAAATTGACTCGTCTATTTCCTTATCAGGATACTTATTTTTGAACGAATTATAGAAAAATTTAGCCTTACTTCTCCCGTGATGGGTGCGGATAAAGTCCACGACAGCTTCCGGTATATTGTGCTTTTTTGCGAGGATGATTCCGTGGGTCACGTGATTGATAATATGTTGGGCACTTTCATCAAAACCAAGTGAGGCGTGTGGATTGACACCTCCTGCTTGGTTTTCTATAAAGTAAATAGGCTCCTGTGCTTTGCCAATGTCATGGTACAAAGCCCCCGTTCTGACGAGTAGCGGATTGCCCCCTATCCGATAGATGGCCTCCTCGGCAAGATTAGCTACCATCAGGGAATGTTGAAATGTGCCCGGTGCCTTGTGTGTCAAATCACGTAAAGCAGGATGATTCGGATTGGATAACTCTATTAGCGTAATGTCTGATACAAAGCCAAATAGCCGCTCAAAAAGGTAAATGATGAAATAGGACAAACACAGCAGGATACTGTTTGTTACCAGGAATACAAAACCCATCGCATGCCTCCATGTAAAAGTTGATTCTCGCAAAATGATGAACGCAAAGAAAATGAGTGAGTAAGTGATGAATATCAATAGAATAGAGAAAAATAATTGTCCCCTTCTTTGTAAATGCGATAAACTGAAAATAGCTACGACACCCGCCGCAATTTGCATAAATAAATACATGTAACTATCAATAGCAAAATAGGATAGTATCATTGACGTACTCAGTAGCAAATAAAGGGCGGCCTGCTTGTTAATCAATATGTTAGTGACAATAATCAACAGGAGCGTGGGAATAGCGATGATGCTAATATCATAATGATAAGATATACTGCCTAATAGCACCGTTGCCAAAAACGAACCGAATATCAAAATAAAAGAACGGTAAGAGGAGGAAGAGCGGTCAAGAAAAAAGTAAAAATAGAGGGAACAAACAAGCAGTCCAGCCAAGGTGAGCAAAGAAAGTCCCGTAATCGTCAGTACTCTATTTCCGACAACCGCGTTATTATTGCGATACTCCTTTTTTAGAGAGTTAAGGATATTGAACTTTTCAGGTGTAATAATCTCATCCTGCTTAATCACTTCTTCTCCTTTGTGTATCATACCCTGCGTTAGGCTGATATTTTGAAGTTGCGTACTTAAAATTGAATTTGTCTTGGATTCATCAAATTCCAAATTGGTAGTAATATAACGGTCTAATATGGGCAGAATGACATCTTCTATACTATCTGGCAGATGCAGCGACAAGGTATAATCATGCAAGGCGGTGTAAGCACTTTTCAAGGAATAAATACTCTTCACCTCTACATCTCTGCCGACATTATTCTCGATGATTTTGACCGTAGAGGTCTTTGATTCAAGCAGTTTCTCGAAAGACTGAAGGATACCGGCATGATAAATTCCCGCTAATTTTCTGCGAATAGCTCTTATCGAGGTAGCATGTTTATCTTCCTCCCCTTCTTCGGTCGGTGGCACTAATTTTGTCGCCTCATTGACAAATTTGTTGACCTGTGTGGTTCCGATTTCCTTGTTTAAGTTATAAATAGGTAGCTGTGACCGTTTTATATCTTCTTTTTCCTTCTCCAGTTCGCTATCCATTTTATAAACAGGAAAATCAAAGGGGACACGCAGATTTTCATACTTCCAAGTCGTACCAAGTTGGTACTCATAGTTGAAATTCTGCGATTTAGGCAGTGAGATGACAATAATAACACAGGCAACCAATAAGACCGCAAGCCTGCCAATTATCTTAATTTTCTTGTTGAGACTTTTTTTAATCATTTAAACGCATTATTGAAGCCCATTCGTTTCCAATCCTCTATCTATTTTTTTCAGTAGCCCTTGCAGCACACTACCGGGACCGATTTCCAAGAAGGAAGTGGCTCCGTCTTTGAGCATATTTTGCATAATCTGTGTCCACCGTACCGATGAGGTCAATTGTGCTATGAGATTTTCCTTTATTTTTGCCGGCTCTGTGTAGGGCAGTGCATCTACATTCTGATAAACCGGACAAGTGGGCACATTGAACGTTGTTTTATTAATCGCCTCCGCTAACTCTTTGCGGGCAGGCTCCATCAGTGGGGAATGAAACGCACCACCGACATTCAGAGGGATGGCACGCTTGGCACCGCTTTCGAGAAGACGTTGGCAGGCAATTTCAATCCCTTTGTTAGAACCGGAAATAACAATTTGTCCGGGGCTGTTGTAATTTGCCGGAACGACCACCTCATCTATTTCGCTGCAACTTTTTTCTACAACGGCATCTTCCAATCCCAAAATCGCTGCCATCGTTGAAGGATTAGCTTCACAGGCCTTTTGCATCGCCAATGCCCTTGCATGCACTAAACGCAAACCGTCCTCAAACGTCAACGCACCGACAGCCGTCAAGGCAGAGAACTCGCCCAAGGAATGTCCCGCTGTCATTGCCGGTTTTTCGCTCAGACTGTCTGCCAATATCACAGAATGTAGAAATATGGCTGGTTGCGTCACTTTCGTCTGCTTCAAGTCCTCATCAGTGCCGGCAAACATCAAATCCGTGATGCGAAAACCGAGAATGTCGTTCGCTTTTTCAAATAACTCCTTTGCACGGGAAGAATTTGCGTACAATTCTTTTCCCATACCTACAAATTGGGCACCCTGCCCCGGAAATACAAATGCTTTTTTCATGGTGGTTTTTTATTGATTAGTGTAATTTTGAGCTTATCAATCTTATAAATTCGTCTCTGGTGGCTATATTCGAGAAGGCACCGCTAAAGTCAGAGGTCGTGGTCACCGAATTTTGTTGTTGCACACCCCGTAGCATCATACATAGATGTTGCGCCTCGATAACTACCGCCACGCCAAGCGGGTGTAGCGTGTTCTGTATGCAGTTTTTAATCTCATACGTCATTCTTTCCTGCACCTGCAAACGCCTTGCAAATGTCTCTACCACACGGGCTATTTTACTCAATCCGGTGATGTAACCATTTGGTATATAGGCAACATGCGCTCTTCCGTAAAATGGTAACAAGTGGTGCTCGCACATAGAGTACACCTCAATGTCTTTAACGATAACCATTTGTCGGTAATCCTCTTTGAACAAGGCGGAACGCAAAATTTCTTCGGGGTTTTCATCATACCCCTTCATCATGTACTGCATAGCCTTAGCTACGCGCAGGGGCGTTTTCAACAAGCCTTCCCGTTGGTTATCTTCCCCTAATAATTTCAGAATTTCCTTATAGTGGGCAGCCAATTGTTCCGTTTTCGAGTCAATTTCCATGTCCTTTTTTCTACGAACAACAAATAAAGTCTTAATCAAATGCAAATCACGTCTAAACCAAGTCCAAACCATGTCTAAACTGAGTGCAAATTTAGAAAAAAAAGATTGAATGACGATAAAAAGGTTAACTCTTTTTTTGAGGTGCTATTTTCGCAAACGGCGTTTTGTCCCGCAGATAATCCGTAAGCGTACGCTACGCTTACCTACGGTTATGGAAATGTTCCTATCCATGAGCATCTGCCTTGTTTTCTGTTTCATTTTTTTCTTGTTTTATAAATGTATAATCTTTGAGTCCATCCAGTTTACAACCCAATGCAAAATACAAATTCACTGCTCTATGATTCGTTTCTTTTGCCCACAAATAATATTGAGTTATGTTTTTTGACGCTATATAGTCAAAACCTTTGAATAATAAATTCAGCCCATCAGTGGCGCCACCACCAACGTTAATCAGTATACTAAAATAGCATCTTGATTTCATTAACGTAAAAGCCACAAGACCTGTAACTTCTTCTCTTTCATTTCGACATACAATGAGCTGTTTATTGAGAACCATATTCGTCAATTCGTCCTTTGATGGAAGAGTGTCTGTATATGGACAAAAATTGGCATAAAGTATATGATACATAATGGGAACGTCTTCTATACGTGCAAAGCAATCATCAACAAATTTATCTCTTGATTCGCTATTATTGTTGTATAATCGCACATAAGTCTCAAATAAAGAATAACCGCCAGCAGACAGCGTTTGTAATAAAGATGACGACAAACCGTTTTTGGATGGAATATTTATAATATCATCCGCAGACAGCGTTCTAAGTAAATCAATAAGCTGATTGGCATTGGTTGATAAGAAGTAGATACGAGAAAAAGTTTCGTAAGGCTTCCTCAAAAGCAATGTGTCGGAACACTCAATATATTCCACCTTTTCCAAATCTATTCCAAAATAATTAGAATAGATTGGTTTACGCGAAATAAAATTTACTACCTTTTTTTGTAATATGTTAACATTAGCCCCCCCCCAAAAACAGACTGAAACAGAGCGAGTTATGTTTGTGTTATATGTATCCTCCTCAAAGTCACTGAAAAATATAGGCTTCATTGTTGTATATTTTCATTTATCGTATTTATGTATTTTTCAGGTGGCATAACGATTAAAGCACTAACCTTATAATCCTTCACATTCCGTGTGATGATTACATCTATTGACTTATCCGATTCTGCAGAATAGTTTTGCAAAGCATCTTCAAAATCTCTGAATGAAGAATTTAAAGCTTGCAATATGATATGTTTATCGATTATCAAAACATCAATAATAGATAGCAATATTCGTAATTTTTCTATTACCTCCTCATGGGTCGCTGTCTTCCGCAATAGATAGTAAGTGTTACTAATAATAACTGGGGTTATATATCCTTCTATTTTACCTGATTCACAAAGAGATATAATTCTTGCTGCATTTTCGGCAAAAGGTTCTCTGTCGAACAAGAAATCAAGAATTACGTCTGTATCAAGTAAAATTTTGGTCATTCGCTATAGGTATTTTTCTGTTAAGGAATTCTCCAATTCTTGTTTATAGTCAAAATCTGCAGGAGCATGAAAAGAACCTTTTAGTAATTTCGCGATTGGAGCTAGCCCGGCATCATTAGAGGGAATACTCGTTGTCACTACCTTAAAATAATTTTCAACAAGATCAGATAAGCTACGTTTCCGCGCTTTTGCATACCTTTCGGCTCTCTCAATAACAGAGTGTTCCATTGTTAATGTCAATTCTGCGTTCATCACTGTTTTTTTAACATACTTATTCCTATCATTTTTATCATTTTCTCCGTATCATTCTCATCCCAACGCTTGTCAATAGGTAAGGGTAAATAGCTCACTCACCATAATTTCGCCGCAAAAGTAGATGAAAATTGTGGGATTTCCAAGCGATGAAATGAAAAACTTTTTTCGGAAATGTCGAAAAAATGGGAAAAAAGTTTTACCTTGCATGCCTAAATGTGTGTCTAAATATTGTCTAAAATAAAAGAATTGAATTATGGAGTGGATAGTTTTAATAGTGCTGATAGTCATTGGATTATCTCTTATTTTAATGGAGGTTTTGGTACTACCCGGCATAGGTGTTGCAGGATTTTTGGGCTTTGGGGCGATTGTTTTGGCGGTTTACTTAGGGTATCGATATTTCGGAACAACAACCGGTCACTATATTCTTTTAGGGGTAGCCGTCTTAGGTTTTGCCACCACCATATACGCGATAAGGGCAAAAACATGGAAGAAACTCAGCCTTCATGCCAGCATCGACAGTACGGTAGAGGGGGTGGACCTATCCATAAAGGTAGGGGACACAGGGAAAACCGTCGGACGATTAGCACCTATGGGAAAGGTGCAGATAGGAGATTTTGTGCTTGAAGCCCAGTCTGTGGACGGCTACGTAGATGCCGATACAGAAGTGGAAGTCGTGAAAGCCTACAAGGACAAAGTCCTTGTTAAATTGAAATAAGATAGACAAGAAAAAATATCGGGAAATATTAAAAATAATCCACTAATTTTGTCGTCGTAAAAATTTCAATACACAAAATAAAAAAGAAAAAAGGATTAATTAACCACTAAATAATAAACAATATGAAATCAGTTAAATTGCTATGGATGAACATTATATTAGCGGCGATGCCATTTCCCACCGCGTCCTACACAGCAGTAGGACAGAAGTACAAAAAAGATATGCGCCCGCGAGCGGAAAAAGAGGATACCCAAGGTATGCATCAGGTAGACCGCATAACGACGTTAAATCTCTTAAAAGCCTTAAAAATAGCGGGGGTACGCATTTTTGTATTTCCCCTGCAACCATTTGATAAAAAGCACTATTTAAGTTTTTACCTAAATGAGTATGTGGACGGGAAAAAAATCCAAACGGATAACTTCAGCGGCATTCAGATTAGCAATGATTACATGCATACCGGGGGCGAGAAATATACCGCAGGCGACAAGTACAAGTATTATGACTACGTTGACAATATCACGTTTTATACGAAGAATGTCGATAGCGTAGCTACGGTTTCGTTCGATATGTACGGGAGTGAATTTGGCGGTATAAAATTGCACGAAAAGATAACGCGAGAAGGTCAATCTTATCACTGGCGCAGTTACAGCCAAACAGATTGGAAAATCGGTGAAGAAATCCCATTGCTCGTCTATGCTTCGTCGTGGTGGGATGAAGAGGACAAGGTGGGTAGGTTTTGCGGGGCAGTGGATTTGTCAGAGGATGAGAAAGAAACGAAGAAGTTGCTGAAATCCTCGCCGCATTATTTTGTGTTTACTTACAAAGTTAATAAATAAGGAGTAACTAATAATTAAAGGAGTAACTAATAATTATATGAAATCAGTTAAATTGCTATGGATGAACATTTTATCAGTGAAAACGCTCCCTTTTCTTCTCGTCGTATGCTTTGCCTATTCGTGTGCAGAAAAGCAAGAAACCAAACGAGTACCTCTCATCTATTCGTCCGACCTCTATCATCCGCACGGCGACCCTGACGACCATTATGATTTGGCGATGCTCAATGCGCTGGATGCGTTTGATGTGAAAGCGCACATCTTTGACCTTTCCATTCCGGGACGACCGGAAGAATATGGACTTGCGCCGCTTCGCCAGATAGCGGCTATCGCCAATAAACCGCTTCCGCCTTACGCCGCAGGATTGCGCGATGCTTTAAGTTCGCCGGACGATAAAGGGGAAAATCAACCGCAAGAATATCAGAAAGGGGTTGAGTTAGTGCTGAAAACCCTGCGCGAAGCCGATGAAAAAGTAACACTGTTCTTGGTCGGCAGTTGTCGGGATTTTGCCGCTGCCTACAACCGTGAGCCGGAATTATTAAAGCAAAAAGTGGCTGCCGTATATGTCAATGCAGGAAATGGTCCCGATGGCATCCAAGTGGAATGGAATGTGTTTGTTGACCCGCAGGCTTACGTCGGTTTGATGAATAGCGGACTTCCCATTTACTGGTCGCCCTGTTTTTCCAAAGACGAGCAACAGGTCACACCACAAGAGGTAACAGAAAAAAGCGTGCAGGCATTCCAAACTTACTTTACTGTTTCCAATCAGGCGGAATTACTGAAAAATACTTCTAACCAAGTGAAAAATTTTTTCACTTACGCATTGAGCAAATCACAGGAAGAGCCGCTTCAATACTTGAATCGCTCGCCCGAAAGTCTTCCGGAAACGGGTCGCAGTATGTGGTGTACCGCTCCTTTTTTGCATGCTGTAGGATGGAAAATTTATGCTTACAACAACCGTTATATTGCTTGTCCACCCGAAAAAGCAAAGACATTAGGCATTGCGGACAAGGAAGTGGCTGTATATGAATATACAAATGTGCTCCTCACATCCGCCGCAGCAGAAGAGTCAAAGTCCGAACAATTCGGATTTGCGAAAGGTCGCAACAGTCCGGTTTTCAAAGGAGTATTCACCGATTCGGATGCAACGATAAAAGTATTTCGGTATATTCATCCCGACTACAATGCCATCATGGTATCTGTGCTTTCGGAATTATTGGGTGAACTGTAAAATTAAAGATATGGAAAAGGGGGTACTGCTAAATACAATATAAAAATAGTTGTGTGGTAACTAAAAATCAGTTACATTTGTGAAAAATATAAGATATGAGTACACACGAGAAACTGTTAGAACGCTTTTTGAGATTTCCACGTGACTTTACGTGGGAAGAATTGAGTCGTTTACTTACTAAATATGACTATATTCAAAACAATAAAGGGAAGACATCCGGTTCTCGAGTCGTTTTCGAGAAGGAGAATTCACCAATATCGCTTGACTTACATAAACCTCATCCTAAAAATATTCTCAAACCCTATCAGATGAAAGATGTTTGGGAATTTCTGAAAAGGATTGAAGTAATAAACGAAGAAACGGAAACAAACGTATAAGTAAAATAGATATGGAAAATATTTTAAAGTACAAGAATTTCATTGCAACCGTGAAATATAGTGACGAAGATGAAGTTTTTATTGGTCGGATAGAAGGTATAAAATCAGTTGTCTCATTTGAAGGACAAAGTGTTGCTGAATTGAAAGATGCCTTTAAAGAAGCATCCGAAAGCTATTTGGCTTTTTGCAAAAGGAAGAATATTGCAGAAGCTCAAAAATCATACACAGGGGTATTCAATGTGCGGATTAATTCAGACTTACATCGCAAGGCTGCCATTACGGCAAAATTAAAAGGAACAACGCTAAATGCTTTTGTAAAGGAGGCTATTGAACAACAAGTGGCGTATATACATTAATGTCGCAGGTGATTACGGTAAAAAAAACATTTTAGATTGGATATGACACTACGAAAGATAAGCGAAGAGGATTTTGAACAGCTGATACACCTATTTCAGGAGTTTGCCGAGTTTGAAAAGCTACCCGACAAAATGAGCAATTCAATCGAAAGGATGACCCAAGAAAAAGATTTTTTCCACGGTTTTGTGGCGGAAACAAGTGACCATAAAATTATCGGTTATGCTACATGGTCATTCTGTTATTATACCTGGTCAGGGAAATCGGTCTATTTGGACGATTTGTATGTGCGACCGGACTATAGAGGTACAGGTATCGGTTCAAAATTGATTCAAGCTGTGATAGATATGGCAAAAGAGAACCAATGCCACAAAATGCGCTGGCAAGTTTCTAATTGGAATAAACCGGCGATTGATTTTTACAAAAAAGTGGGAGCCGAGATAAATGATGTGGAAAAAGTTTGTGAATTGCTGTTGTAATGAGCACTTCTGCTGAATATCAGGGAAACTGCATCAAAATATAGTTCTATTTTGGTGCGGTTTTCGCATTTTATTGGCAAATAATTTTTTATATGTGAGAAAAAGTGTAGTTTTGCACACTTTTTATGTGAGAAAAAGTGTGGTTTTGAAGGCATTTTATGTGAGAAAAAGTGTAGTTTTGAAGCCTTTTTATGTGAGGAAAAGTGTAGTTTTGGAGCCTTTTAAAGTGAGAAAAAGTGTATAGAGAAGTCGTTAAAAAGTTGATAAATTGGAAGTTAGACAGCTCTAAAAAACCACTGGTTTTTTTAGGGGCTAGACAGGTAGGAAAAACGTGGCTTATTCAAGAGTTTGGGAGAACAGAATATCGGCAAATGGTGTATATCAATTTTGAACGAACCACCGCCTTGAGAGAATTGTTTTTGCCCGACCTTGACGTTAAGCGGCTGATTACCAATTTTGAACTCTATTCCGACCTCAAAATTACACCGGAGGATACGCTTATTGTTTTGGACGAAATTCAAACGGCACCGCGGGGAATTACTTCGTTGAAATATTTTTACGAAGATGCACCCGAATACCAAATCATCGCCGCAGGCTCGCTTTTGGGCATCAATTTGCATGAAAACGAGTCGTTTCCTGTTGGAAAGGTTGACTTTTTGGAACTTCGCCCGATGTCATTTTACGAATTTTTGCTTGCCATAAACGAAAACGGGTTGGCACGAATTTTGAACGAAAAACTCTGGACGGCTTTACCCCCCTTTACCGAAAAATTCAAGGAATATCTTCGCTATTACTTTTATATTGGCGGTATGCCCGAAGTGGTAGCCCATTTTGCTGAACACCGAGACTGGAAAATGGCGAGGCAACTGCAAAACAAAATTCTCAGAACCTACCGCAGTGATTTTTCAAAACACGCACCAAAGGAAATGTTGCCGCGTATCAATCTGGTTTGGGACAGCGTTCCTTCGCAGTTGGCAAAAGAAAATAAGAAATTTATTTATGGCGTAATCAAGGAAGGAGCGAGGGCAAAGGATTTTGAATTAGCAATCCAATGGCTTGTTGATTCGGGCTTGCTGCACAAAATTTACAGCGTTTCAAAACCCGCATTGCCGCTTATTGCCTACCAGGAACTATCGACATTCAAACTTTATTACAATGATATTGGTTTGCTTGCTGCCATATCAAGGCTCAATGCCAAAACATTGATTAACGGCAACGATGTTTTTACCGAATTTAAAGGCGCACTGACGGAACAGTTTGTTTTTCAGCAACTCAGATTAAATGAGGACTTGAAGCCCTATTATTTCCCATTTGATAAACGCAAATACGAAATCGACTTTCTGATTCAAAATGAGAACGATGAAATTATTCCGATAGAAGTGAAAGCAGGAAAAAATCTTCAAGCCAAAAGTTTCAAACTCTTTTGCGAAAAATACAAGCCACAAACCGCCATTCGTACATCTCTTTCCGATTTTCGTCAGGAATCGTGGATGACAAATGTACCGCTTTACATGATAGGTAACTATTTGTCAGAATTGTGAAAAATGAATAACAAAAAAAACATATCAATATGAATATACGAAACATACCTTTTTTAATTTTATTGCTGTTTGGCTTTTTGTACACAACAACAGCCACAAAATCAACGGTATCGGCTAAACCGAATCTGAATGAGAATACGCTTGCTCTTCAGCATCGGAAGGTAGTCAGCCTGAATGGGCAATGGCAAATCGCCAAAACCGGCGGCGAACTGCCGGACGTTTTCACGGCAACTACTTCTGTGCCGGGCCTTGTTGACCTTGCCGTACCGGCACTTGATACGGTTGGAACCGCTTATCGGGACAACAGTTGGTACTGGCACAAACGCACGTTTGATTTGGCAAGCACGGACTTCGATGTGATTCGGCTCAAGATTTTCAAAGCCAAATATCAGACAAAGGTATATATCAACGGACAGTTTGCGGGCGAAAATGCGTTCTGCTTCACACCGTCGTATTTCGACGTCAAGCCTTTCCTGAAACCTGCCGGACAGCCGAATGAGATTGTGATAGGTGTGGGTAGCAAAGTGCAAATGCCGGACAGCATCCCGAACGGGAACGACTACGAGAAAATAAAATACATCCCCGGTATCTACGACAACGTGGAAATCACGCTGTCCAAACGCCCGTTTATCAACAATTTTCAATGCGTTCCGGATATTAAAAACGAGAAACTCCGCGTAGTAGCCGAAATTGAAACGGATGCGCCCAACACCTTGGCGCTGACCTATACCGTTTCCAAAAGCAAGTCGGGTGGGAGAGTGGCTTCAAAGACTGTTTCGCCCCAAGCAACCGTCAAGGATGGATATGCTGTTGTTGATTTTGAAATTGACATGAAAGGAGCAAAATTGTGGACGCCCGAAACTCCATTTCTGTATGAACTTGCCTTGAGTACGGGTGCGGACGACAAGCGCGTTCAATTTGGGATGCGGTCATTTCGTTTTGATGCGGAGCGGAAAATCGCCTTACTCAACGAAAAACCGTATTACATGCGCGGTACCAACGTCTGTATCTTCCGTTTCTTTGAAGACCCCGACCGCAGCACTTTGCCTTGGGACTCGCAATGGACTGTCGCCTTGCACGAAAAATTCAAGGACATGCACTGGGAAATGGCGCGTTACTGCATCGGCTTCCCGCCCGAACGCTGGTACGAAGTTTGCGACAGTATCGGATTCATGATACAGGACGAATTTCCCATCTGGGAAATCTATCAATTCAAAGTCTCTCAAATAGCCGAAGAATACCGGCGGTGGATGCGTGAACGCTGGAATCATCCGAGTGTTGTTATCTGGGATGCACAAAACGAAACCGTATCGCCCTTGACGGCGGAAGCGGCGTTGCAGGTACGCGCCCTCGACCTCTCCAATCGCCCGTGGGAAAACGGCTGGTCGGAACCGATGGCGGCAACCGACCCTGTCGAATCACATCCCTACCGTTTCGATCAATACAGTAGAGGAAAAGTTGAGCCGGAGGAAGGATACAAAAAGGAAATATTCGGTAAAGTAAGTCGCCCTGATAATGATGCCGGCGACCATTCGCTCACAACCAGAGGAACAAATTCCATTTTTCCCAATCCTTCACTAATCAATGAATACGGCTGGATATGGCTGAACCGGAACGGTAGCACCACCACGCTGACCGACAAGGTTTACGAAAAATTGTGGAACGGAAGTCAACTGATGCCGCAAGAACGCCTGCATATCTACGGTCGTTATCTGGCAATGCTGACGGAATATTGGCGTGCGCACCGACAGGCGGCAGGCGTACTGCATTTTTGCGGATTGAGCTATTCCCGTCCCGAAGCCCCGCGCGGTCAAACGTCCGACCATTGGATAGACATCCGCAACCTGACGTATGAATCGGAATTTTACCGATATGTGAGGCCCGCCTTCTCGCCCGTAGGCTTGATGGTGGACGTGTGGGAAAAGTTCTATCCTGCTGCCAGCAAACTGACTATTCCTGTGTATGTTATCAACGACCTCGAAAAACCGTTTAAACAGAAGATAACATTGACGCTGTTGAAAGGCGACAAAATCGTGTCCACACGACAGCAGAAAGTAAACGTCAAACCCTATCAAGTGGAGATAACACCGTTTGAAATCACGTTACCCAATGATACCGGTGTCTACCTGCTCAAAGCGGAAATTGAAATTGGCGGAGAGAAGGTGTTTAGTATAAGAAATATAAGGATAAAAAAATAATTAACCTATTAAATATATTGCAAATATTCCTTCTTTTTCATAGATTTGCAGCATTTAAAATCAAATAAAAAATGAAAGTATTAAGTAAGTGTTTTTTAGCAATATGTATTTTGTCAGGCTTTAATGCCTGCGAAGAAGAAATCGTTCAGGAATATTCCGTTCTGCCTGAACCGCAGCAAATTGAATATGCATCCGGCAAATTCAAAGTAAAAGATGGAATAAGTATTGCTTTTCCGCATGAGTTGGCAAACGAAGCGGCATATTGTAGAGACGCGATTAATCGCCTCTTTACTACTGTCAATCCTGTTTTGAAGGAAGGAAAGAAAACGGCAGATATTATTTTGGTGTTGGATGCCGCTGTCTTGCCGGAACAACCGGAAGGATATGTTTTGGACGTAAAAAAGAAGCAAATCATCATCAAGGCCAATGCGCCTGCTGGTATTTTGTATGGCATACAAACCTTGCGGCAATTGCTTGGGGCGACATCGGCATCATCGGGACAGGCGGTAGAGACGCGGCGCGCCACGTCTCTACAATGCGGCACCATTACGGATTATCCTGCCTTTGCTTGGCGAGGACTGATGCTTGATGAAAGTTCCCTTTTTCGTGGAAAAGAAGGATTATTCAAGCTGTTGGATAATTTGGCTGAGTTGAAAATGAATGTTTTGGGCTGGCATCTTACAGATATGCCCGCGTGGCGCATTGAAATCAAAAAATATCCCGAACTGACAAAGAACCCCACTCACGACAAGAAAATCGCTCAGCGCGATTCAATAAATAAAAAAGGTTCTTTTTATACACAAGAAGATGTCAAAGAAGTGGTTGCTTATGCCGCCGCTCGGAACATTACCGTTGTGCCTGAAATAGAAATGCCAGCACATGGTAATTCAGCGATTGAGGTCTTTCCGTGGTTGGGAGTAGCAAAAAATGTCGGCGAAAAAACGCCCGACAATCTCGTCAGCAATTATATATCCGATATGACAGACCCTAAAGTCATTGAGTTTTTTCAAAATGTACTCACAGAGGTAATGGATTTATTCCCCAGCAAGTTCATTCATATCGGTGGAGATGAGGTGGAGTATCATTATTGGAAAGATGCACCTTATATCAAACAATATATGAAAGAGAAGGGCATCAAAACGCCTGCCGACCTGCAAGTTGAGTTTACCAACAAAATAGCACAATTTGCTGCCTCCAAAGGACGGCGAGTGATAGGTTGGAATGAAATAAACGGTGCTAATATCCATAATGAAAAAGTTGAGGACCACATAACCGAACGACATCTTGACCCCGGCATCATTGTCCAGTATTGGCACGGCGATATTTCTTTCGCCAAGAAAGCAATCGAAGATGGGAATGATATCATCAATGCAAGTACTCGACACGCCTATCTGGATTATACCTATAAACAAATTTCTCTGGAAAAAGCCTATTTGTTTAATCCTATACCCGAAGGACTGACAGTAGCGCAGCAAAAGAAAGTGCTGGGCTTGAGTGCCTCAATGTGGACGTGGCAGTGTCCCGACGACAACGCCGTGAATCATCAGATCTATCCCCGCATAGCTGCTCTTGCCGAAGTGGGATGGACTGCGCCCGATAAAAAAGATTACAAGCGTTTCCTGAAAGCGTTGGATTATTTTCTGACCGATTGGAAAAAACAAGGGATTGAATATGGGGGCTATTGAAACAGAAACATGGTACGCTGTCCACCGTAACCGGTCTTAAAACCGAATCGCTAACTCCCGGAGATGTGTTGATTTATACATGGAAAAAATAAGCAAAAAACGATGAAATAAACAATTAAATATCATTATAGTTATGAACAAAAAAACAATTATCACTGCAATGTTGTTGTTTTGCACAACATTGTTCTGCATCGACAACCTGCAAGCGCAGTCTGTCAATCTGCTTCCGGAGCCGGTAAAATTAGTAATGCAATCCGGCACTTTCCGCTTGGATGCGGATGTTGAGATTGTCGCCGATAAAGCGACACGACAACAAGCCACGTTTTTATCGCAGCTCATCCAGGACAGGGCGAAAATAAGCCTGCCGGTCGTAAAAAAAGCATCGAAGGACAAAAGGGTTATTCGTTTGGAAGTCGTAAAAGGAAGCGTCCCGAATAAAGAAGGTTATTTGCTTCACGTGACTTCTCAGTCTGTAACAATCACAGCAGCCACCGAAGCAGGCGTTTTTTACGGCATACAGTCTTTGCGGCAATTGCTTCCCGATAACGTCTCTGCCGGTATTCCCTGCGTGAAAATAGAGGACTATCCACAATTTGCGTGGCGTGCCTTTATGCTTGACGAATCCCGCTATTTTCATGGGAAGGAGGCTGTGTTCAGACTGTTGGATAATATGGCTCGGTTAAAGTTGAATGTTTTTCAATGGCATCTTGTGGACAGTCCGGGATGGCGTATTGAAATCAAAAAGTATCCCGAATTGACCAAAACAGGCGCTTTCCGCGATTCAACGGTAAGAAAGGGCTGGTGGGATGTTGGTTACGAACACGGTTATTTAGACCGCAAACCCCATGGAGGTTTTTATACGCAGGACGAAATCAGGGAAGTGGTTGCTTATGCCGCCGCCCGCCACATTACCATTGTGCCTGAAATAGAAATGCCGGGTCATGGCGATGCAGCCATAAACTCCTATCCGTGGTTGGGAATACCCAAAGTAGGTACCCAAAAGACACGCGACAATCTCATCGGAACGTATGTATTTGATGTAACAGACCCCAAAGTAACTGAGTTCTTTCACAATGTACTCACAGAGGTGATGGCTTTATTTCCGAGTAAGGTCATTCATATCGGTGGCGATGAGGTGGATTATAATAGTTGGAAAAATTCACCTGCCGTCAGCCAATACATGAAAGAGAAGGGCATCAAAACACCTGCCGACCTGCAAGTTGATTTTACCAACAAAATGTCGCAATGGCTTACTTCCAAAAAACGGAATATGATGGGATGGAACGAAATAACCGGTGCGAATGTCCACGGGGGGAAAAATGATGACCACGCTACCGAACAGCGTCTTGCCCCCGGTACTGTTGTTCAATTTTGGAAGGGCGACCTGTCCCTCATCAAAAGAGCAATAGATGATGGCTATAATGTGGTTAATTCGCAGCATCAATTTACGTATTTAGATTACACCTATAAAAGCCTCTCTTTGGAAAAAGCGTATTCATTCTCCCCTGTGCCAAAAAGTCTGACAGAAGACCAGAAAAAAAGCGTGCTGGGCTTGGGTTGTCAGCTGTGGACAGAGTTTGTGCCCGACGAAAAGGCCTTGAATTACAGGGTCTATCCCCGCATAGCCGCTTATGCCGAAGTGGGATGGACTGCCCCCGAAAAAAAGGATTACAAGCGTTTCCTGAAATCCCTTGATTATTTTCTGGCAGAATGGGAGAAACAAGGTATTGAGCATGGTCCGGTTCACCCCACTTCCCTTGATTGGGGAGAGAAAAGATGGAAAGACCTGCCTGAAAATCCACTGATAGACCCCGAAATTTATGGGCTGCCGAACTGTGTTATTGGCGACCCGCAGATTTTGCTACCCGGTAAATTTGACAACAAATGGCATGCTTTTTTTCATGGCTTTTCGAGTGATACAAAATGGCATACCTGGCTTTTTCATTCCGCTTCAGATGACGGACTTCACTGGAAGGATGTTTCCCACGAAGAAGGGGAAATTGGCATACAATACATTTTCTGCGACGGCGACCGCTGGATACAGTATTATACGGCTACCGCCGAATATAAAGACCCGAAAACGGGAAACCAATATCATAACGTGATACGTGCAAGAACAACGACCGATTTTAAAACTTGGTCGGAACCGGTTACGCTTGTGGTGCCGGATTTGCCAAAAGAACGTGAAGGACCAAGAATACAAGCGCGCAACCCCTGTGTCATCCTCTTATCGGATGGTCGCTATCGGATGTATTACAGTGGTGGTACGGTTTACTTGAAAGACGCCGGTTATGAAGAACCCAAATATATTTATTGCGCGGAGGCTGACAATCCGCTGGGTCCGTTCGTAAAAAGAGAAGAGCCTATTCTGGAGCCTGATGTAAATTTGCCGTTCCGAAACTATGGCTGTGGCGGTTTTAAGGTATTTGGTTATAGAAATAAGTACGTTGCTTTTTATAATCCAATTTATATTGATGCGGAAGGAAAATCACGCTCGGAAATACGTCTGTTGTTGAGTGACGACGGACTGCAATGGAAAGAAGCCGATTGTAATCCGATTGTTAAACCCGACCCGAATATCCCTTGGCGTTCGGCGATTATTTATCAATTGGATGTCGTGCATTGGGAAAAATCGCTGCTGATGTATTTCAACGCTCGTGAAGGCTGGCGCGGTGGCGCTGAGCGAATAGGTGCTGTCAAACTGGATTTGAATGGCGAGGCGCCTGCTGTAAAGTTGGAAAAGCCGTTTAACCGTAAATAATATAAAAACTATATCTAAAATAAATAATAAGATGAAAGGATTTTGGACAATATCAATATGGACGGTTGTCATGCTAACCGTTTATTCGTGTGGAGATACTAAAAAACAGTCATCTTACAGGAATTTTTACGGCATAACATGGGAAGGTAAACCTGCCGACAATCTGTCTTTTGCAAAACAAATGGGATATGATTATATCATGTATGCCCCAAATATGGAAAACGATGAAAATGCGACAAACATACGGTTTTATCTTGAATCTCCCGAATATTCAGTATATCCTGTTCATCGTTCTATTTATAAGAATAAAACATATTCGGAAGCAGAAAAAGAAGCTTATTCCAAATTTGCAGCTTTAAAAGACGCCTCGCTTCCATTTCCTGATAATTTAGCATCAGGTTGGTTCTTTACACGTGATAAATACTCTGTAGAGCCTGATTTCCAACAACAGAAAGTGATTGATGAGGTTGTAGAAAAGATTTTGGATAAAATAGAGCACACTCAACGGTTGGACAAAGGTTTTATTTTTGGAGGCTTTTGTTGGGATGTTCCCAACCTCACAGGCGATTTCTATAATGGCTTTCCGGGTGATGGTGGCAGAATGACAACGCTGAGAGGTGTGGATTCAGGAGATACATACCCTGGAACAACCCATGAATATTCAACCTATAGCGATGGAAGGGCAATGTTCTATAAAACGCTTTTCAAGAAAACAAGAGAAAAATACCCGGACGCCAAATTCATCGTGGAACCATCGCGGATATATGACAATTGGATCAAGGAGATTTCTGAACGGAAAGATGTACATGAATTAACACCCGATTTATTGTTGCAGGAAAGTTCAGGAAACCTGTTTATCACGGATGAACGGATTCATACCTCCGGATTGGCTGACTATTCTAAGGTGGGATGTTCTACGCCAGATGTATATGGCGAGGACAAAAACAGGGAAATAGCTGCAATAGCCGCCGTACATGGCTCGTTCTTTGGTTGGTATGGGCGTTTTGGCGGAACAGGGAATATGCCACACTTTAAAAATGTTTACGAAGTGCCAGCAAGACTTTTGTTGGTAAGGGTAATCCCCGGCTGGGAAAATCTACATGAGACTCCACTCAAAGATCGCAAATGGTCCGAAGGCGTTTATTCATCGCCAACGGCTTACATTTCCGAAGATTTGATATATGCCGTACAACCGAAAACCCAAAAAATCTTTGTCGTTTTTAACTCGGAAAAGGGTAAAGCAAAGTTCAATGCATGGAAGCGAGGACTGAAAGTCTATCGGACAAACGGCATGTTGATTGAAGAAGAAATCACAGAAGATATTCTTGTCACAAAAGATAGCATAAGTTTAAGAAATGCTTCAGGCGTTGGACAGGGATATATTATCAAATGAGGCTCTATAACGAATTGTATGGGTAAATTTTCCCCAATAGTGATTTTTCGTCAAGTTTTATGCACCTCTGCTTTGACGAGAAATTCAAATGCAAAAAACAATTTTTAGAGGTGCCCAATAATTTTATTTATGAAGTCAATATCCTTTTTCGTTTTTATCTTCTGCATGTTTGTTTCATGCAGTCAGTCGCCGGATCCGGTTAAAATATATGCTTGGACGGGCGCAAATCCTGAGAATGCCAACGAGTTGTTTACACAACTCAAATCGCATGGCGTCACCGGCGTATGCTGCAGAGACAATAGCGACAATGCGGAAGTAGCCCGCATTGCCCACGCCCATGGCTTGGAATACCATGTGTGGACAAGAGCCTTATGCGACGGTAGCTTCGGCGATTCCACCCTGTATGCCGTCAATCGCAACGGACAGTCGGCTTACAGCAAGCCTGCGTTTGTGGGTTATTACAAATTTCTGTGTCCGCAAAAAGAGGAAGTGTTTCAATACCTGAACGAGCGATACGCAGCCATAGCCGATATTCCCGATGTCGATTTCATTCATCTGGACTATATCCGTTTCCCCGACGTGATTTTGGCTCGCGGGCTGTGGGATAAATACGGTTTGGTGATGGACGAAGAATATGCGCCTGCCGATTATTGCTATTGCGACCAGTGCGTGGCGGCATTTAAAACGGCTTCGGGCATAGACGTCAAATCGCTGGAAGACCCTTCCAAAAGCGAGGAGTGGAAGCAATTCCGCTACAACCAGATTACCACTTTGGTGAATCGCTTGGCTGCCAACATTCACGCCAAGGGCAAAAAAATCAGTGCAGCGGTGTTCCCCGGTCCCACGCTTGCCAAAAAATTAGTGCGGCAGGAATGGCACAAATGGAATTTGGACGCTGTGTTCCCCATGAACTACAATGATTTCTATCTGGAAGGCGCAGACTGGCTGGAAGGTATCTGCCGCGAAGAAACCGCTGCGGTGAACGGCAGGATACCCGTGTACAGCGGTTTGTTCATTTGCCCCGACTGGAAGCACAAAGCCGAACACATCGACCCGGAAGCCCACGGATTGCTGCCGTCGGAAATGGAAGAAGCCGTACACGGTTCCCTGCGGGGAGGCGCAGCGGGCATTTGCCTCTTCACCCCCGGCAGAATGAGCGAAGAACATTGGCAGGCATTGGATAAAGCAGTCATAAAATTATAAATTATGACACGAAAAATCACATGGCTCAGTTGTTTGTTTCTCATTTTGTCCTTTGTTTCGATGGCAACGGCACAGGATGAAATTCGTATTTTCAGCCGGTTGGTTTCCGCTCCGGAGGACAACGTGCAAAATTGGCAAATTCTCGTTATGATTCGTCCGCAGACGGAATTGAAAGCAACCGCTCCGGAAATTCGTGTTTCGCAGCCGTTCAAAGTCGTTTCTATTCAGCCGGAAAAAGCCGACCTTTCGCCGGAACGGTTTACATTGTTTTATGTAACGGTTTCCGGTCAAGCCGTTTCGCCGGTCGGCTCTCTTGATGTTTCGCTGCCGAAACATCAAGAATCGAAAACTTCTGGGTTTGCCAGCATCAATTTGGCAAAGCAGCCCTGGCAAATGATTTATGCAGGAAAAGATTCGGAACTCGGCAAAATCAACGGCATTCCGAGTAAAGATGCTGCTTGGCAAACAATATCTTTACCGAAAATGTGGGAAGACAATGGCGTAACCTGGCTGCAAACGGAAGTTTTCGTGCCGAAAAATTTGGAAGGGTTGCCATTGTATTTAACGGTTTCTGGCATTGACGACAATGATATTACATTCTTCAACGGCAAAGAAATCGGACGAACAAACGGTTGGAACAGGCTGCGGGAATATCCCGTACCAAAAGAGTGGATACGCTTCGACGAAGTCAACGAAATTGTCATCGCGGCAGAAGACATCAGGGCCGGTGGCGGAATCAGAGTAGAGCCGATAATGCTCGGACACAACAACACGAGATTGTTTCCGCAGCCGGATATTCAAAAAGAAGCCGACCGTCAAGCGCCGCGACCGCAAGGCAAACCCTTGCCGCTCCGCCCGATGCAGGTTCGGGACGGCGTGCTGGAATATATTGACGGCGGCGAAGTGGCGCTCTGGGGCGTCAATTATTATCCGCAAAGTTTCCTGGAATTTCTGTTGTTCAAGGAACAAAATATTGACGTCAAAACGGCAATCAATGCCGACCTTGATGACCTTGTCCGCGACACGGATGGACCGAACCGAATCAACGCCATTCGGATTCACGTTGTAGATACGGAAATCAGCGATGCCGAAGGCAATCTCATTTGGAATGAACATCTTGATATGCTTGATTATCTCGTGTCAAAATGTAATGAACGCGGAATTCATCTTTGGCTCACGCCGATAGCGTGGTGGGGTGGGACGCAACCGAGAAGAGACGACGCCTTTTCACTGCAAACACCGATTCAAGCGCTGTTTTACAGTTCGGAAACATGGGCGTTTCAACAGCGGTATTTGAAACAATTTCTCGAACACGAAAATCCTTATACCAAACGGCGGCTCGTTGACGAACCGTGTTTGAATCTGTTTGAAATTATCAACGAGCCGCTCTATTGGAGTTATGGTGAATTAACCAAGCTTTCCAAGACAAATGGTGGTGTTAATGTGAAGAAAGAAAATGAAAACACCGATGCTGACCCTAACGTCGCATACAGAAAAAAGATTCGGAAGGAATGGAACGCAACGCTACCGGGACCGGAATGGGAATCGGCTGACACCTGGGACTATTTTCAATATACGCAAATCCGGCACTACATTGAGACGATGTACCAAACGATTCGTGCTACCGGAGCAAAGCAACCGATAGCATTCTCGGCGTGGCTGAATCACAATGTCAGCCATCATGCAATAGCCGACAGTCCTTGCGAAACGATTACGATGAGTTTGTATCCCGGCGGTTTGTCGCAAACGCCGCAAGCCGATGCCCGGAATTTGTTGACGTCAACATCGGATGCCGGCTGGTCTTCCGTGCTTGCCAAAAAAGCCCGGCTTGTTTATGAATTTGATGCCAGTGACACCTACCGGCAAATTGACCTTTATCCGGCAATGGCTCGATTTTTCCGTAACAAAGGCGCTCAGGTTGCATGCCAGTTTCAGTACGACAGCCGATTCCATGCGGCGCATAATCGAGCATGGCCAACCCATTATCTCAACGCCGTTCATGCGCCGGAACGCTTCGTCAGTTTTTTGATTGCCGGAGAAACATTCCGAACGCTGCCGCGCGGTACACAGTTGAATCCGGCAAATCCCGATGAACGGATTTTCCCGCCGACAGCGGTAAGTTATTCAAAAAATGCTGCTCTGCTCTGCAAAGAGCAACTTTTTATGCAGGCAAGACCAACAGATTGGCATCCGATACCACAGCCGGAAAAGCCAACTCGAATCATTGCTGTCGGTTCGACACCGTATTTCGATTACGAAGGAACAGGCATAGTCGATGTCCGGATTAAAGGCGATACGGCGGAAGTTCAAGTGAATCCCGACGTAAAACGCTTACAGTTTGACGTGTTGCGCGGCACGCCGGAAAAACCGCTCACTCAATTGGAACAGGGAAAACATTCTTTCCGTTTGAAATTACCGGGATGGGGAAAAACAATGGAATTGGAAAGCGGGAAAACTTATAACTTAAAGAAGTAAAAAGGGTTATACAATTCCACCAAACACGCTTTGATGAACGAACTGCCTATGTCGTATCCTAATAAATACATATATTTTTAATTTGTGATTCGTATTTCTCTTTCCACAATCGCCAATTTTTGCGCCGATGTTTTCGAGGGCGAAGTGCCGCCGACATACAGTTTCAATGCGCCGGGGTTTACTTTTATTATGCCGTCGCGGTCAACCGTTGCTAATTCTTTCGCACCCAGCGTGAATTTCACTGTTTGGCTTTGACCGGCTTTCAGAAATACTCTTTCAAAGCCTTTGAGGGCATACAGGGGCTTCTGACCGGTTTGGTCGGGGTGCGAAACGTAGAGTTGTGCCACCTCATCGCCGTCTTTTTTGCCGGTGTTTGTTACGCGTACTTCCACCGTAAGTGTTTCATTAGCAGCAAATCGTGGCTTTACATTCACCACTTCGTAAGCAAATTGGCTATAACTCAAGCCATAACCGAAAGGATACAGCACTTCGCCGTCGAAATAGCGGTAAGTGCGATTTTTCATTTCATACGAATTGAAAGGCGGCAGGTCGCTGTCTTTTGCATAAAACGTGACCGGCAATTTGCCCGAAGGGTTGTAGTCGCCAAACAGAACATCTGCAATAGCATTGCCCGCATCTTGCCCGCCATACCAGGCATTGAGAATGGCGGGGATATTTTCCGACTCCCAAGGCGTGGCAATAGCACTCCCGGTCATCATCACAAACACCACAGGGATATTCTCGGCATGCAACGCCTGCATTAAAGTCGTCTGCACTTTCGGCAACAGGATGCTCCTGCGGTCATCAACTCCCTTTGTCCTCTCTATCTGAGGCGAAATACCGCCTACATATATGACAACATCATAACCTTTGAAACGTTTGGCTAAAGTTGCAATTTCTTCGCTGCTTTTTTCGGAAGGAAGCACGAAATCAATGCCTTTTTCGTAGGTAATGGTAACATTCTTTAACTTACTTTGTATCGCTTTCAGTGGCGTACTTATCGTGGTTGGAACGCCGTTGTAACTGCCCAATAGCGTTGTTTCATTGTCTGCATTGGGTCCCACAACCGCCACTTTTTTCAATTTTTTACTCAGCGGCAAAATATTTTTATCATTCTTTAACAACACGATAGACTCCCGCGTGATTTTAGCCGCCAAAGCTTTGTGGGCAGGCGATTCTAATGTAGAAACGGGTATCTTGGCATAGCTCACGGCTTCTGCGGGGTCAAACATACCCAATCGAAAACGGATAGTGAACAGGCGTTTGAGGGACACATCAATTTGGTCTTCCGTAATCAAACCTATTTTCACTGCATCTACCAATGCTTTGTAGGCTTCCCTGCCGCAATCAATATCTGTGCCGTGAACGACAGCATCGGCCGCCGCATGAGCCGCATCGGGATGGGTCTTGTGGTGTTTATAGAAATTATCTATCGCCTCGCAATCCGAAGCCACATAGCCGGAGAAGCCCCACTCGTTTCGTAAAATCTGCAGCATAAGTTGGTCGTTGCCGCAACAGGGCTGCCCGTTATAGCCATTGTAGGCGCACATCACCCCCGCCACATTGGCTTCCATCACCAACTCGCGAAAGGCGGGGAGGTAGGTGTCCCACAAGTCATAAGGGCTGACAATGGTGTTGAAATAATTCCGCGTGTTTTCCGGTCCGCTATGCACGGCATAATGCTTGGCACAGGCAGCTGCTTTCAGGTATTTGGGGTCATCGCCCTGCAATCCGCGCACAAAAGATTTGCCCATCGCAGCGGTCAAAAAAGGGTCTTCACCGTAAGTTTCCTGAGCGCGCCCCCAACGCGGGTCGCGAGCAATATTGAGGTTTGGTGTCCAATAGGTTAGCCCATGATAAATAGTCCGATTGCCTTTGGACGAGGCATCGTGATAAATGGCTCTCCCCTCGTCGGAGATAGCGACGGCAACCTGTTCCAACAGGGGCACATCCCAAGCCGCAGCCATCCCAATTGCCTGTGGAAAAACGGTTACCTTGTACTTGGTGCGTGCCACACCATGCAAACATTCGTTCCACCAATTGTAAGCCGGAATGCCAAGCCGGTCAATAGCTGGAGCATCGTTAAGCATCTGCAACACTTTTTCTTCAAGTGTCAATCGGGCAACCAAGTCCGAAACTCGTTCATCCACAGAGCGTTGCGTATCGTTGAAAGGATAACTCTGAGCCGCAGCCGACAGGCCCATACACGCACATAATGCACATAATGCGCATAAAGACAAAATTTTTAACGTTTTCATATTTATCATTATTTTTTATATTTTGGGAGCAAAGGTAATCAATAAATTTTAGATTTTCTCAAAATAGGGCAGGCGCTTGATAGTTACATCCACCGTGATTGTTTTTCCGCCGGTAAATACTTTGCCCAATTCGTCGCGCCATTTGCCTTTCGGGAGGACGACTGTGCGCTGTTTTTCGGCATTGAGCATCGGTGCCACCATGAATTTTTCGCCCAGCATAAATTGGTCTTTGCAGTCGGCAAAGCCTTGTTCGGGGAACATATATTCAAGGTGGCGGATGATTGGCTCGCCCGTTTGCGATGACTGTTGGGCACATTTCAGGATGTAATCGCCCATCTTCACGTGGAGGTATGCCATTTCGCGGCATATCGCCAGATTTTCTGCATTCAAAATGCGCCACGGAGCCACCGAAAACTGCATCATAGGCATCAGGGCGTGCACCTGCGTGGAGCGAACAATCAGCGTCTGGTCAAATTTATCATCGGCAATGTTGAGAAAGGACGTGAACTCGCCGCCACCAATCATATCGGGGCAAGCGTAGGCATAGCCCAGCAAGCCAGCGGCAATCATGTCGGGGATGAGCAAGCCGACCGCTTTCCACGAATAATTCTTATCGCCGAGGCGTTGTACGAGGGCGTCGCCGCCCATCCGCCAACCGGCGCGGTATTCGTTGAATGGGAACGACAAGCCGATTTTTGCCCACGCCAAGGTGTGGTCGGTCGATTGGGTGTTGGGCTTGTAACTGTCAATCCTGCTGGGGTCGTAAAAGTAGGCATCGCCAGCATCCAACTTGAAGCCGTCCACGCCATATTTTTGTTGCATCTCTTTCAGTATGCCAACAAAATAGTCGAAGGCTTCGGGATTGGTGAGGTCGTAGCAGGCACTATAGCCGTTCCACCAACTGATGAGTGCGGGTTCTCTGCTTCCTTTGCGGCGCAACAGGTAGTTTTTCTTTTTCAATTCGCGAAATTCCGGGCTGTCCGCACTCACAAAAGGACATATCCACAACATAATCTTGAATCCCATCGCGTGCAGTTGCTCAACCATCCCTTTGGGGTCGGGAAATTTGTCGGGCTTGAAATCAAAATTGCCGTAATATTTCTGCCAATTGTCGTCAATCATAAAAACGCCTTTGGGGAAGTCGTGCTCAATGATTTTGTCGGCATAATTCAAAATATCTCGCTGATTTTGATTATACATCAACTCAATCCAAGTGTTATATTGAGGCATCGAGAAAAACAGCGGGTCGGGCAATTTCCCCGAAGGCGGGAAATGAGCGCGACAAGCCGCCAAATAGGCATCCCGCAGGTTTTTTCCGGCAACCGTAACTTTGATTTCCTCAAACTTAGACTCCAAATGAATTGCTGCCGCAGTGATTTGAAAGCGGAACGCCTCGTCGCTCCAAATGTATCGCCCTTTGTTGGAAACGAACAGTGGAACAGCCTGATTATTAAACCCTTGATTCGACAAGTCGAACATTCCCGTCGGTTGCAAATAAGGCATTTCGCTGCCTTTTGCCACAAAAGCCCCCCACCATTTTTCGCCCGCCAGAAAGGGGATGTCGGAGGTGAATGTTTGTGCATTGAGCATCGTTGAGAGGCTTAATGCGATGAATAGTGTGAATTTTTTTCTCATTGTACTTAAATTTTGTCCGTTATTTTGACGTGCGAGAAATCGACCGGCTCAATCATTTTCACTCTTTTTTGTTTATTTAATTTTCTACATTTCTACATTTCTAAATTCCTAAATTCCTACATTCCTACATTCCTACATTCTATTCTGCAACCGACCTCTTTTCCAGTGAAGGCGATGCCCAGCAGAATGATTTTACGGTCAAGAAATTGTTCGTAATACCGTTTCTCGCGGATTTGAGCGATGGCTTGCTTAAGCAAGGTCTTCAATTTCGTTTTGGCGTGGTATTTCAGTTCTACCACTACCGCCACTCCGTCTTGCAGCAATACCGCATCCATACGCCCACGGTTGGTTATCTTTTCGCTTTGAATATTGAAACCCAGCATGGTCATCCACAGTTGAAAGATGATGTGATAACGGGCTTCATTTTCTAAATTTTCCGCTTCCGCTTTGGCTTTGTTTCTCTCCTTAGATGCTTTTAAAGTGTAAGGAACACCGGCAAGCATCAACCGCATATTAATTGTAAAACCCTCCTCATCGAAATCAAGGATTTGTTGCAACATTTCCTGTCCAAGTACCGACATGGTTGAATGGGGATAATTTGTATAGGCACTTAACAGATGTTCCATCAGCGACTTTTTTACCTCCATATTCGGTACTTCAAGGGTGTATTTAGTCTCTATGCCTACTCGTCTCTGACTTTTAATGGTCAAATAACCTGTCTGAAATAATAAAGGAACATCATCAAGTGCCTCCGGGTCGTAACTATCAAAAGCCGATGAATCAGCAATGATAGGTTCTAATACGGTTTTGGCAAGACCGTGCTTTTTGAGACGATTAATCAAAAAAGTGGGCGTACCCGTTTCAAACCAATAATTGGAAAAGGCTTTCTTTTTGAAAAACGGCAAAGTAGAAAACGGATTGTAAACCGATGTTTTGCCATCCCACGAGTAGCCATCGTACATTCTACGAATGTTTGCCAGTAAATCTTCCCTTGTCATCTCTAAGTGGACTGCCGTATCGCTAATATATTCTGAAAAGTCGCGTTCCAATTCTTCCTGAGTGTAACCGCAAATAGAGGCATATCCTTCGTCTAACGTAATATCTTCAAGACTGTTCAACGCTGAAAATATTGACACTTTGGCCACTTTCGTTACGCCTGTCAGGAAAACAAATTTCAGGTGCTCGTCGCTTCCTTTCAATACCACGTAAAATACCTGAAGAAACGCACGAATATCTGCTGCTTCCGCCTTGCCTATTGCATCCAATATGGGTTTGTCGTATTCGTCAATCAGTACGACCACTTTTTTGCCTGTTTTGCGGTGCAAGGACTCTATCAATTCAGAAAAACGATCGGAGGCGTATTCTGAAACAAGGTTTATTTCATATAAATCAGCTTGTCGTTTCAAATAGCCGAGCATACTTCGTTCCATCTCTTCTCTGCTACCGTGTGAAATAATTGTCCAATCTATTCGAATAACAGGATATTGCTGCGTCCAGTCCCATTTGTCGTAAATGTAAAGTCCCTCAAAGAGCGATTTATTGCCTTTGTAAAGTTCACCCAAGGTGCTCACAAGGAGCGACTTTCCAAAGCGACGCGGACGCGAAAGAAAAACGGTACTTGAACTTGTAAGTTGGTATATGTCTTTCGTTTTATCAACATATAAAAGACCTTCACTGCGCAATTTTTCAAATGACTGTACCCCTATCGGTAAATTTTTCATGACCTTTGTTTAAAAATGTTCGCGAAGATAAACAAAATAATTGAAGTGCGCAAATTTTTGCGCACAGTCGATACGGTGTCGTTATCTTATTGGTATTGTTAACCCACATTGCAGGCCTCATCCGTTCAAATGTTAAATTTTAGTTAAAAAAGGAGCAAAATCAGGCCTAAAATCGGATAAAAAGCCGATTTTGAAGGCAACCAAATTTGTAACAGACTGAAAATCAAAGGCAGCATTTTCCAAAAACCGTTTGTAGTCCTAATCGGGGATTTGGTTGAATGGCGTAAAATCGTACGGGGTTATCGAAATGTAACGCCTTCCAGCGTAGCAGACGGACTTAAAATTGGTAGAGTACTGACCATATTTTAATGCGTTGCCCCTGAATAAAAAGGAAAATTTGTCGTACACCCCAAAAAATACTACATTTGCGTATTGATTAGCACCTGAAAAAATAAAAGAAGTAGGAATTATGAAAAGTATTTTAGTTGTGTCAATAACAGCCGCCACCATCATTGTAGTGGCGGCATTAACGCTGTCTGCCGCAGCCCAACCCATCAACGACACATACGCTGATGACGCTTTTATGCAGGGACGGCGCTATTATATGCTTCGCAGCGGACAGATAAAAATGATGGTGCAAGCCGACAAAAACGGCACATCGCCGGCATTCAACTATTTACTGTTTGACGCGCACAATGCGGCAAATTCGCGCATCAAAAGCAACGCTTGTAATTATACGAAGGACGAAAAATATTTCTCGTCGTCGTTGCGTCTTCGCATGAAAAAATATGCCTTTGCCGCTTTGGGCAACACCTGCGAAACGCGGTGGACAAACTGCGATGGCATCCCGTCGGCGGATGCAGAATTGACGCGCCAAACGGCTGAAAAATGGGCGCTGACCAACAAATTGACATCCCCCGATGCGGTGGTTTCCGGTCTGTATAGCGCCATCACTGCCAGCCTGCCCGGATGCACAGGAAGCAACGGCGCTATCGACGCCGGTATGCTCGAATATGGCAATCAGTGGGTGCGTGACGCTTCCATGACGGCTATTGGCGTGATTCATACCGGCAATTTCGAACTGAGCCGCGCTGTCTTTGAGCATATCCTCACCACGATGGTGCAAGACGAGGGCGTCACCATGATTGCCTACGGATGGCAGCCCGGGGCGCCGGGTTCTGTGGAATCGATGTCAAGCATCTATCCGGACGCTACGATGGCACTGCCTGTGGCACTGAACGTAATAGACCCTGCCTCGGAACTGGCTCGGCAAACGATTTTGGAAACAGAAAAGTTGTGGAACCGCCGTTGGTCATTCGGTGGTCACGACCGCTACCACACCAGTTCGCAGGGCGACCAGCCGGGTCCCTGGCCCTTTGCCACCTGTTTCATACTGCGCGGCGAGCATGAAGCCGGTATGTACGATTACAGCAGGCGTTCGCTGGAATGGCTTTATCAGATAGACGGAGGAAAAGCAGGTTTATGGTACGAAGTAATTCCGCTCATTCCCTCCGGCTACGCTTCAGCAGGCTTATTGCCATGGACGTCAGGAGAGGTGGGCTTTTTCATCATCCATCATCTCTTAGGCGTCAAATTTGACGGCGACCGTATGACCATCAAACCAAACTTGTACGAAACCACTGCACCCGTAAAAGCGGACTTGCGTTACAGGGATTCGAGAATTAAATTGGAGATAACCGGCGGCAACGGAACAGTCAACCATGCCATAGTAAACGGGAAAAAAATAGTTCCCGATAAGCAGGGACGTATCGTCGTACCCTCTAATTTTACAGGAGGAACTATCAGTATTAATATAAATAAAGCGAAATCATGAAAAGTATGTTATCCGCTATTTTGTCAATAACAACATTCAGCGTTATTTTGTGTTCGTGCAATCCGAAACTCAACGAGCAAGAGCTTGTTTTTCTGAATAAACGCGATTTTCTAATCAATGACACCTCATTGAAAGTAAAACCGGCATTTATTCCCCTTCCCGCCGGAGCCATTTATCCGCAGGGCTGGATAAAGGACGAGGCAATACTGGCTTCGCAAGGCATCACCGGACATCTGGACGAATGGAGCGCCACTTATGGAATGGCGTGGAAAGGAGTAGGTTTTGAAGCGCGGGGCACAGACCCGAAAACCGGTATGGGATGGTCGTTAGAACAGGCTTCGTATTGGTTGGACGGCGCAGTCCGACTGGCTTATATTCTAAACGACACTGTACTTATCAATAAAATATCAAGCCGACTTGACATGGTAGTTGATGGCGTGCTGAATGGCGGAAAATCGTTCATTTACTGGCAGGACGTGGATTTTAGAAATAGCGGGTTCAATAATTGGGCACATTCACACATGGGACGCGCTTTGGTTGCTTATTATGAATCCACCGGAAACCCGCGTATATTGGAAGCATTGACAAAGGTTTACGGGCAATTCGATTTGGTTTCCGTTCCTCATGCGCAGGGTCGTGTATCGGGCTGTACCAATGTTGACCCGATGATTGCCACTTACGAATTAAGCGGCGACAAACGCATCTTGAACATCCTTCGGAACATGGCGGAATCGGAAGAAACAAAAGAAACGGTTCAAAAATGGTGTAACGGAGATTGTAACAACGGACACGGCGTGATTGTGTATGAAAATCTACGCATCCCCGCCATGTTGTATCCCTGTACAAACAATCCCGATTTATTGAAGGCAACTCAAGCGTATTTCCACTGGTTGGAGGAGAAAAATCTGCTGCCCTTCGGCATTGCTTCGTCTGAGGAATGGGTGGCAGGCATCGGCTCTACACGAAATACGGAAACCTGCAACGTTGCCTGCTCGGCATGGTCGTACCAGCAATTATACGAAATAACAGGCGAAGGTAAATTAGGCGACCGCATCGAAAAAATCTTTTTCAACGCAGCACCCGTTCCCGCCGCCCGCGACTATCAAACAATGGCTTATTACCAAAGCCCCAACCGAATCGAAGGAGTGTTTCCGGCTGAAAACCCCGGACATCCGGGCGATGGCGGAACCGGCGACCCCTTTATCTTTCGCCCGCTTGGGCACGATGTGTTGTGTTGCGTGGGCAATCTCACACGTGTTATTCCCAATTACATCATGCACAGTTGGATGGCGACAACCGACAGAGGCGTAGCAGCAACGCTTTACGGTCCGTCTATTGTCAAAACAGTAGTCGGGAAAAATATTCCGCTCACCATCACGTCTGAAACCGCTTATCCTTTTAAGGAAAACATCAGGATGACTGTCGAACCGGCTCGGACTTGTGCCTTTCCTGTTTACCTGCGTATTCCTCAATGGTGTAAACAGCCGGAAATCAAAGTCAATGGTGAAGTCGTCGAGATAGACAGGCTTGTATCGGATTTTGTAAAAGTGGACAGAAAATGGAAAAAAGGGGACTTTATCGATTTGAATTTCCCCATGCAGATAGAAGTGGTAGATGGCAGGGAAACGGCTTTCCCTCGGGAAAATTATTTCATTCATGGAAGCAGTGCCGGAAGACCCATCGCTAAAGAAACAGAGATAAACAGCCCGTTCCGAACCGTTTATTACGGACCCTTATTGTTTGCTCTTCCGGTAAAAGACGTCAGCCCGAACGAACAGGCGCCCAACCAGCAATGGAAGTATGCTTTAATATCAAAAGCAAGCGCCATTAAAGCTGAGTTCTCAAAAATGCCCGAACACTGGAGCTGGCAAATTGAGGATGCTCCCATCAAGCTGACTGTAAAAGCTGCTGCATTTGACTGGCAACCAACCTCCATCCTCCCGCTTCCCAAAGAAGAAGTAAACGGAGGAAAAGAAACAGATATCGTTCTTGTGCCTTACGGTTGCACCAAGTTCAGGATAAGTATGTTCCCGATAGCCAAAATAAATACGAAATAAAAAAAACAATTATGCACAAGGAATCCCAAAAGTATCCGGACTATGAATCGGAAGTGTCAATGGTCTGCGAACCACCAACAGAGTATGGCTATGCCAACCCACGGAGGTACACCTACGCCGATTATCTGTCGTGGGCAGACGACAAACGGCGCGAGATTATCAATGGCGTGGTGTACGACTTATTTAGTGCGCCATCGCGATGGCATGCAAAAATTTCAACAGATATTGTCAGTGCTGTGCACTGGTTTATCAAAAAGCGGAAAGGGAAATGCAGGGTCTATCACGCGCCGCTTGATGTACGCTTTCCTAAAGGGGGGGAGGTAGCGGATAATAAAATTTACACCGTTGTTCAACCCGATATTTGTGTGGTGTGCGACCCGAAAAAGTTAGACAAGGCAGGTTGCATCGGTGCGCCCGATTTAATCGTGGAGGTACAGTCGCCCTCCACCTCTAAGCGGGATTTGCGCGAAAAATTCGACCTCTACGAAGAAACAGGAGTGCGAGAATATTGGGTGGTTTACCCAAGAGTGCAAGGAATTACCGTATTTTTGCTGCAAGAAAACGGCAAATATAATGAAGGCATCACCTACGAATTTACAGGTAAAGTGCCGGTATCCATCTTTGAGGGGCTGGAGATTGACCTCGAAGAACTGTTTGAAGAGTAAAGGGAACTTCTACTAATTAATTCATTGTGATTTTAAATAAGAAGCATAATATGAAAAGGAGAATAACAGGAATGGCACTTGGACTGATGTTCAGTGTCGTATGTTTCGGACAACAGCCAAATACGGCAACCGGACAGGGCATGTATTTTGCAAAAAAAAGTTATGTTCAAAAATCACCCTTGCCGACTTATCAGCAAATCAAACAAGACTTGCCGCAGCCGATTTATGACGAAAACCCGTTGTGGCTCGACGTTTGGTGGAAAGCGTGGGAGTTGGCTTTTGACCATTTTTACGAACCTTCCAAAGAGAGCGGATTCGTATCGCCTCACTTCGACGCGGCTTTCGATGCCAGTATGTTTCTCTGGGACGCCAGTTTCATTACCATGTTTACCAATTATGCCCATCCGATGGTGAGTAGCATTGCAGGCTTGGACAATTTTTATTGCAAGCAATATCCTGATGGAGAAATCTGCCGTGAAATCATTCGCGCCACCGGAAAAGATCAAAAAGCATGGGTCAATACGGAAAACGTGCCGCTTTACAGCGCTTTTGGATATTTTTTCGTTGCCGGACAAAGCGAGAGGACAACTATTAAATACATCGGTCGCCCGACTCCATCGCCCAATCCTCACAATACATTAGACGCTTTGAATCACCCCATCCTTGCATGGGCGGAATGGGAAAGTTACAAAATCACCGGCGACAAAGAACGGCTTAAAATTGTCTTGGAACCGTTGGTCAAATATTACGAAGCCTTGCAGAAATATATCCAGCAGGGAAATGGTTTGTACATGACCGACTGGGCGGGTATGGATAATTCGCAGCGAAACAGTTGGTTAGCCGGTGGCGGAACAGGGGTCGATATTTCTTCCGAAATGGCGCTTTTTGCCCGAAATCTTTCCGACATCGCAGGCGTTCTCGGGAAGAAAGACCTCGCCAAGCAGTATGCGCGGGAAGCGGATGAATTATCGGCAATTATCAACAAGAAAATGTGGAACGACCGCGACGGCTTTTATTTTGACCTGAATCTGAACGAAGAGCAATCAAGCATAAAAACCATCGCCGGTTTCTGGCCGCTGGTAGGCGGAGTAGCTTCCGCGCAACAAGCACAAGCACTGGCAGCTCAACTTCAGAATCCGAAAACATTCGGACGAGCCTACCCTGTCCCTACCCTGTCTGCTGACCAAAAAGCATACGATCCGCGCGGTGACTACTGGAATGGCTCAAACTGGGCACCTACCAACACAATGGTAATACGCGGACTGGAAAAATACGGGTACGACAGCCTCGCCCGTACGATTGCATTGAAACATTTGGAACAGGTGGCAGGCGTTTTTAAACAAACAAACACGATTTGGGAAAATTACATGCCGGATTCCCTGTCGTATGGATTACATCTCAACGGTAAGCCTGTTGCAAAAGATTTTGTTGGTTGGAGTGGAATATGAACTTGCCTTGAGTACGGGCGCGGACAACGAGCGCGTCCAATTTGGAATGTACAAAACGAAATCGTGTCACCCCTGACTGCGGAAGCGGCACTGCAAGTACGCGGTTTGGCTGTTTTTTTTAGATGCAATATTCTGCCAAATCAATAATTCCTGCTCGCAAAGCGTATTTGATGGCTTCATGCACATTGTTGACACCCAATTTGGTGAAAATATTCTTTCTATGGGTGTTAATGGTATGAAAACTTAGATGGTGGTCGTAGGCAATTTCTTTCGTTGTCTTGCCCAAAGCTATTTCATGCAAAACCATGCACTCACTACTTGTTAGCTTTACGCGCGCTTCCTCTGTCGGCATCTCTTCCTGTAGTACCTGCGTAGCAATTTCGCATAAATACACCTTCCCATCAGTAGCATATTGCAAAGCCATAAGAATGTCATCTTTCGTATCGGTTTTCATCACGACCCCGAAGGGTATATCAGAAAATAAGACTTGCCTCAAAAAGGGTTTCGATAATTCGTCTGAAAACAATAACCAGAAAGACGAAGAATACTTTTGTCTTATATTCATCAACTGTGAATCTGTCATATCAAATAATGTGTAATCCAGTACCACAACCGCTTGAGGATAAATTTTCAATTTTTTTATCAGTTCGTCACACGAAGCGACCTCAACAACAAAATCCGCCCGCACTGTGTGTTTCAACAAGGCATGTACCCCTTCGCGGGTGATGTATTGATTGTCGGCTAAAATAAAAGTACTCATAATGAATCATTCAATGTCAGAATATAAAAGAATATAGAAAAGAGTTGCAAAAATACCACAAAAAAGGCATAAACGCATTATATCAACAGAAAAATAAGCAAAAAATACCACAAATATGGTAGTATAAATTGACAAAAAAATACTACTTTTGTGACGTCGCTTTGGAGCGTGAGTACTATTATATAAACATTTAATACATATAAAAAATGGCAAAAATTTTTAAACAGTTAACAGATTTAGTAGGCAACACACCGTTGCTGGAGTTATCTTCTTATGAGAAGTCGAAATCAGCAGAAGCGCGGCTCATCGCCAAGCTTGAGTATTTTAATCCTGCTGGCAGTGTGAAAGACCGCATCGCCTTAGCAATGATTGAAGATGCCGAAAAGAAGGGTATCTTAAAAGCCGGGGTAACGATTATTGAACCGACAAGTGGTAATACCGGTGTTGGATTGGCGTTTGTGTCAAGTGTCAAAGGTTACAAACTGATACTCACCATGCCCGAAACGATGAGTCTTGAGCGGCGTAACCTTTTGAAAGCATTAGGTGCCACCTTAGTGCTAACCCCCGGTGCCGAAGGAATGAAAGGTGCTATCGCCAAGGCCGAAGCCATACGCGCCGAAACACCCGGAGCGATTATCCTGCAACAATTCGACAATCCAGCAAACCCCGACGTACACTACCGTACAACAGCAGAGGAAATCTGGCGCGACACAGACGGGAAAGTTGATATTTTAGTAGGTGGCGTTGGCACCGGCGGTACTATCAGTGGTGCCGGTAAAAGATTGAAAGAATTAAATCCCCAATTGACAGTTGTAGCTGTAGAACCGGCCGATTCACCCGTACTTTCAGGCGGTGCACCCGGACCACACAAAATTCAAGGTATCGGTGCCGGATTTGTTCCCCGTATCTACAACAGCGCGGTAGTTGACCGTATCGTACAAGTTTCTAACGATGACGCTTTTCGCACCGGTCGCGAGTTAGCAAAGTTGGAAGGCTTAGTGGTCGGCATCTCGTCTGGAGCAGCCGTTTTTGCAGCAACAAAAGTTGCATTAGAGGCTAAAAACAAAGGGAAAAATATCGTCGTCATCCTTCCTGATACAGGTGAACGTTACCTCTCAACAAGCTTGTACGCATTTGATGAATATCCTTTGTAAAAGCGTAATAGGTTCTTCGCTACGCTCAGAATGACATACGCATGGTAGTTTTTAGTGGATGCAACAGCGGCGAAGCCGCGCCAGCAGGTGAATCCTTTGAAAAGTGTAATAGGTTCTTCGCTACGCTCAGAATGACATACGCATGGTAGTTTTTAGTGGATGCAACAGCGGCGAAGCCGCGCCAGCAGGTGAATCCTTTGAAAAGTGTAATAGGTTCTTCGCTACGCTCAGAATGACATACGCATGGTAGTTTTTAGTGGATGCAACAGCGGCGAAGCCGCGCCAGTAGGTGAATCCTTTGAAAAGCGTAATAGGTTCTTCGCTACGCTCAGA
>BNXR01000005.1 GCA_025999735.1 Bacteroidia bacterium | reverse complement strand
AGCCTTTAGGTTTGTATCGCTTGATAGAAACAATGTAAATCCACACAAGCGAGCTTCCGTAGGAAAGCAACCTAATAATGCTATTCGTGCTTATCAATTAGTTTCTTTAATCTCATAAAGTCGTCATCATCTAAAATGTCCAACGCATTATTAGTGGCTAATTTTATTGCTTTTCTGCATTCTTCAATTCTTTTTAATAATGGAAAGATAATTCTATTACCGTGTCTAATATATTGTTTTATTTCTGCAGCTGTCGTAGGTATTTTATAACCACTCCTGCTACTTGCTATCAAAATACCGTCATCTCGCAATCTACCTATCATATTTCGAAATGCTTCATCTCCAATCTCTCTCTCCCTATTGATATTTATGAGATTTCTAAATTCAGCCGCAGTTGTATAGTTCCTATGGTGGTTTGCTTCGTGAAAACGAATAAGTAGGTTCAAAAAATTAATAGAATCTATTTTAGCTTGTGTACCCCCTTTAATAGTATCTAAATGATTAAAAATTCGTTGCAAACCAAGTTTTGCTACATTCTCATCATATTCAGATTGTGCATAAATATCGTTCTCATTAAACTGACTTATTTCTAGTTGTTTAGGAAATTTATTTATACTTATGATTTTATCATTCAATAACTTTAATAATTCTTCAGAATATTCCCCTTTCTTTTGTTCATCGTAAATATACCCTAATGTTCCTGCTATAATATCAGATAATTGTATGCCTAATTCATTTTGACTACGTTCTATTTTAAACTCAGAACCAGAAAAAAGAGTTCGTATGTGATTATTTTCCACATATTTCTTGAAACTTCTCATAAAATCATTAGACCCGTGTTCATCCACTTTTAGTTCCAATTGCGGGTACGTTCGATAAAGTTCCTTGTATAGTATTCCATTTAAATACTTGTAGAACGTCTTTTTATATTTGAAGGGATCACTATATAATTCTCTTTTATCTACGACAACAGCATAAATCGAATAATTCAAATTATTCAATTCTTGCAAAATTGTTACACGGCGATTATGGTTAGCCCCAATCTTTTGAGATTTCATTTCGCCCATTTGAAAATATTTTTTTCGGACTCTTTCCAATTCAACATTAACATTATCAATTTCATCGTAATTAATAATCACACTCGCAATGATAAAATGAGAACTAACACCTTCCTTTGAGAAATCAAAAGAGTTATTTCCAAATTCATCCGCAAATGCTATTACTTTTTTTACTGCCATGATATTTTTACTAAAGTTTCTCACCTTATAAATCGTTGAAAAATAAGGCAAAAAATTGAAAAAAGTGGTGTTAATTGGATATAAATTACTATCTTTGAGACAGTTAATCAACAAAAGACACATAAAAAAAATATCGCCACCACTTATAAGCGCAAAATTAAGCAATTTAAACGAGATTACATCACTTGTGAGCACAAAAAAATGAATGAGGGGGGTACTCGGTATGCGCGAACAGTTCAAGGTTTTGGGCAGTAATGAAGCCGTTGGCATCCGCAAAATACAAGGAATAAGCTCGATGCAGGTGCTAACAGACCTCATTCTACAATGCTTAGGAGGCATTAGCAAAGAAGGCATGATTTTACGGCTCGCAGGAGGCACTTATCTTCATTCAAAAATCAGCAAACTTAGAAAAATCATTTGAAATTCAGGTGGTTGCAACAGAACGAACATTTTTGGAAAAAGTTTGCCTTTTGCACGAAGAATTTTCCAAAAGAGAACAAGGCAAAAATTCGTGCCAATAGGATGAGCAGACATTTGTACGACCATTACAATGATGTTGAAAACGCCAATCGCCGAAAAAGCATTGAACGATACCGACTTATACAAACACATTATCGCCCACCGCCAAACATAACGGCAACTCCAAACAAAAGAAAGAAAAATAAAGAATTTTTGAGCTCCGCGAAGACAAATAACATAATGTTCTGTTATAGAACAGCCCGCGGCGGTCAGTCCTATAACTACATTATGTTAAATGTTCGCTACGCTCTAAAACCTAAGGCGCAAATCACCCGGCTTCGTTTGATTGTGCCAATCAAAAAAGAGCCAACCACACGAATACCGCTCACACACGCCGACCCACGCGTGCTATCACACAGAAAAAAAACAACTCCGTTGCGCTCACGTTGTATTTTTTCTTTGCCCACACACCAGCGAGCCTTCGCGCGGTCACCGCTTTAATCCTACTGCCAAGAGTAATAGTATTTGAAGCTTCAGCTGCTATTCTGAAAATAAAACAGCCACCGCTACGTCCTAAACGGTTTGGCACAGCTTTCAAGAAAAGGCATCATCCGCGCATACAAATAACATAATGCTCTGTTATAGAACGGCCCGCGGCGGTCAGTCCTATAACTTTATGTTAAACATTCGCTACGCTTAAAATCTAAGGGGCAAATCAACTAAAAACATACCCGCCACGAATTTTTTACGTCTTCTTTTTCGTTTTTCAAAATAAATATATAATTTTGCGCTCGAAATTTTGAAAAAGGAACATTAATTTATTTGAAGATGAAATAAAAAAACAGTGTGCTAAAATGCACATTATAAGACATATAAAATAGCGATTTGCTAATTCTTAATTATCATTTTACCACAAAATTGTTATTAGGTCAAGAAACGATTAGCGAAACGCCGTGTAATGCGGCGTGGAACTTCTTGTTAGACCTAATAGGCGTGGTAACCTGATAATCAGACGGGTTGTTCCACGCTATTTTTGTGTGCTAATTAGAAAGGGAAAATTAAAATTATCATATTATGAGTAAATGTAAATTTTGTAATTCAAGTGGTTATGGGCTTGGATGCCCTTATAGCTCAACCAAAAAACATGAACATTCAGGGACTAATGGGAGCATATGTGTGTTTTGCGGTTCAAGTAGCTACGGTTCTGGATGCCCTTATAGTCCAACAGGTAAACACAAACATGAACAAGGGTTCGGAAAGTGTGTTTATTGTGGTTCAACAGGTATGGGTTCTGGATGCCCCTATAGTCCAAGCGGCAAGCATGAACATTGAAGTGAAAACGATAAAATTCATATTGCAGGATGAACTAAAAAAGGCCTGCAACGGAGATGCCAATAGCCAAGAAAGTGGAGGTATAACAACTAAAAAGGAGGTAATTATGAATTACAAAAAGCCAGAAGTGCTTGCTCAAAATGCAAGTCAAGGTTCCTTTGCAGCCGGTTGCCCAGCAAAAGACATGGGGGCTTCCAGTTGCAAACAATGTGACAGGGCTCAGTAGTTCTGTTCGTGTTGCACGAGGTTGGGTAGCGTTTATCGCTGTCCAACCTACAGTGCAGCAGTTTTTTAATAACGTATAGTAATAAATTGCTATATTAAAAAAAATATCAACACTACGATTAGAATAGATAGAAAAGAAATTCGCTCTGTTGACAGAAAGGAATTGGGAGAACATTGGGATGGATATTTTGACGAATATGCGCTAGATATAGAGTTGAGCGAACTATCAAAAAGCAAACTCATAAAACAAGTCGATGAAATAAAAACATCCGCAAATCAGCCTGTGGATTCAGCACGAGTTGTTGAACTTGTTTTAAAAAATGTTGATGCATCCTTCCATAGAAAATTTCATGAAAGGCATCCTCAGCTGCACAAGGAAAGCATATTAGGGATGCAACTGAATGCCATTCTTATTGACGATAATATTGAGTGGAATTGCCAACCGATACAACGAATCGGTCATGGATATGCAAGTAAGATTTATTATAGGACTTCACCGTAATTTTTGAACAACAATAGAATGTTATATAGACAAAAATTTGATACTTTTATTAGAATATATGATGATATAGGTTATATTTGCAGCAAAAAGGATTATGGCGACAGGGTGGTTGACCAATCCGGTGCAGTGTTTCTTACCGCACTCTCACGCAGGGTACAGTCCATAGAGGTGCTCACAGCCACCATTGCAGCCAAGTTTATAAACGTGGACAAAGATACTTTGCAGCGCGATGCGGTGGAGTTTTACGCGATGCTCGAAGAGGATGGTTTTGTAGTTTCGGGCGAAACAGAGGCTTCGCTTGATGCCAAAGACAAGCGATTTTCGTATAGCGATATAAAGCCAAAGACTATCAAAAAGGATTTCACACCGCTTGTCAAGCGGTCGGACGTGTCCACGCAATCTTTTTTGGAGCAGCACTTTAAGGGCAAACCGCACTTGACATCCTTACAAATAGAACTCACCAGCCGCTGCAACGAGCGTTGTGTGCACTGCTATATTCCACACGAAAACAAACTTACAGATATTGAGGATGCATTGTTTTATGATGTCTTAGAGCAGTGTAAAGCGTTAGGCTTGCTCAACCTCACTTTTTCGGGTGGCGAACCTATGCTTCACCGCCATTTTATTGATTATCTGCGTAAAGCACAAGAATACGATTTTTCAATAAATGTGCTTAGCAATCTCACTCTGCTGAACGATGATATTGTGAAGGAAATGAAGGCAAATCGGCTTTCGAGTGTGCAAGTATCGCTCTACAGCATGAAGCCCGAAGTACACGATGCCATTACGATGGTTAAAGGCTCGTTCTACAAAACCCGCGATGCCATTCTCAAATTGATAGAGAACGACATTCCGTTACAAATCAGTTGCCCCACGATGAAGCAAAACAAAAACGATTTTGTTGACGTGCTTAATTTTGCAAACGAACGCAAAGTGCGTGCCGTTACCGATTATATTATGATGGCTCGTTACGACCACACCACAGGAAATCTTGATAACCGCCTGTCTCTCGGCGAAGTTGAGGAGGTTATCCGCGCTGCTATGAACTACGACAAGGATTTCGAAAAGCAGTTGTCGGAGGCAGATTTCAGTATCTTGAGCGCAAAAGACGATAGCGAAGATATTGTTTGCGGTATATGTGTGTCTTCAATTTGCATGGTAGCCAATGGTGCGGTTTATCCCTGCTCGGGCTGGCAAGATTGTATTTTGGGCAACCTCAAAGAACAAAGTTTGCAGCAAATATGGGAAAGTTCACCAAAGGTGCAGCAGTTGCGGAACATTCGTAAAAAAGATTTTCCACAGTGTCGGCAATGCGAAGACCGATTGTTCTGCGCCATGTGTATGGTGCGCAACGCCAACGAAAATGCAGAGGGCGACCCGCTCAAAATCAACACACATTTCTGCAAAGTGGCGGCATTAAATAAGCGAATTGCAATAGAGTGGAAAACGAAAATAGAACAAAATAAATAGAACAAACAAATGAAAGACCATCACGTTCATATTGGCCAATTTAACGATGTGTACTACATCCCAACTGACATTCTACGCATTGTAGTCGATGCAGGAATAGAAAAATGCTACTATTCATCTACGTCAAGTTGCAAAGTGGGCGTAACATTAGGCGAAATTGAGAAGGAAATCATTGATTGCACCAAACAGTTTTCGCCCGACACGATGCAGCCACTATTGTGGTATATGCCCGATTACATCCGTCAGGGCATAACAGTAGATAAAGCGTTTGCCAACATTCCTTATCGAGGAATAAAATTACACCCACGTTCCCATAGGTGGAATCTACATGACAGTAAACATCTTGATTGTTTGCACTCTCTGTTTGGCTTTGCCGATATCCACCGCTTGCCTATAACCATCCACACTGGCGAAGACGAGTATGAATGGCCCTGTTTTTTTGAGCAATTTTTTGACAAGTATAAGAACGCAAATAGTATTCTTGCCCATTGTCGCCCGCTCGACAAAGCCATAGAAATGTTCAAAAAATATCCACAACTGAAAGGCGACACGGCATTTGTGTCAAAAGAAAACATTCAAACCATCATCAACAGAGGATTTAAGGAAAGACTTTTGACAGGCTCTGATTTTCCCATAACCCATTATTTCGGCAAGAAATATGGCGGAAAGGATATATCATTGGAAGAGCAATATCGTGAGGACATCTTGAATTTCTTGTTTTAAGATGAAACTCATATAATAGTATCTTGATTGAAAACGACAATATATCAAAGATTATGGAAGATTTGAAACCCGATATTAATAACTACAAGGTCTATGAAGACCATCTTACAGAGGGGATTCGCTGCCATTCGCGTGGTGATTCTAATATGGCACTGACCTTTTTTGAGAAAGCCCTTAAAATAAGTACTGCTTGTAAAAAAGAAATTTTAAAATATAATGACTTGCGCAATATTTGTTCTGCAAATAACGAATTAGCGAAAGCGGAGAATTATATGAAGAAAATTTCCGAAGTCTATCGTGATATTATACCATACTCGAAAGAAATAATATCGAAAGCCTATCACTATATGGGCAATGTCTATTGGGAGGAAACGAAGCATGAAAAGGCTATCAAGTGCTACGAAAAAGCAGGTACTAAATTGAATGCTGAGACTGCTTATGAATATCAAAAACAAGGAGATATATTCCTCGCGCGTAAAGAATATGCAGATGCTTTAAATTATTACAATAAAGCTCTTGATATTCAGCCTAATTGCGAAAATGCGTATGAAAAGATAGGGAATGTTTATTGGTGTCAAAAAAAATATAAGCGGGCAGTGGAGTATTACAAAAAGGGAAATACAAAACCCAAACGGTTACTTGCGTTTGAAAGTTTTGAAATAGGCAACGCTTATTTCAAACAAAAAGAATATAATAAGGCCGTAGAATATTACGAAAGTGCCATAAAATTTAGTTCGGATTATGTGTTAGCGTATAACAATTTAGGAGCTACTCACAGAATTATGAACAATGATGACAAAGCCACAGAATGTTACTCGAAAGCATTGAAAATAGAACCCAATAATCAAACTGCAACCGCAGGGTTGAGAACGTTAAAAAGAGTTCAATGACTATTATTTCCCATGGCGAAGAAAAATCAAAAAATATTATCGGCATCAGAAATATCTGAAGCAGATTTTGAAAAAAATGTTGCGGCTGACACGATTTCGAGTAACCTGCAGAAGGGCAAAGTGGGGAAGTATGCCAAATGGATGCTGCATTTATACAAAAATAAAAAACTAAAATTAGAGGATTTATACAAAGCACAAGAATATCTGCCCATTTTTGAAAAGTTAAGCAAGACGAACATAGAGGGATTATGCGTGATAAAGTATTTGAGATAATTTCTCAAATATACCGAAATATATTTTGTAAATCTCAAAATATATTGTACTTTTGCAGATATTTCTCAAATATCAAATATTATGATTATCGAATTTACTGTTGGAAATTTCCTTTCGTTTAACGAAAAAAGGACACTCAGTTTTGAAGCGCGAGGCGGTGTGTCGGAACTGAAAGATAATTTTTTTACGTTTGAAAAGCAGAAACTTTTGCGTTCTGTCGTACTTTATGGCGCAAATTCGAGCGGGAAAAGCAATCTTATTCAAGCATTTGCGACAATGAAAAATTGTGTTTTAACCTCTGTAAAACTAAATGAAACAGACGACTTAAATTACAGTCCGTTTTTGCTTTCTACTTTTTCTGAAAATCAACCAACACTTTTTGAAATTGTTTTTATTTCTCAAAATCAAACTTTTAGATATGGTTTTGAATACAATCAAACAGCAATTATCAACGAATGGCTGTTTGAAGTGAAAAAATCAACAAAAGAAGATGTTTTGTTTGTTAGGACAGAAAAAGGAATTGCCGTGTCGGATAAGTATGCAGAGGGAAAAGGAAAAGAAGAAGCTACGAATAATAACCGTCTGTTTATTTCTTTGGTTGCACAACTTGGCGGAAAAACTGCCAATCAGATTTTACAATTCTTTGTAAATTATAGCGTCATATCGGGCATAGCGCATACAAATTACAGGTTATTTTCGCAAAATATGTTCTTAAACCATTCGGCAGGTTTTGAAGAATCGTTGGATTTGTTTCAACAGCTAAAATTAGGATTTCAAAACGTTCAAATTGTTGAAACCGACCCGGCTACCGAAGAAATTATTACAACAGATACTTCCGTTTTGAGAACAATTTTGTCAGCAAGCAAACGACTTTCCTTTAATACTGTTCATAACAAATATGACGAAAAAGGGAACGTAATTGACATCATTTCTTGGAATAAAGATAAATACGAATCGGAAGGCACAAAAAAACTGATTGATTTTTCGGGTCCGATTTTTGACACGTTAAAGAACGGCAAGGTACTGATTATTGATGAGTTGGACTCTAAACTGCACCCACTGATTACCATGCAGATTATCAAACTTTTCAATAGTCCCGAAACTAATCCGAACAACGCTCAACTACTTTTTGCAACGCACGATACAAACCTTTTGAGTACCGATATTTTCCGCAGAGACCAGGTTTGGTTTACCGAAAAAGACGAGGTCGAGCAAACTGATTTGTACGCACTTGACGATTTCGTTTTTGCAGACGGGACAAAAGTTCGTAAAGATGCCAACTTAGAGAAAAACTACATTGCAGGGCGTTACGGTGCAATTCCATATATCACTAATTTATAATATGTTGTGAATATGGCAAGAGTGCAGAAAATAGATAACGCCGACTTGAAACGCTTTGCAAGAAGCACTGCAAAACGACAAGCGAGAGAAGTAAAAGTTTTCTTTCTGATTGTTTGCGAAGGAGCGAAAACCGAGCCGAATTATTTCAAAAAATTCAGCGGAAAATTGGGCAATGTGATTTTTGGAATTGATTGTGAAGGGAAGGGTTACAATACGTTGAAAATTGTAGAAGAAGCATTGAAAATCAGGGAAAAAGATACAAATAAATACAATCGAGTTTGGGCTGTTTTCGACAAAGACAATTTTCCTGATAATGATTTCAATGCTGCCATTCAAAAGGCAGAAGCAAACAATATTGGCTGTGCGTGGAGCAACGAAGCATTTGAGTTGTGGTATTTGTTGCATTTTCAGTATCGCAACACGCCAATGAGTAGGGAAGATTATAAAGAGGCGATTGAAAATGAGATAAATAAGAAAACTTCGGGTTTTGTTTATACAAAAAATTCAACAGAAATGTACGAAATTCTGCAAAAATACAGTAACCAGATGCAGGCAATCAAGAACGCAGAAAAATTATCTCAACAATATGATAATCAAAACTATGCGAAGCACAATCCGAGAACGCAAATTTTTGAATTAGTCAAACAACTGACAGGACGAGATGAAAAATTGAACGAAGAAATAAGACAAAAATTTCAATAAGAAAGCGTTTCGCCTTTGGCTCCGCGAAGACAAATAACATAATGTTCTGTTATAGAACAGCCCGCGGCGGTCAGTCCTATAACTACATTATGTTAAATGTTCGCTACGCTCTACGCCACCGCATGCCAACCACACGAATACCGCTCACACACGCCGACCCACGCGTGCCATCACACAGAAAAAAACACAATTTCATTTTTCGGTGTGGATGTGATGTTTGTTTGGAAATGTTGAGTGTTCGCTGAAAAATAATGGAGGTTTATTTTGGTAATTCAAATATTGTTTATACCTTTGCGCTGTGTGATTACCCCGCTTCCCGTTAGAACAGCGCGCTCAGGGTAATCCTTTTATTTTATAAGTATGTCAAAAACCGCATATACAAAACAATTTTTATCTTATTCTGCTCAAATTGAATTACTTAAATCAAGAGGCTTGGCGTTTGACGATGAAAGAAAGACACTTCACTTGCTCAAAAAGATAGGTTATCACAGATTAAGTGCATATTGGCATCCGTTATTGGCTGATAAACAAAGTTCTATTTTCAAACTCAATTCTAATTTTGAGACAGCATTCAATCTTTATAAATTTGACCGAGAACTGCGCAAATTAATCAGCGGCGAATTGGAAAAAATTGAAATAGCTGTCCGTTCGGAGATGGCTTACTTGCTCTCTTCGATTTTTGGTCAATTTGGGATGGAGAAAGAATCGTTGTTTTCAAATCCTGCCATATACAACAAAACGCTTCTCAAAATCAAAGAGGAAGTATCAAGAAACGATGCTGATTCGATAGTTTCATTCAAATCAACTTATTCAAATTCGCTCCCCCCATCATTTATGTTGCTGGAAGTAACCTCATTTGGAACGTTGTTGCGCATATACACCAATTTATCATCCGGAAGGATTACGAAAGATATATCAAAAATATTTGGACTATCGAACTCTGTATTGACTTCGTGGTGACATAGTATTGTGTCTATTCGCAATATGTGCGCTCATCATGAACGAATTTGGAATCGAAAATTGCGAATACAACCTTTATTGCCACAAAAGACTGACAATATATGGTTGGAAAATAAAACCGTCAGTAACAACTGTATGTTTTATGTGCTCTCGACGATTATCTATTTACTCAACACCGTTAATCCAAGACATACGTTCAAGCAAAAATTAGCATATTTGTTTAACAAGTTCCCTGATGCCGATAAACGTGCGATGGGTTTCCCCGAGAATTGGGAAAGAGAGTCACTATGGAAGTAATTGCGAAATATTTTTTTATTTTTGTTTGTTTTTTTCAAAGTTTACATTTATCTTTGCACCTGAAAACTAACTCTAAAAACTTTAAAACTGTGGTACTTTCAAATTACACCCATATTGCTGATGTGCTGAACTTCATGATTGCACCACATTTCCGAATCGCCGGAAACGCAGTGTTTGTACACACACACACACACACATAGCGCAGGCGTATCGCGCGTAATTTAACCCTTTTTTCTGAGTTACCAAGCACCCCGCAACTATTTTTTTGCGGAAGATTTATAGCGGACAAAATGCAAGAAATAAATCTCTGCATTTTGTCCGCATTTTCTCATCGACCTATGATTAACAAACGAACAAGTTTTAATGTCTTAATTTTTAACAATTTAATTCAATAAATTATATTATACATTTGCAGCGTGATTTTTAGTAAAAAATATAAACAGCCTCGAAAGGGGCAAAAAAAACAAAAAAATGAACAATTTAAACATTCAATCTTATTGGGAAGAAATTAAGAAAACGTTAGACCCCATTCAAAAGCAAGCGGGTAATCTCGGCTATTATGTCTTCCAAACTCAGTACAAGTTTAAGCCCGATTTGCTCCTTGTGGGCATTAATCCGGGTGGTGATTACGATGGTGGAGCTTCTTTCTTGGAGCGAGATACAAATTGGTACACCGATTGTAAAAAGGACCCCGATGCAAGTTGCGATTTTAATGAGACCATTTGCACGCTGTTTGGTTATGGTACCAATGAAAAATTGTGGCAGTTGTTAGAAAATGCCGTTGGTATGAACACTATCTTTTTCAATACCGGAAGCGTTGAAAAATTGAAAAACCTTTCTGTGGCGAAGTCAATAGAATCGGCTTGTGTGAAATTTACAAGAGTGCTGGTTGATACCTATATTCAACCAAAACAGATTGTGGCAATGGGGATAGACCCTTTCAATTGTTTGAAGAACAAGCCGGTTGAGATGTTGAAACTCGGAGCTGTTCAAGTGAAAAAATCCTATCGTGGGGATATTCCTATCTACTATATTCCCAATCCGTCGAGGATAACTCAGCATCTCTATGCTAACGGAAAAATGGAGCAATACAGACAAATTTTAGAAAAAGAACTTTGTTAAAGAGTTTGATACAAACAAAATCAATTATTTATGAAAAAGACAAGGGTATTCAAGTGCCTCATAGCAATGGGAGTATTGCTCAGCACAGTAGCGGCGGCTAACGCACAAGGACCTTGGAACTGTGGTCGCCCTGAAAGTGGAACTATACCAACAAATGCTGTAACCGCTACGCTCACAGGCACATCGCCAAATTACACCCTCACCATCATCGGCACGGGGGATATGGCGAACTACGATGATAATAGTAGTAGTAGTAGAGCCCCTTGGAATTCGAACCGCTCGAATATAACTTCTGTGAGTATATCTGGCGTTACCTCTATCGGCGACTACGCTTTTAACAGTTGCAGTGGACTAACGAGCGTAACCATACCCAGAGTACTAACCCCAATACATTTTTCTCAAAGAACTACAATAAATAAAACAAGACTACAAATTCCTAATCTCTCTGCGAAAAGTGTGAAAAAGGAACTGTAGCCTTGCCAATAATTTTGCATTTAAAACAATGCTTTCAAAAAATCAAACCTACTTCCCTAAATTAACTTTTCGCAAAAAAGTGAGCAACAAAAGTAAAATGTCTTTTTTGAACTTCCAAATATTTTCTATAAAAAATTACCAAAAGGGAAAAAATAAATTCAAAAATTGATTTTAAAACGCTTTTTTTTAACAAATAAAGAGCATATTTGCAGTTCTATTTATCATTAAAAACAAACAAATATGGCAACCATTTATTTATCCCTGTCTGCAAAAGTTGATGTAAACAAACAACAAGAGATTTTAATTCGATTTACTCATGGACGGATTAATCAACGAGCGAAAACAAATATTTTCGTCCCACCGATTTGTTGGAACAAGGTTACACAACAAATTAATATTCCAAATACTCGCCGGATGAATGATGACCAAAAAGAATTTCACGGCTATCTCATTTCCCAAAACGAAAAGTTAAACGCTCTAAAAACAGTAGTCCAAAAGGCTTTCTGCGGTGCTGATAAAAACGCCATCCCATCCAATTGGCTGAAATTGACTATTGCTACGTATTTGTTTCCAGACAAATATGCCATTAATCATGACACTATTCATCCAATAAGTCCATTTTTTGAAATTTTTGACGAGTTTTTGGAAAAACACAAGATCTCGCTGACACGCAAGAGGAATTTTTTTGTCTTAAAAAGAGCATTACAACGTTATGAACTATTTGTCGCCGCACACGAATGCTGCAACTTTAAATTAGAATTAAATTCTATTACCATTGATACGATTATTGATTTTGAACAGTTTTTGCGTAACGAACATAAACTATGCGATGAATTTAAATGGATATACGATCAGTTTCCGGCGGCAGTTCTGCCAAGAGGTAAAATTCTTAAACCACAACCCAGAGGCACGAACACCATCAATACGCTGTTTGCTAAACTACAGGCATTTTTTAATTGGTGTCTCAATAATGAAAAGACTTTAAACAGACCTTTTAAAAATTATGTAAGGATGCCCGATTTATACGGAACACCTTACTACATTTCAAAAGAAGAACGGAATCAAATTTATGAGACGGACTTATCCGCCTGCCCACGTCTTGCTATACAACGAGACATTTTTGTCTTTCAATGTCTTGTGGGATGCCGGATAGGGGATTTTTATAAAATGACACGGCAGAATGTAATTGACGGCGTAATAGAATATATTCCTCGAAAAACAAGAGATGGACATCCGATTACTATTCGTGTTCCTCTCATTGATTTGGCAAAAGAACTCGTTGCAAAGTATGAGATGAATGGTTGCAAAATGCTTTTCCCTTTCGTTTGCAGGCAAAGATATAATAATGCCATCAAGAAAATTTTTAAACGATGTGGCATCACGCGAAATGTTACAATAATTGACTCATTAACGCGAGAATCTATTATTCGTCCTTTAAATGAAATAGCAAGTTCCCATATTGCTCGTCGGAGCTTCGTTGGAATTATGTACAAACAAGTAAAAGACCAAAATTTAGTCGGTGCGCTTTCAGGTCATATAGAAGGAAGTAAAGCATTTTCACGATATAGAGAAATTGATGAAGATATGAAAATAGAATTAGTAAAATTGTTGGAGTAATTTTTTCAAAAAATAGCCAAAAATATTTTCAAAGATGGAAGATTTTGTAAAAAATCTTGGCATTATTTCTTCACAAAAATTTAAGCAGGAATAATAATTTTTGTAACACTAAATTAACCTCTTAAACGCAACCGAAGGGCAGCGTTTCCGTTTGAAACCCTTCAAACGCAAGGTCATAAAATCAAGTGCAGCGCGGATTTTAGACGTTTTTGTATTACAAAAACACATCTTGCCCATACTTTTTTAATGTTTGAAAGGTCTTGATTTTATTGAATTGTGCGTTTTTATTTATTTGCACTTTTTCGAATTACTAAATTCCTGATTTTTACCAATATTTATGTAATAACTTAATATTTATTGAAGTAAACACATAATAATTATTGTATCATAACTTGATATTTGTTGAAGTAAATACATAATAGCTATTTATACTATTACTTTATTATTTATTAAAGTAATAAGATAATGCTATTTATGTTATTACATTATATTTATTAAAGTAATTACTTTCTTTTTATTTTGTATAAACTTTATATTTATTATTGTTGTACATGAAATTTGCATACGTATTAACTTGATATTTGTCTATATAAGCACTTTTTATATTATTATATATGGACTGATTTTTATTGATATAATAACTTCCTTTTTATCAATATAGACACTTAGTATATATTCATTAAATCACTTTTAATTTATTCATATTACTACGTTTCGTTTATTAATATAGTCCATTATATTTATTTATATAATAACATGATATTTTTTTATGTAATAACTTGTTGATATAAAAAAATAATATTATCTTTGCACCCGTAAATTTTTAATTTTTTTATATGAAAACAAAAGTAATTTCAATTATGAGTCAAAAGGGGGGAGTGGGTAAATCTACTCTGACCAACACTATTGTATTAGATTGGTGTTTTAGAGAAGTACTACGAACTAAGAAAATGCCCAAAATTCTGCTGATAGACGCAGATGCACAGGCTTCCGTTTCATCTTTGCGAAAACGCGATGTTGATTTTTGTAAATTAGACCTTGAGGGAAAAGAATTTCAACAAATGGATGCAGGAACGCAGATAGCAATAAAAGAAATGCGTTCGCAATTTCATGCTTTGTACGAAAAAGTAGGATGGACATATTATCCTATCTTTACGATTAATGTTCATGATGATGGCTCTACGCTTCATCGGGCTATCGAAATTATTGACAATAACGAATATGAATATGTTTTTATTGATATGCCCGGTACTCTGTACCAATCCGGAACTGCAGATTTATTGCTCTATCTCAATTATATTATAATCCCCGTTCTAATAAGCAATTATGATATACAATCGTCTTTGGATTTTTGCAAATTAATTTCCGATGAGAATTTTCACAAAGCAAGTGCTATTAAAGAAATAAGGTGGATATTCAATAAATATGAAGTCATTAAAAATGCTAAATATGACGAAATTGAACGTGAAATGATTTTAGAAACAAAAATTCCATTTCTCAAGACACGCATTAGAAATTCTACTTTTTACACCACTAAAAATTATAATACGCTAATACCATCTACATTTAGAGTTAATTTGAATACAGATGAATTGGTTGCTACTCCAAAGATAACAAATATCAACGATGTAACCGACGAGTTACGCAAATTAGTATCTGAAAAATAAACATCATTAAAATCAAAATGTTATGCCAAGAAAATTATACGGTGGAAGTATGGCTGATGTGCTAAAAAAAAGTAGCAGCCAGCCCAATGATGAGGATGTAAAAACAGTGGAATCTACGCCCACTGAAACACAAGAAAATACCGATGAAAAGGATGTTCAGCAACCAACAACGAATGAGACGGTTGAAGAAGTTACTCCCGCTCATGAAGTAACAGAGGCAAAACCTGCGCAGAAGCAAGAAGAAACACTACCGGTGTCTTCTCCCGTTTCCGATTTGTCTGCCTCGTCTATACTTGATACAACTAATAAGTATAAAAACTTAAAACAACAAATTGCTATTGATGAGAATTATCACAAGTTTATCAGTTTGATTGCAAAGCTGTACGGTATTAGCATTTCACAGGTTACCAATAATATGCTAAAGATTGTATTTGATAATGAAGTATTAATTAAGGAGTTAAAGACTGTTGCGACCAAGAAATACAAGGCAGAAATGAGTATCATAGATTCTAAATTGTCCTCTATATGAAATATTGAATAAACTACCAAAGGGAAAGGAAAACACCTCATTTCGGGGTGTTTTTTTTACATCCAATAATAATTTAACACTATTTATTTGGAAATTTAAAATATCCATTCTACTTTTGTCGCTCATTTTACCTGCGAAAAGTTAATTTTGAGTAATTTAATCTATTACTCAATACAGAAGTAGTTCCATATTTTTTTATTGAAAAACTGTGTTTTTACCTTAATACCGAATAAGGCAATGAGCATTGTTTTTTACAACACAGTTTGAACAAGGCATTGCTTTGTTTGGTATTTTTATTATAACGTAAGGTTATGGGAACGATAATTTTTGTATGTGCTGTCTTCATGGTTGTTGGACTTGGTGCTATTTTCTTTATGATGCGTTACTTCACATCTAAGAATAATCAGCACGATGCTGACCTTAAAGCCATGATGATGAAACGCATCGACGAAGTCTTTCCACAATTAGAACAAATACTTTCCATGGGGCTCGAAGTCCACCAAGTCGTTGTCGGTGATGACCCCATCGCTATCGCCGAAGTTACAAGAGTGCAAAGCGATGAAGATAAAGCTACACAAGCACATATCGAAGCTTCTAATGTAGTTCCTTCAATAGCTCCCAATACCACCGAAACACATATAGAGCCCCGTGCCGTTGAGACCGCAAAAGATGAAAAGACTAATATAGATAATGACAGTACTCACACCAACCAAGTGGCTACCGATATGCCATTAGACGGCGGTTTTGTAAGTTAAATAAGTGAATGACTATGGCAACAAAAAGTAAATATCAACAATTGAAAGACATGATGCCTCTCTACCGGATTGGAGAAGGGTTTGCCGTTGATGTACGCGGTTCCATTACCACAGGCTTCATCATTACCTTCCCCGCCGTCAATAATATTAATATCGGTGACTTCGTGACTACCCCCGAAAATCCTAATGGACTGAATATGAACATGAATTTACAACTCGCCATTAAAGATTTGCCCGCTCATTTTATCTTTCACCAGCAAGATTGGCAGTGGTTCGCACCACCTATGGATATACCCAATAACCACAATTTCCTCAATAACGCTACCCGCAAAATGTATGGCGACCAAAAAATGTTTTCCCACCTTGCCTATATCTTCATTACCAAGAGTTCCTCTACCTTTAAGGATGCCTCATTCTCCAATGAAGCTGTGAAGATTTTTGCCGAAGATGTCGAAAAGTTCCAAGCCAAAATATCCATGCTCCACCCCAAAAGGATGGACGACAGCGATTGGCTCAATTATCTCGATAGTGTCTTCGCCCTCGACCACTCCGATAGAAATAAAGTGCTGCTCGATATTGACTTTGAGAAAAAAGAATTTGGCGGCTTCCAATTCGTTGGATATACCGTCAATGGCGATAAATGCGTTCGTGATTATGACTACTGCCGACGTAATGCCGAAAAGTCATCCACAACAAGCGAACGCTTTAACTCGTGGACTTTCCCCCTTACTTGGAGTATCAATTGCACAAAAATCATGAATAATGTAATCGTTAGAGAGCCACGCAAGAAAATCGCTACCCGCGTTTCCGAATACGAAAGTAAACTGTCCTTCCTCTCTAAAATGATGCAAGGAAGTGTTAAACATGCCCAAGAATTTAAAGCCCTCATGGGTATTGAAGTGGAAGGATTTGAAAAGTCCGCCGAAAGTGCGTATATGCCCATACTGCACCATTATAGTGCGTTTTACTTTCTACCCAAAGACGACCCCGCAGACAAAGAACACATCCAACGCAAAATCCGCGAGGGTTTTTCGGACCTGAATTTGAAACCGGAACTGTTGACCTTAGATTGTGCCGATGTTTTTATGAGTACCGTCGGTGGATGCGCTGCTAACTTGCAATGCCCCCAACATCTCTACCCCGCTTTCCTCGATGAAGCAGTCTGCTTTTCTAATCTCGAAGGCTCATACGCCCAAAACCGTAACGGCATCGTTTTTGCCGATTCCATCGGACTGCCGGTCGTGAAAGACCTCTTTTTTGAGCCGTATGAGAAAGGGGTTATTACCAATTGGAACATGAATATTATCGGTCCCAGTGGCACGGGTAAATCCGTGCTGACCAATTATCTTGTCAGTACCTTATATTATATGGATTTCTTTTTCGTCATTACCGACATCGGTGATAGCTACCAAAGCCTGTGCGAACTGCTCAAAGGTAAATACGTGCGCGCCGATGCCGAAGGGAAGTTGCTTAGCACAAATCCATTCCTATTGCCCCTGCTTGACCCACTCGAAAGGTCGCACTACGCCGAACTTTCCACCGAAATAGATACCCTCATTGCTACTTTATTTATCGCTTGGGATACCGATAAGTCCCTCCATATTGAGAACCAAAATTCACGCACCGTCATGGAAGATTTGGTAAAAGAGTTCCTACATATCCGCTACCAAAACAAAAAGTATTACGTCAATTTTGATGATTTTTATGATTTTGCCCAAAAGAAAGATGCAGAAGGAAAAATAAATCGTACCTTTTTTGATACTGCCTCATTTTTCCTTGTGATGAAAAAATTTAAAAGCGAAGGCTCCCTTGGCTTTTTGTTCAATGGACAGGAAAACCTGAACGATTTTTCCAATTATAGGATGATTGTCTTTGAACTCGGTGCCATCATTGAAAATGCAATCCTCTTTCGGCTCGTTACTGCCATGATTACCATGCTCACAAACCGTATTATCGAAAAGTCCAAAGCCCGAATGCGCTGCGTGTGGATGGACGAATGTTGGCGTATGCTCATGGATGACCATTTCGGCGTGTTTATCAAAATGCTCTCAAAAACTATCCGCAAAAAAGACGGCGGAATAGGTATCATCGTTCAAGAACTCAACGATATTTTAAAATCACCCCACGCCGATGCGCTCATCGGAAACGCAGATACATTTGTCGCACTCTCACATGAAGGCAAAGAAACACAAATTACTGACCATGTCAAAAAGCTAAATCTGACAAATGACCAAATTGGCTTGCTCTTGTCCATTAAGAAAAATGACCACGCCTGTTTCATTAAACAAGGTACCCAAGCCGGTGTGTATGGAATAAATATTACTCCCGAACACTATGCCCTGTTCACCTCCCGACGCACCGAACGCGAAGCCCTGCGCAAATTAATAACCCAAAATCAAGGCAATATCCAAATGGCTATCGAAGAGTTTGTCGAAAAAGATTTGGGAGCAGCCAAAGGGAAAGAATAATGATGCAGAATGGAATTACCAAAGGGAAAGAAAGATAAAAAAGAATAGCAGTGCAGAATGAAATTACCAAAGGGAAAGAAAAAAATACACAATACATAAAATACAGATTATGAAGAAAATACAGAAAGTATTCGTCAGCATGACACTTACAGTTACACTCCTATTCACAACAACTAATCAAGTCAATAGCGGAATACCCATTCTTGACGATGGTATGCAAGCCTCAATGGTAGGTCTGTTAGCCTCTATTGAATCCCTCAATTCTATTGCCAACAGTAATACAGTCAAAGTGCTTTCACACGCCGCAGATATGGCAGAAAGTATGGCAAAAGTAGTTAGAGTCATTCAAGATATGAGCGATTTGTTCCAAAAATCAAAAATAGTCATGGAAATGGCTGTGATGACCGTGAATATCTATCATGAATACATTGAATTTGTGAACGAAATATATCGTAACGAAGACCTGTTGGCAATTGAAGAAATAGAAATGTTTGTCAAGTTGTTGGATTATACCGTCTTCGATGCCGCCGCCGAAGCGATGAATAAAGGAGAGAAAACAACCCTGAAAGGTGTCGCCGGTGGTGCATTTCAGCAATTAGAAGATATTTTCTTATGGATAAAAACAAGCGGCTACGAAAAACAAACTTACCAAGATTTAGAAAATAAAGTGGCTATCACCTATCAGAAATTATCCCGCACTTCACGAGATTTACGCATCATGCGTAAATATGCGTACGCATACATGGTCTCCAATCGTTATAGAAAAGGAGCGTTCAATAATAGTGAGTACATACGATATGTATATTATTCAAGACACAGACAGGCAGCAGTAAAGAAATTATTATAAATATTGATTATCATGATAACACTATCAGTAGCAGGGAGTTTATTAGATTTTTCAGAATCATTGGATGCGGGCTTTTTTTCCACCCTTCGCTCGGCATTATTCGGTGGCAGCGGTACAGGCGTGAACGGTTTATGGGGTAGCTGGTACGGCATTTGCGCTACACCCATTATGATTATGTTTGCCATCAAAGGTATTATGCTTGCTATGGGGCACTATGACGGCGCCAAATTGAAAGCAGACAGAGACAAATTTCTAACCTCACTCCTCATTCTTGGGTTTGGAATGTTCGTTCTGCCAATAATCGAAGACCTTGCAAAAGAATTGAATACTTACATGAAAAAGCAGGTGATTGATGTTTCCGGTTCCATGTATAAATTTAATTCCAATATCGTAAGCAGCTATAAACTCACGAACACAACAGGTGTCCTTACCCCGGAGGCTCAAAAACAAGCCGATGAAACTGTAAAGAAATGGATTGACGGCAAAGATTTGCATGAACAGATATTAATATCCGAAGAAGCGAATGAAGTAGCAAAAAAACAACACAAAATATTATTGCCTTATGAAGTCAATAGGATGAATGAAATAGCAGGAGAAAGTGGAGCTTTCGCAGCAATCGCACCCCTCCCATCCTTAGGTGAAGCAGCTACCGCCGGCGATGTCACACAAGGCATGGAGTCATTAGAAAGGACAAGCAAGATTAATAAAGCCTTAGCAAGCGCAGACCCCCGTAATATGGAAGTAGAAGACGAAGATAGAGGCATTTTTGATTGGAATTTTGCTGACATTATAGCCACCATATTTATGGTCTTGGGAGCACTTATAAAAGTGATAATCATGTTCGTTCGCGGTGTTTTACTTATCGTTCTTAGATTTTCTCTCCCCCTTGTAGTAGCCATGTCGTTTGTTCCCACATTTGAAGGTGCCATAAAAGAGTGGTGGGAAAGCTATAAAATACTTGCCCTGTGGCTTATTCCTCTCACTATCATAGAATTGGTGTCCACTACATCTTGGGTGATAGCCCAAACAGCCACGACTCGGGATGGAAGTAGTATGATTAATGCCTGTGTAGCTCTTGTTTGTGGCATACTCTATATGCTTGCTCCCCAAATTACAGCCATGATGTTTGGCGGTTCCCCCGCTATGGCAGGTATCAGCCAACCTATCATGTCGGCAGGTGCTATAATGGGAGGATTGGGAAAAGCTTCATTGGGTACTATCAAAAGAGGCGGTAAAGTAGTAAGTAAAGCACACAAAGGAGCAGAGAATGACAAAGGAGCAGAGAAACCTGAAAAACCGGTGGCGTAAAATACCAAAGGGAAAAATAAGAAGGAATAATAGTGCAGAATGGAATTACCAAAGGGAAAGAAAAGGATACAGACAAGAAAGAGAGAGAGAAGACCAAAGGGAAAGAATAATAAAATGAGAATAGATATAGAATAGAAATGAGTAAATTTTTTCAGTCTTTGATAGAAGTTAATGTTGCCAATAAGTTTTATAAAACATTGGCTATCATAAGTGTATGCGTGAGTGCAGTGGTATGCCTATGGGCAATATACGCCGTGACCATCGCTACAGAAAGAGAACGCCGGTCTCTCTATACGTTAGACGTGAACGGCAATGTGCTGACGATGGTTAGAAGTTCCACAGAAAAAGAACGCCCCATAGAAGCCAAAGCACACGTGAGAATGCTCCTCGAATACTTGTTCGACATCGACCGCTTCACCTATAAAAATAAACTGAAACGTGCCTACGACTTAGGAAATAACTCCATCTATACCATATACAAAGAACAAGAAGCCGGCGGATGGTATACCGATGTTGAACAATTTAACGCTCACAGTACGCTGATTGTTAGTCATATAAGTTGTACAAATGAATCACCATTCCTTGTTACGGCCGAATTTCTCGTTATCATCAACTCCGATGTTACCAAAGATAAACGATATGACCTGATTTGGGATGTGGTCGTAGAAGACGGTACTGTCGCACGTACCGAACAAAACCCACATAATATGATGGTTACACAAATTCGTAAAAAGAAATTTGAAGAAGTCGCCGAGAAATGAAAGTACCAAAAGGGGAAAGAAAAAGATACAGATAGGAAAGAAATTACCAAAGGGAAAAGAAAATAAGATGTAAATATGGAAAATACAGAAATGGAAGCGATAAAACGGAAAGTTCAGGAACTCGAACAGAAAATTTGGGAATTGGAACAAACAGCCAGTAATTTGCAAAATAGCAAAACGCAAACACTAAACGAAGTTTTTGTTCCGCGAGAAAATACTGTGCCAAAAATAGCAATGCCAACCGTCCGCAGTGTTCCGAACAAATTGTATGCTGCCAATATCATTGACGGTGTATTCAACAAAGTAACCCAAAATCCTACGGATTATTCTGTTTTTGAATTGTCACTATCGTCGCCGCACACCGCCACATTCTCAATTTATCGCACAGCATACACTCGTGTTTTAGCAGCCCCTGAATTTCTCGAAGGTTGCGACAAACAAATTCTTGCCGATTTCCCTTCCAACCTCGCTATTGAAATAGGAGAAGCACAGTATTACAATGAAATTGGCAAATGGAAAATAATCAAAAAAGCAAAAATAAAAATGATATAGGATTGAAAAATAATATGAAATACTTAAATATCAATAATTTATAAAATTTAAACAGATGAAACAGATTATGAATTTTAAATTAAGTGCCATTCAAAAGGAATGGCTTATGAGAGGGTTAATGGTAGTCCTCTTTGTAGGAGTGCCCACACTTGCCGATGCCCAAGCAAAAGACGCAGGACTCGAAACAATTGGCTCGGCGATTCGCTCAATGGTGACAACCGCTATTACTACAATAGTATTAGTCGTAGCAGTCGTTAGAGCCGGTATGATTGGTATTGCTTTCGCTTCCAAAGATAGCGAGGAACGCGGCGAAGAAGATTCAAAAAAGTTGAAATCAGGACTGCTACGAATAGGTATCGGTACAGCCATTGCCTTAGGAGCCAACCTGATTGGTAATTTTTTCGCTAAAATGGTAATATAATAGTTATGCCAGAACGCTCACGAGATGCTAATATTGGAAGGATGCCCGTCGTCATCGGATTGCCATTTTCGCTGATGGTCACCGTCGGTATTGTCGCCGTCATAGCCATCATTTTGATTGTCGTAGGTACCGCCTTCCTCGGTGCAGGGTTTTACTCCCTGTGGGTTTTACTGCTGCCCATATTAGCATACATCGTGTGCCTGTTCATTTTCAAAAAATACGGCGAGTTTTACTCTTCCCGTATCGGCAAAATGAAAGTGACAAAGGTTAAATCATGGACGTCCCTGCACGAATTGGAAGATAAAGTGCTCCTGCGAAGATTAGAAAAAGAAATGAAGACCAAAGGGAAAGAATAAGACAGGGGCAGGGATAAACAGTACAAAATGGAATTACCAAAGGGAAAGAATAAGATACACAGATAGGGAAAAACAGTGCAGAATGGAATTACCAAAGGGAAAAGAAAAAAGGCAGACAGGGAAAGAAAAAAAGAAAAAGATACGTGAAGGAATAAAATAGTAACCTCAAAAGAAAATAGTATGGGAAAGTCTAACAAAAATATAATTATAATCGCCGCCGTCGGCGGTGCGCTGGTGCTTATTATCGTTCTGGTACTCCTCATATCCTCCATGATGGACTCTTTTTCTAAAGTTTCCAACAATAACACCGCCGATGGTGAGCCCATCCAATTCTCCGTCGTCCAAAAGAATGAACTACCCGAAGATAAAAAAGGTACCCTCGAAGAACGAAACCAAGATTATGAAGCTGCACAAAAACGCATCGAACTCGAAGAGAAAGAAGCTCACTATGTCAGCAGTACTTCCTTTGGCTCCGCTTTCAAACAAAAAGAAGCGAAAACAGAAGCGAAAACAGAAGAAGTTGCCGAAGTGAAAGAAGATGCAAAGGAAACTGCCAAAGGAAAAGGCAACACAAAACAACCTGCACGCTATGCCGGACCGGTAAAAAAGTCGACCGGTAACGTTGCCACACCACAGACTACTGCTGCCGAAGTTCCACCGATACAAACACAACCCGCCGAAGTGCGCACAAAACGTACCCGATTTACCGATGACCCCACACCAACTCGCACAACGACCACAAACGCTGCCTTTTCATTCCGCGTGCGAGTTTTTGAAGATGTGGAAGTGATTAATAATATCAATATGAAAGTGCGCGTTCTCGAAGACTTTACTTACGAAGGTTGTACCATTAAACGCAATACTCTCCTGTCAGCCATCGCCAGTCGCAGAAGCCAAACTATTGATATACAAATTCAATCCCTTATGGCTTGCGGGAAACGTCTCGTAGTGAATTTTACCGGCTATACCGCCGACGGCGTGCAAGGTCTGCCCGTACGTGAAGATAATGCCGCCGAAGCCGGTACCCGAGAAGGTGGTAATGCGATGGTGTCCGGTACAGCAGATGCCGTCGTTTCCCGCTCGTCAGGCGTACTCGGGGTCGTCGGTGCCGCCGTGTCTAGCGGTGTGCGTGCCGGTACTCGCACCGCCCAACAAAAACAACCCGTCCTCGTGGAAGAAGGACGCGAACTGATTTTTATGAGTAACTGAATTACCAAAGGGAAAGAAAAATAAGAGAGAGTGGCAAAGAAAAATTACCAAAGGGAAAGAAAGATGTAGAAAGAATAGTAGTGAAAAGGCAAAATGAAATTACCTAAGGGAAAAGAAAGATAAAGAATAGTACAGAATGAAAATACATATAAACTAAATATTTATAAATCAGAAATTTAAAAATTTATGCCTATGAAAAAATTATTACATTTATTTTATTTTTTCCCTCTGGTCGTAATGACGCTTACGGCCAAAGCACAAGAATCACAAACCATTTGCTTGAATCAACAAAACTTTGTCTATGTGATTTTTGATAAGAATATTATCGACATGATTTACGATGCCGATGTCGTCCAAGATGAACGACCCGCAGTACGTAAAGATATGGTCGGACTGCGCCTATTACCTTCAGCAAATGATACCCCCATCGGCTGTATGGTCGAATTGGAAGGTAATACCCTGCAACATCTGTGGCTTAAATTGTCACCCACCATTCAACCTACCGTGAGAATTTATACGTCTGCTGTCCAAACAACAGAATTTGTACCGAAAATAGCTGCACAAGATACTACCCAAGCCCAATTTTTGCAGTCAGCAAAGAAAATGAGCAAGTCACAACGCGATTCTCTGTTCGTTGCCGATAGCATTGCCACCGCGAAACGGAATGCCGAAGTGACAAGCTCTATGCGCACAAAAGCACAAACCCTGCTACTCAAAAAAGCCTCTATCCTCCAATTAGGAGCTGATAAAGGTAATATCTCGCTCTTACCGATTAGCATCGGTGTGGACGCCACTCACCTTTACTTTTGCGTCGAAATAAGCAATACGTCCAATGTGGATTATTATATTGACATTCAGGGATTTCAAACGAATTTCAAACGTAAAGGACTGCGAGCAGGTGCCACCGGAAAAGATTTTATCCAAGCAGTCGGTTCGTATGATGAGCCATTAGTGCTCCGCTCCAAACGACGATGCCGCTATGTGCTCGTCTATGAGTTGTTTACACTCAAGAAAAATCAGTCCTTAGAGTTCTTTATTCGCGAAACTAACGGCGGGCGCAATATTGACGTTGAATTACCCGCAAAATATCTGTATGAACATACTTATGACCTTTAAAAAATTGATTATTAAACATTTAAATTAGAATATTATGAAAAAGTTATTTATATTTTTAGTCGCTACCCTGTGGGCCACAACAGTTGTAATGGGGCAGGTTCACATTCTCCATGACGGAGTGGACATGCTTGAGTATGAATCATTCAAAAGGAGTCCTTATATTAGTGAAATAAGTATTGAAGGTACAATGCTTCTCAATAGAACATTAAATGTTGGAGTTATTAACAATTCTTGGACTGGCGATCATTCGCCATTTACCCCAGAAACTTACGTTGATAAGCCTTTATATACTTCAACAACAAATAGTTTTGCAAGAGATAGATTAAGCGTAGGACAGCATATTCTTGTTCGTTATGCACTTTATGAACAACTAAATTTCGTCTCTTCTGCTCATGAAGAAGCTACGTTTACCTGCGGCAAAACCACCGTCTATTCTTTGGCCAGTTCAACAACCGACGGACAACACACGAATGCGGCAATAACTCCGAATGCAGGCCAAGCTATCCCTATTACATCTAATGGCTATTTTATCGTTACCCTAACAGAGGCAATGATACAGGCGATTGTAAGCAATAATGGAAATTTGAATTTAACCGTCGCTGTTGATTTTACAAATACTTATACTAGATATGATAGAGGAAGGGATTGGTTATGGGCATCAACTAATAATAATCCGTATTGGATTTTGACATCTTCTAGTTACCAATCTCTAACAATGAATACAGATACGTATGTCTTAAATTTTTCATTGTCTCCTGAACCGACCGCCATTACCGGCATCATACCTTACAAAGACCAAACACAAAAAACATCGGGAATTACTGTCAGCGGTAATAATGTGACATTAACAAGTTGCACCGACGTAAATAGCTTGCTGCTAAATTTTTATGACGCTGATGCTTTTGATTTCTACTACGATAAGGCGACAAGTTCGGCGAATATAAACAATGAGGCAAATTCTGCTTCTATTAATACCAATGTATCCTCGCCAAAAGGATTGGTAGTGCGCCTTGACAAGCCCGTAGCAGCAGGTGATGTGCTTACCGTTACCCTCAAATCAAAAATTGCCGGACGTGGTGATAAAACATTTACCGTTAATCTTAGTCCCGGTACATTTACCAATATGCTCACATTTGCTGATGCGCCCGGAACCTCATATTGTGATGGAGATACGGAATGGCATTTTTCGAGGTCTGACACTTGGGAATCATCAGGTTACAAACTATGGAGTATAAACAATGCTACACCGTCGCCCGATAATACATTAAACGCTGACGGCACTCAATCGCAGGCAAATACATACACTATCAGCGGCAGCGAGAGTTACGTGAACTATACACAAAGTATGGGTATGTGTAAAAACACACAAAATATTCCTGCTAAAACCCCCTTTGTTGTGCCGGCACTTGACCCGAATGATATTTTTGCTTTGACTGCTACCGGCAGCACATTTTGTAGCAACGATGCTGTGTGGTATTTTAATGCAAAGGACAATATCCCATATCATATCACAAGCATAGATAATGCAGTCTCTGTGGGGACTAATTTGTATCGTATTCCAACAAGCGAAACAGAGGTAAAATTTACTTATATCTTCAATAACAATGGCTGCCCTGCTAGCGGTACACAAACTTTTGCAACTCCTTTTGTTGTTCCAAAACCACTGATTTCAGCAAGTGCCACTTCCTTCTGCGATGACGGCAGTGAATATACAGGCGTTGTGGTAACAGTAACAAATGCCGCTGATTACATTAACATTGATTATTCTCCCCAACCTGTTATCGTTACTATCACCGATAACGGGAACAATCGTGAAGAAATAATACCCCCCTCCGGCAGTGTATTCGTCCGCAGTAAATATGCAGCATCCACCATTGAAGTAAGTGCGAAAGTTCAAAGTATTTCCGGTTGCGTGAGTGTGGCTTCTGATGTTCTGACCATTACGCGCTACGTAGCACCAAAACGTCCCAACCTTTCAAGCCTCACAGGACAAGTGGTCGTACAAGACGGAAAATATACATTTTCTTATTGTGGTACCGAAACAAGTACTTATGTAGTACATGATAATCCACAATACGGCGTACAGTATTGGCTGTGGGATGTTACAAGTGGCGCACAACTCGTAAAACACAAGGGTGCTAACTTTTGGATTTTCCGAGATGACCAATATGACCCAAAACCCGGTACTACGGACATAAACGAAGATTCCTATTTCGATATGGGACTGTCTGCAGGGAAGTACGAACTCCGTGCGACACACGATATGAACAGTTGTACTACCGTATTGCCATTCGATGTCATCAACTTTGAAAGTGGCATTTATGATATGTCTCCTACCGATGCGCCGGTGAGTGTATGTAATTCGGAACTTGCCGGATTTGACATTTTAGATGCCTTCAAAGATTGTGAACTGAAAACTCTACTCAAGAATGAAACAACAGGGTTTACATTCGCTTGGTCTGTAAAATTAGGCTCTACAGCACTTGCTGCCATGCCCCACCCACGATGGGTACACGTGGACGGTGTAGCATCAGGCAATTATGATATTGAATTTACGGTGAACAATCCAAGCGGCTGCTCTAAAACCTATCTTAGCAGTGTGAATATAACTCCACGTCCACAAGCCTTTACCATTGCTGCCGATAACAGTAATGTGTGCGATAATGCAATCACGGTCACGGCAAGTAATGCTTCACTTGCAGGACTAACCTACGAGTGGACATTGAACGATACGGTATTGGCGGGTAACGACAGGAGTAGCATCTTCATTACCAACTTAAAAGAAGGTAGCAATTATATCACAGCAAAGGCTACCAACGCAGGTGGATGTTACATTACGAGCAATCGCATTGAGGTTACTCGCCGTGTGCTCCGTGCGGATGTCAGCTTTACGGCAGCCAATATCGTCTATTGTTCCGATGCAGGCATATTCAGTCTAAAGGACTTGCTAACAGGCGCGGACAAAGATAAAATCTTTGCTCGTTCGGAGGGGTTTACCTATAATCTTTCCTCTACCCCTTCTGGCTTGTCTATTGACAATTCTTTGCCTGACACATATATGCTCAATCCGACGCTGAGCACGGCACGGGAGTACATTCTCTCGTTTGAGGTATTTCAAACCGGCTGCTCGGTGCAGAAAACAGCACACCTTACTATCAACCCGATACCGGCAGCATTTACTATATCTGCCGACAATACGGGCACGATTTGTAACAGTGATAATGTAACTGTTACGGCAGGCAACAGTGGTGTGGCGGGTTTGACGTATAAATGGTTTGTGAATGGGACAGTGGTGTCGGGTGTCAGCGGTGCGACATTAGGAAAAACTTATTTGGCGGAAGGCGCAAACAGTATTTATACCGTTGCCATCGTTGCAAGTAGCGGATGTTCTGTTACAAGCAATACGATTACGGTAAATTTGCATACCCTCAATCCTACAATTGCGTTTAGTAGCGCGTCGTATTCCTATTGCCAAAATGCGAGCGGTATCAATTTGAAGGACTTACTGACGGGTACGGATAAAGCCGCTGTGTTGGATAAGACTTACGGCATCGGGCAGGATTACAGTATCACGTCTTCCCCTTCCGGTTTGAATTTTAATGGTAGTTATGATGTTACGTTGGCCAGTAGTACTCCGCAGGCTTACACGCTTACGCTAACGGTAACTCGTGGTGGCTGTTCGGTAACGAAGACGGCACAACTCATTATCAACCCGATACCGGCAGCATTTACCATATCTGCCGACAATACGGGTATAATTTGTAACAGTGATAATGTAACTGTCACGGCAGGCAACAGTGGTGTGGCGGGTTTGACGTATAAATGGTTTGTGAATGGGACAGAGGTGTCGGGTGTGAGCGGTGCGACATTAGGAAAAACTTATTTGGCGGAAGGTGCAAACAGTATTTATACCGTTGCCATCGTTGCAAGTAGCGGATGTTCTGTTACAAGCAATACGATTACGGTAAATTTGCATACCCTCAATCCTACAATCGCGTTTAGCAGTGCTTCGTATTCGTATTGTCAAAATGCGAGCGGTATCAATTTGAAGGACTTACTGACGGGTACGGATAAAGATGCTGTACTAAATAAAACTTACGGCATCGGGCAGGATTACAGTATCACGTCTTCCCCTTCCGGCTTGAATTTTAATGGTAGCTATGATGTTACGTTGGCCAGTAGCACTCCGCAGGCTTACACGCTTACGCTAACGGTAACTCGTGGTGGCTGTTCGGTAACGAAGACGGCACAACTCAATGTAAACAGTGTACCTCAAAACTTTACTATTTCTACTACCAAACCGAGTAGTGTTATAAGTGGCGAAACAGTATATCTGTTGTGTAACAGTTCTGCGTTTGATGTGGCTACCAGTGCACTATCTAATACGGCGAGTGTGGATTGGTATTTGGGGACGACAAAGGTGGGTAGCACTGCCACAGGGAGTTACAACTATACGCTCGCGAGTGACCAAGCAGGTGAGGTTTATGCTACTGCTGTGTCGAGTGCGGGATGTAGTGTGAATAGCAACAACAAATTGAATGTTGATAGACGGACGGTAGATTTCAGTGGTATAAGTGTTGATACTGACCCGGTTGCGTATTGCAAAGGGGATAACAATGTGAACTATTTTATATTTGTTACGGCATCTCAAAAAAGCGATATTGAAGGTGGTTCTGCCGGTTGGGGTTATAACTTAAATGCGGGTGGTATTATCCAAAGTGATGCGAACAACTCCAAAAATTTAACGCTCAATTCTACCAATCCCGGAACGTACAACACGGTATTTACGGTTTCAAAGAATGGTTGTTCGACCAATTACAATAAGTCAATAACCGTAAAGCCTGTACCGGGTGCGACCACGCTCGCGGTGAACAATGCGAATTTGTGTGCCGGCGGAACGGCGACGATGACAGCCACAACGACCAATTATGTGAGTACCTACACTTACAATTGGTATAAGGATGGTGCAAGCTCGGCTACAAGTGCCGGAAGTAGTACCACGTTAAGCTATAGTGCCGAGAACGGTAAGCAAACGACAACTTATAAAGTGGCTGCCGTAGATAATGGGTGTGTCGGGGATTTTAGCAACGTTGTGACCATCAATAATAACGCTCCAACCTTGACCGCCGCATTTACCGCTAATTCGTTTACGAGTGTAATCAAAGTGAGACTCACGAATATGGTAAACGTTGATGCAAGCACTATTAGTTTCACGACGAAAAACCTTTCTACAAATGCTGTAAACAGTCAGCCTGCGACAGTTTCAGGCGATGTTTATACAATTAATGGGTGGACGGGGATTGGTATCACGAACTACGAGGTAATCGTAACGTTTAGTGACGATAAACTTGGAACATGCAGCAATACTGTAACTGTGGGAACAATTACAAAAAATGGTTCTAGTTACACGGTAAGTGGTGGCAGTATATCGCCGTCTTTTGTTACGAGGTCGGTATCCATACATGACACCATATATGTGTATGATTATGCAAGCGGGGAAAGTTCATCTTCTCCCGATTACGACAGTGAAGCAGAGCGTTTGTATCGCGAATATGTGAAGGGTTTGTATAACGATGAGCACTTGGCGTTCCTTGCTCCCACATATACGAATCGTGGTGAGGCTGTAAAATTATTGATTTACAGTCAATCGACCGAAAAAGTATCCGTTCGTGTGTATAGCTTGGATGGCAGCCTTGTTTCTTCACAGAGCGTGGACTTGAAGGGTGGTATTACCGAGCATTGGTTGCAGGCGAACGACAAACCCCAATCCATAGGAATGTATTTTGTCGAAGTAATTTATGCTTCCGGCAAGCGGGAAACCTTGAAGGGCATGATAAAATAAAAAAACTTTTGAGATTTAAGGTTATTTAACATTAAAAATTTGGAATATGCGTGCAGATGTATTACATTTGTGCGCATATTTAATAAAGTAGTAACTTAAATTTTTAAAATTATGGCAGCAGTGAGTTTAAATTTGCGATTAGAGCAAACAGTTATCGAGCGAATGAAAGAGTATGCGGAATTGGAGCATACTTCACTTTCTCAAATGGTTGAAAATATTTTTGCGAGTATTGTAAAATCACGAGAGAAAAACGTAGAACTGAACATCAGTCCGATAGTAAAGGCGATGAGTATTGATGGGATACAAGTTCCGGCAGATTTTGATTATAAACAAGAATTGGCAAAAGGCAGAGAGGAGAAATACTTATGAAACGGATTTTTATAGATACGAATGTGCTGCTCGACCTCTTACTGAAAAGAGAGCCACACTATGCCTCTACTGCATTGGTATTTGATTGGGCTGTAAACCACAAAAATGACGACGTAGTTATCCTTATATCGGGTCAAAGTATTATTAACGCTCATTATATCTTAAAAAGGTTCGCAAAAGAAGAAATTGTGAGGGCTGCGTTGAACCAAATTTGTATGACGAGTGAAATCATAGACCTGAATAAGGATGTACTGATAAAATCATTTGCTTCTGCATTTGGTGATTTTGAAGATGCCACACAATATATATGTGCAATGAACGCCAATAGTGATGTTATTCTGACAAACAATGGAAAGCATTTTAAAAATTCTGTCATTCAGATTATGAATGCTGATGAATTTTTGGCCGTGGTATCTGCTAAAAAGAAATGAAGAACATAATAATTAACTTTTAAATTTAAATGATATGAAAAAAACAGAAAAAATGAAACAGCAAGAGAGTAATTCAGTAAGCCCCACAGCGATGGCGGTAAGTAAAATAGAAGAACTTGTAATGAATTGGACGGATAAAGACAGTCCGTTTTATGGACAACCTATCACAACGAGTTTACTCGTGGCAAAAAAGTTTGGTAAACGCTCCGACAACGTCATTCGTGATATTAAAAACATTGAGAGTAAATTTGAATCTCTTCAAATAGCTCTGCTCAAAATTGAGCAGCGAAAAATCTCGCCCCTCAAAATTGAGCAGCGAAAAATCTCGCCCCTCAAAATTGAGGAACGAAATCGGACGGCGCAAGATATCGCCATCGAAAACATGGTGGCACAAAATTATGATTTCTCTGATTATTTTCTTGAAACTACACACGTTGATAATAGAGGTAAAGAATACCCGATGTATATGATGAACTACGAAGGCTTTACTTTGCTTGTAGGTAGCTTTACCGGAGACAAAGCCTTTAAGTTCCGGGTGGACTACATGAGAGAATTTAATCGGCGGGGAAAAGAAATTGCTCAATTAAAGGAGCAACTAAAAGATGAGCGATTTGGCAAACTTTTGGCTGACAGTGTAAAAAAAATGGAGGAACGCAATCAGGGCATCGTGGCGAAATATGAAAGAGCATTGGAAGACCGTGAAAAAAGATTACAAGACCGCGAAAAGGAGTTGCAAGCCAGCGATGAAAGAGCGCGGGAATATTATGACGAGACTATTCAGAAAGGCGCAGAATTAGATATGATGGGTGAATCATTTTGCAAGATTGTTGATGAAAAGAACAAAGAGGCAGAAGAAAAGCAGGAATGTATAGACTATATTAGCCATTGTCCGAGTTTTCCATGTCCCTCTTATGCCGAAGGAAAGAACAATTTTCGGAGTGGAGTAGCTTTATTAGATAACATTAATACTTTATTGGACTCCAATAACCTTTTATCCCCCGAACTGAAAGCCCAATGTGAAAAAATAAAACAATTTTTGCAAAATGGTGATAAATCAATTACGTCTGAAGTTCTTGCGTACGAGAATGAGAATAAAGTATATAAACAAAAACTGCTGAATGAATAACATTTTAAAACGAAAGAATATGAAAACAAAAAGAATGATGACAGTAGTTGCGACAGTAGCAACGGTGGTGGCTTGCACCACAGAGGATTATTATAGGAGTGCGAACGAAAGTTCGACCCTAAGCAGCACGGTAGATTTGAATGTTGTGGATACTATCAAGACGAGTGCTATCAGTGCGCAACGGACGTATGTGTTGCCTATTACCGGAGAGGATGTGAACGGCAATATGAATTTGCTGACGGTGAGTGCTACCGGTGGCAATGCGGTAATTATGGTGGACGGAACGCCAACTGAGGAAGCCATCGAGTTGAGTAAAGAGCGGTTTAAATTTAATCGTTCGATAGAGTTCTCGCCCATCCAAGATGGAAAGCATACCATTACGGCAAAAATAAGGGATGATTTCGGGAATACTACCCTTTTGGAAAAAGAGGTGTATAGCTTTACGAATATGAGACCCAAAGTAGTTTGTACGATTGACCGTGAAAGGCCGTCCGGAAATACCGAAAATATCCGCGCTTTTTTTGATTATCGGAACAGTTTTGACAGGGATGCCAAATGGGGTGGACAAATTGATTCACTTTATTACGTTTCGTGGTGCCAACCTTACTATGATGATAATCCGGGTGCCCCTTATGATGATGCACATTGGCCGTGTGTTTGGCCTGCAATGCATCCGAATGATTTTAGTGAAGATTTTACGATGAATCTTGAGCCATTTTATGATGATGGTGTGTATTGGGTAACAGACGTATATATTTGGGTAAAGGATAATGAGGGTGCAGTGAGTGATACATTGCACATCACAGGGTTGGGTCACGTTGATTGAGAGTTTTTGCCCTTAGGTAAAAAAATACAAAAAAATCAAGCATATTTTTATATGGCAACAATAAACGACATTATTTTGGACTTCTTCAATAAATCAATCAATTCCGATGGTTCAATGGAGCAGCGATTAACAATTGGGAGATTAACAGAAGAAGGGAAAGCGTATTTGACGGCTTTATCAGGGCTTGATTTTATGAACTACGTGGATATATCACTTAGTTCGTCAGACCTAAGACACGTTTTTAACGACCACTACGGTGCAAATGAGAAGGACAGAGGGAATAATTATCCATTGACAGATGACGATATTAAAAACATTGCAGATGTCATTGCAGCTCCCAACAAAGTACTATTTTTAGGCTATGATATTAAGCGTCAATCCAATAAGTTCGCTTTTTTAAAGCAGAGCCCCAATGGTACATATAATCTCATGGAAGTTTACGGAGATAAAGGGGGTAGTCTAATTGTCAAGAGTTTATTTCATACCAAAAAAGAAATATCCCAACGAATTTCAGATATTGAAAAACAATTGAAATATTTCTTGAATATGAAAAGGTTATCATTCAGCGAAAGTATGAAGTCAAAAGACCGCCTTTTCTCTACGTCCGAAACGTACTCTGATGCCTCGCCTCTTCTATTAGCAAAAGTGCCATTATTTGTAGATTATAGCAACTATTGCACCGCAAAAGTAATTGAAAATTTTGAAAATCCAAAAAAAATTGCAGAAAAAGACCAAAGAGAGAAACAAATCTTTCAAAAAGCCACTCCTAGTGCTACTCTGCAAGCCGTCAACAAACTAACAAATCTCGATGTTCCAAAAACACCGGTGGGGAAAAAGAACGGGAAAAAGATTTGAGAATTAACTATTAATAAACAGTATTAACCTAAACATTTTAAATCAAATACCATGAAAAAATTATTTTTAATTATCACAGTAGCGACCATGTCGCTGATGGTGGAAGCACAAACACACTTCCCCAAGAGTATCAACATCGAATTGGGTGCCGGCGTGAACGATGCCCTCAATCCGTCACCCGTTATCGGTGGTGGATACGTGTTTAATAATTGGCTGTCGCTCTACGGACGATACTCACTTGCCACCGGTAAGGTCGAAAACAACCTACTGACCTATTGGGAACACAACGCCGAAGTCTATCCGGCTTTTACCGTGTACTCGTACCACGACAAATGGTTTATATCCACTCTCGCTGGCATTATCTACAAACACCAAGAATTACGAGGAATACCTGTTCCATCGCGCGATGTGAACGGTCATAACTTCGGAGGCGTCATCGGTGTCGAGGGCGAATGGCACTTTGCTCGCTTTTTGTCCGCCTACGCCGGTGTGAGCTATCGTGGGCTATTCTTCAAAGAAGAAACACGCTTAGAGCCGTTTGGAATGGTGGGAATTAGAATGAGTACCCGCGTATTCAAGAAACCCGGAAAGATATGAAAAAAGAACTCTACCTCATTTCGCTGCTTACAGTGCTTGCCGGTTGTACCACTAATGAGCCTGCTACCGTTCTGCCCGCCGTGCCGGTAGAACAGGTAGTAGTGCACGATACTATTTGGCAGTTCGTAACGGATAGCACCACCCTCTTAGCAAACCAAGCGTACCAAAAGAAAATACATGACAATGACAGTATTTATGGGCAAAGTCTGTACGCTTATCTTAAAGAGCTTGTGGCATTGGATAGTGCGCTCGCTGCCATACAAGACAGTTTGGTTGCATTGAAAGAGGAATACACAAGTATTTCATCCCGTGCCACAAACCTGCAAAGGCAATTGACGGACATTACACAAGCAGCACAGATGTCAGCGAAACGTGATAGCATAGAAATGTATTCACGCTCGGAGTGGATGCTCGCACAGGAACGTAACATTTTTACCATCGGCACAGAAGACAAGAGTAATGCTGTTGAAATTACGCACGTATATGCAGATGACAAAAAAATCTACATCGCCATCGTCACACGTGAAGATGTGGCTGACGTCACGGCTACGATGAATGGCAAACCGGCTGTCTATACCTATGCCACCGCAGGATTTTCCACAGATGCCCACGTACTTGTTTTTACCGCGCAACCGCTAGACAAAATCGAGATGAATTTTATTCTTAATAATCTGGAATATAAGATAGTAACGACATTGAAAGAACTATTAAGCAAAGCATTAAAATCATAAAGTTATGAAAAAGACAAAACACAAAACGAGGGAAGAATTAGCAGCTGAAATAGGGGCTGACTATTACGGTTTGAAGCTCTTAGACTACCTGTGGGGCTATTTTCCGGAGGAAGCCGAAGATATAGATTTCATCCGCAGACAGGCTGCCGATGCAGCTGCTGAAGAAGAAAAATACTTGCTTGAGCATGGCACTGACCCAATGGAGCAATTAGAAGCCCGCAGGAAAGCCAGTGCGTCCCTGTTAGGTGGTTTTGGATATTCTCTCTCGAAGTATGAGATGCTTTTCCCAATCGTTGATGAGTACCTTTATGACCACAAAATTGATGAGACAATGACAACGGCTCGTGAGGAGACATTAGAGTTAATCCCTAAGTGTGCCTCTATTTTCAACAAATATGCCGAAAAGTACGAGTTTGATGAAAGCTTCCGTGCAGAACCGGATTACGATACATTCGAGGCAGAACTGACAAAAAGAGTAACAAAACTACTTGAAAAGGCTTATGAACTACCATTTTAATGGTTCGTTCGCTTTCCCTTTGGAAAAATTTAGCACCGTCGGCCGGTGTTTTTATTGCCATAAAAAAACTAACTTTGCAGCCGAATGTGCAAAAAAAAATACTATTAATGGAAAATAAAGACCTTGAGGCAGTAAATCGTAATTTCAATGAGCAATTGCAACAACAAATTGCCGGCACATTGCCGAAACAGCATACCTATACATTTGGTAATGCGAGTGAAGTGCTACAATCGGCAGACATACCCAATTTGCCTATTGAATTACAAGCATATAGATTGAGTGATAAGTCTATGCAAGAGAATCATCCATTTGACTTATCGGAACTATTAGACTTACCCAAGGCTATACATAATCCGTTAGCGGTATTTCGTAGTGCAACCCACGTCGGTAGTTTTGTAATTATGACCGAAATTGAACACTACGACAGGAACTTTGTGGTTGCATTAATGGCAAATAAAAGTAAAGGGAACATAGAAATCAACGATATAAGGAGTATCCATTACAGACAATCAAATTCACATATTGCCAATTGGATAAACGAAAATTTATTAAATTATGCCGATAAAAGAAGAATGGTTGAATGGTTTTCTAAACAGCGGTACAATTCCGCTGAGGTTAGAAAACCATTCAACCACGCAGCAAAGGTAATTGAAAATTTTGTAAATCCAAAAATTTTAACAACAAATTTGCAAGAATTTCCTAAAAAGTGTGTCCGCAGTGCCACCTTACAGAAAGTCAATAAAGCCTGCGAACAAAATCGGACGCAGGAGCAACTGCCGAAGGGTAAGAATAACAACCTAAAAATCTAACTTAGAAGCACAGGTACAGGCTTTGAGAAATGCTTTTAGAAAAGCTGTTTTTTCCCCTTTGGAAAAATTTAAGCACCGTCGGCCAGTGTTTTTATTGCCATAAAAAAACTAACTTTGCGCGTATAAAAATCATTGAAAATGACAGCAGAAGACTTAAACTCCGAAATTGACAAGAAGAATAACGTAAAATCATTTATTCAGAACTTGTTTGACAAAGTAAAAAACACCTTGCAAACAGATGCAAACAATATTCAAATTGGGAAAATTTCTACCGAGGGATTGAAATTCTTTGAGGACTTGTCAGGTATTAAAATGAAAACAGATACACGTTTTACTATTGACGAAAGCACATTACGCCATTGGTACAATACTCATTACGGAAAAAACGAAAAGGACAAAAAGCACAGTATTCCCCTAACAGACAACGATATTCAGAATGTTATTGATGTGATTATACATCCAAATGATGTTTTGTTTGAGGGGTACAACAAAGAATACAAAGCAAATGTATTTACTTTCGTGAAAGAGGGTGAAAATGGTACTTTTACGTTAGTAGAAGTATACGCAAATAGCAGGGGAGAACTAAAACCGAAAACTTATTACAAAACAAATAGAGACGTCAGTGGGCAGATTTTGCACCTGAAAAACAGAGCCAAATCCTCTACGTCCGTAACGAGCGCACACTCAAGCCACATCTCTATTCCGAATAATCTATTTGAAATATCAGATAGATATTCAAAGGACAAAAGTACAACCAATATTTCAGAAAAGCAAGCAAATTCGCAAGTATTTCCTAAAAAGTGTGTCCGCAGTGCCACCTTACAGAAAGTCAATAAGGCCTGCGAACAAAATCAGATGCAGGAGCAACTGCCGAAGGGTAAGAATAACAATCTAAAAATCTAACAAAAAAGTCCTTAGACACGACATTGCCGGTCCGGCTTTTCCCAATCCCGGCAATCCTTTTTATCCAAAATCCGGCTCAATGCCGGACCCGTCTTTTTTCAACTTTACGACACATTCAAAAGTCTTTCCTGTCTTTGCCGATACAAAGCCCTTGATAGTGCCTGTTTTCCCTTTTGTAAGTAGTGCACTTAGTTGCACACCGGTGAGAGCCTTCCCACACCAAGGATTGTTCCAATACACCCATGCGCACTGTTTGTCCTTACAATGAATGGCAATTTGTTTCTTGCCAGTATCTTTTTTGGTATATTCAAATACACCTGCCGTCTTTTTCCCACACTTGGGGCACTTAAAGTCGCTTTCGGTGGTGGTAGAGAGTGGTAATGCAGGTGCTTGGATTTGTTTTATTTCCGCCACGATGTCACCGGTGAATTTTCGCATTTCTTCCCCAAATTGCCGGGCCGAATACTTTCCGGCTTCAATTTGGTCAAGTTTCTGTTCCCACTCTGCTGTAAGGCTGACATTAACGATACTCAATGGCTTTGCCATATTATAAACTAACATCCCCAATTCTGTGGGGACAATGTGTTTTGCGTGCGTCTCAATGTATTTGCGTTTGAAAAGGGTGTCAATGATGGAACGGCGCGTAGCCGGTCGCCCGATGCCCTCCTTATCAACCAATATCTTTTTAAGGTCTTTGTCCGTCACATCTCTACCGCAGTGCATCATGTAAGATATTAATCCGGCTTGTGTAAATAATGCCGGCGGATTTGTTTTTCCCTCGACAATTTCAATCTCACCGGTGAGCGTGTCATTTGTCACCAATTTGGGCAAAGTTTGATTATCTTCATCCTCTCCGGCTTCGTCCGTTTCTACGGCAAATAACCCGCGCCAACCGGCAAAAGTGATGACGCTGCCTTTTGCCTGAAAGTGAACGTCACCGGCTGCAATTTCAATGGTAGTATTATCTTTTTTGCACGGCTCACCAAAGGCAGCAATAAAGCGTGTAATGACAAGGTTTAGACAGTTCCGCTCGACTTCTTCCAACTGCTCATATTTTGCGGTAGTGAGTTCTTTTGTGGGGATTAGGGCATGGTGACCTGTTACCTTGCTATCATCCACACTGTTATGATTTAGCGTTGTGGGCAATTTTTTGATAGCACCGGCAAAATGTTCAAACCCGGAGAGATTTTTGAGGATGTTCGGAACTTCTGAAAATACGGTCTCGGTAATAAACGATGTATCAGTACGAGGGTATGACAGTACGCCGGCAAGATAGAGTTTTTGCGCAGCATCGTCAATTTGAGCAATCGTATAGCCGTATTTCTTGTTCCCTGCCATTTGCAGGTCTGATAATTGAAACAATGAGGGTGCTTGTTCGGTCACTGCTTTTGTTTCTGCCTTCGTGACCTTCTTTTCGTTGTTTTGAGCCGTTTGTAAGTCGTTTTGTGCCTGCGCTACTTCTTGGTATCTTTCACTTTTGGCTGTAAAATGTACGCCGTCCTTTTGTGCACGAAGGACAAGCGTATAAAACGGTGCGGACTTAAAATTTTTGTTTGCCAACGTTCGTTCGCAGATAATGGCCAAGGTAGGGGTTTGCACTCGACCCAGTGAGAGGGTAGAGCCATTCCCAATTTTGGTAAGGGCTTGGGTAGCATTAATGCCGAGCAGCCAATCAGCTTCCCCGCGACATTGTCCGGCATCGCCGAGTGCTTGGTATTGTTCGATGGGTTTCATCCCGGCGAAGGCTTTTTTAATTCCTTCGGTGGTAAGTTCCTGCATCCAAGCGCGGAAGGCTGGTTTTGTGCCACCGATATGTCGGTAGATATATCGGAAAATAAGTTCCCCTTCGCGGTCACCATCGCAGGCGTTGATGACGGACTCAATGTCGGAGCGTTGGTACATTTTTTTGATAACGGCGATGCGTTCGGTCTTCTCGGGGTCAGGTTCGATGATAAACTTGTCGGGTAGAACAGGTAGCAGGTCTAATCGCCATTCTTTTGTGCCGGTATATGCGTCGGAGTTGGCAAGTTGCAAGAGGTGTCCAACGGCAGATACGCAGACATATCCGTTACCTTCATAAAAGCCTTGTTGTTTAGTTGCTCCTAATACACGTGCGATATTATTACAGGCATCGGGCTTTTCTACGATTACTAATTTCATAATTTGAGGGTATTTTTTGGTTTTTGTATCTTGTTTTCCTCGCCCTTTGGTGCATTTGTCAATCGTTCTACTTTTTGCAAGGCGGCCGAGCGAACAGTTTTTTGTGGGCGCAGGTCGTCGTCTTTTTTGTTAGTTTGAAATGCCTGTATATTATCCTCCAAGTGCTGGCTATTCTCGTGCTGCTGACTATACCCGGACTGTTGGCTATCCCCAAACTGCCGACTATTCCCAAATTGTTTGCTATTTCCAAACTGTTTGCTATTCCCAAACTGCCGACTATCCCCGTGCTGTTGGCTATTCCCGAATTGCTGACTATACCCATACTGCATGCTATTGTCCGCCTGTATGCTATTCCCTGACTGTTTGCTATGCTCGAACTGCTGGCTATACCCATGCTGCATGCTATTGTCCGACTGCATACTATTCCCAAACTGTTTGCTATACCAGAACTGCATACTATTTCCTGATTGTATGCTATCCCCGAACTGCTGACTGTTTCCAAACCCTATTGAATTGTCAACCCTTTTTGCATTTTCGTACATGCAACAATCTTCGTACACCCAGCACCTCCCTTCGTGCGACAAGTTCTTTTCGCTTTCAATCCATCCGCCCAAATCTCCTGCTTTCACTTCTTTCGCGTTTATTAGCGTGAAGTCTTTTAGTGATTTAATTCTGTGAAGTGTGTATCCGTCAATTACTTTTGTTTCATCTGTTAATTCGTACTTTTTCATAATTTGGGGGTGTTTTTTTGTTTTTGTATATTGTTTTCTTCTCCCTTTGGCCTTGTCATTTCATTGATTTTCTGTATGGTTTGTAAGGCGGCCGAGCGAACAGTTTTTTGTGGGATACTACGTAGGTCGTCGTTCCAATCTTTATTTTTAGGAACACTTAAAATAAAGGGCTTTGGGCTATGGGCAATGATTTTTAAAATAAGTTTTTGCATTTCTTGGCAGGTATATATTTGTTCTTTTCCCTTTGGTGGCAATTCGATAATGGTAGTTTGATTAAGCGCATCAATGCCAAGAATTTTGGCGGTATCGTCCACAATTCTTAGGTTGCTAACTTGTCCGGCGATATCATTGTCGTTTCCCAATATGATAGGGATATTTGCCTGTCGTGCTTTATCTCTAATGATTTGTGCCTGTTCTGCGGTGATAGAGCCACCGGTGGCGAGTAGGGCATAGTTTTTGTGCGGGTACAATTGCCGGTACGAGAGTGCATCGATGGGGTCTTCACAAACAAATACCGCGCTTTTGCCTTCCAACGAAGTAGCCCACACGCTGTTATGTCGGGAAGTACCGCCTGTAAATGCTTTGATAGTACCACCGGTTTGGGTCAGGTATTTATACTGTCCGCCCACTTTTTCGCCGTTAATATTGCGCCAATGGAAAAAGAGGTTTTTAAAATCTCCGTTGGGGGAGTGCAGGATACCGATTTCATTTGCAATATCGGGAATAGCCAACAGTTCGGGATTGATACCGCGCTTTTTCAATAGATTTGAAACACCAAGTGGGATGGAGTCAAGCGGGGTAATATTGTAGTGATATTGTCCGTTAATTTTTGGTTTTTCGATTGGGATTGTTTGAGTTGGCACAAAGCAGGCAGCCTGTTGCAGGGTATTTTGTACACGTTCTTTATTGCCTTGCATGGGGATAGTGGTATCAATACCACCGTTTAGACGATGTCGTATAAAATCTACAACATCCCCTTTATCTGCGGGGATATTGGGGTTGTAAAACAGCGTATAGTTATAGTTTTGTGGGACGATAATTCTATCGCCGCCATAACGGAACACGAGCCAGTTGGCGCATGATTTTTCTTTGTCTTGGGTATAACCTTGTGATTGGATGACCTGCAATAGCTTGTCTTTTGCTGCTGTAAAATCTATTAATTCTGCCATGTCTTTGATGTTTTATGATTACAATTTAGGTCTAAGAATTGAGATATGATTATCAATATGCTTTTTTATTTCTTCGTTATTTGCAGGATTAGCCATATTATTGATTTTTTCTAATATGGTACTACGGGTGTTTTTTTGAAAAACCTTGCTACCAACAAGTGGTTCTTCCCTGTTTTCTTTTGAACTGTTTTGCTTTTCGGTTTTCACTTCTTGTTGTCTTTTCTGTATTCTTTCCAACGCATTAATTTGTTGTAATATTAGCGGTGATGGGGTTTCTGCTTTAAGAGCATTTATTCTGGCACTTAATAGTGATGTTCCATTGGCCAAACCTTCTGTTTTCTCTATGGGTATCACTTCATTTTGTTCTTCATTCTTTCCCTTCGGTAAATTTTGTTTTGCCACTTTTGCATAATGTCCTTCTATGGCTTCTTCTATGGCTTTTTCGGCATATTGATTAACTACTTTATCGTAATTGACGTTTTGTTTTGCTTCATCTGCGCTTATTTTAGTTAAGCATGTAAGTGGTAAGTGGTGATTATAAATAATGATGAATGATGCTTCTGTTAATACTTGTGCGTGGCCATCATTTGAAATACTGTCTGAAATTCTTCCCAATATTTTTCTTCCCTTTGTTTGAGCAATCACAAAATCACCAATATTCAAAGCCATATTTTGCAAGTCTGCATTTAGTTTTATTTCTTCCCCCTTCGGTATTCTTTCATTCTCATACTGTTCTTGTTCTTGCTTAATTTCTTCTCCCGTCGGTAAATTTTGTTTTGCCACTTCTGCATAATGTCCTTCTATGGCATCTTCGGCATATTGATTAACTACTTTCCCTTCCATCTGATAGTTCGTATTAAACACCATATCGGCCATCCATTTTTTGAATGGCGGATTGTCGTTGAATTGCTTGTACAATTCCATGTGGTCTGTCATGATACTGATTATTACCTTTTCAAGGACTATGTCGCTTTCTAAGCGAGCATTCTGCTTATCAGAATTGCGCATTGCGTTTTGGTATTTTTCGTCTCGGGCTACCATGCCCGATATATCTGCAAGTTGTCGGCGAACATTGTCGTCGTCTTTCCAATCTATTAGTATGTTCGTTATTTTATTCTCATCCTGTTCTTGTCCTCGTGTTTGTGTTATTTCTTCCTCCTTTGGTAAATTTTGAACATTTTCTTCTCCCTTCGGTATTCTTTCATTCTCATCCTGTTCTTGTTCCTGTTCCTGTTCCTGTTTTATTTCTTCTCCCTTTGGTAAATTTTCGACCTCTTGTCCGGCATCCTCATTTTGCATATCTGTGGACATTTTCGTTTCCATATCTACGAGTTCGGCTTTGAGGGCTTTGAGGGCATCTTCTTTTTTCCATATTTCCTGTGATATTGCTTTGAGGGCTTCCAGCGGTTTGAGGAGTTCGTGATTTTTGGTCTCGTAGTTTTCGATGAGTTCGGGGATGCGAAGCAGGGCATTGGTAAAATTTTGGCATGCTTTTTCGGGGTCATGGGCAAGGATACCGTGATTGTAATTATATTTGATGTCGTTTGCTCCTTCAACATAAAAGCGGTTCTCTGTGAAGTCAAACCCCTCTTTCATACTGCTTTCGGTTTTTACGAGCAAGGTAAATGCACCGTTGTAAAGAGTACCTATCTTTTTCAAATTACCACTTGTGCGGGCTGTTTCTTGTATTTCTTGCAGTTCCTTACCTATTTCTTCCACATTGGAACTTTCTATGCCATCCAATTTGGGTATGGCGGACTCATTTTTATGCTTTTCAAAATCGTTTAAATCGCTTTGTAACCGCTTAATAGTCTCGTTATTCTTTTCTACGTTCTCTGTGATGTCTTTGATTTTCTTTTCACCTTGATAGCGGTCATTATAAAAATTGGTGCGCTCGCTTTCCATTGCCGTAATTTTCTTTTCAAGACGTGCTTTTTCTAAGAGTTGGGTGTCACCGGATAGGACGGCAACGTACTCGGCAAAACTCAATCCGGCATCTTCATCCATAGCCCCTTCGTCAATACTTCGCACTCCCGGCCTGTTGCTTTTTATTTGTGAAATAAAGAGCTGCTTGTTTTGTAGAAGGTTGAATTTGTAGGTGTCTAATGTCCGTTCGGTGGCGTAAATAAATACATCCACTTTGTTGTTATTAAACACTTTCGCCACCTCGTTGCCTGTGCGCACAGCCCGTCCGTGTCGCTGTTCTAAATCGGAAGGTCGCCAAGGGGTATCAAGGTCGTGGACGGCAACGGCGCGTGCCTGTGCATTCACGCCGGTACCTAATTTCTGTGTAGAGCCAATGAGTACACGGACTTTGCCTTCATTCATGGCTTTAAACAATTCTTCGCGTTTGGTGTCAGTGGTAGCCTCGTGGACAAAGCGGATTTCGTTTTCGGGTATGCCTTTGAAAATCAATTTTTGCTTGAGTTCCTCATACACATTCCATTCCCCTTTTTTGTACGTTCCGAGGTCAGAAAAGACAAACTGTGTGCCCTTTTGTTCATCGAATTTCCGGTAATACTCAAAAATCTTGCCGGCACAATGAGATACTTTGTTGTCAATGTGGTCATCATAGAGTACCGAACTGATGAGACGCATATCCAGGGACATTTTGCGGGCGTAGTTAGTGGCAATGAGCATCTTCGCTTTTTCCTCATTGTCTGTGAGTTGTGTTCGGCCAAGGATAGTGGCATCACCGTCTTTTGCAAACTTGATTAGCTTTTGTGTAAACTCCTCTTGCTGCGGTGTGGGTGGAATATTGTAGAGCACTTCGTTCTTTTCGGGTCTATCCAATCCGATGTCTTCTGCCGTTTTGTGGTCGGTAATTTCAGAGTAAAAAGCCGCCAATTCCGGCACTTTAATAAAATGTCGAAAGCGTTCCTTTTGGATGATTTCACTTGTTACAGAAAACTCGTAATCAACCGTCTTTTTGGCATATACGGAAGCCCACGCATCAAAGGAATTGATATTTTGTGCTGCCATAGCTTCGGGGCGCAGGTACTTGAATATCAAATACAGTTCTGTGAGGGAGTTTGAGATGGGCGTACCACTTAGAAATGTAGCCCCCAAGTCTTTACCGGTTTTCTGTTGAATGGTGCGCATGGCGTAGAGAAGGTTTAAGGCTCTTTGGCTACCGCTTGGATTACCTAAACCTGCCACGCGATTGTGGCGAGTCTGGAACATGAGATTTTTAAATTGGTGGCTTTCATCGACAAAGATATGGTCTATGCCAAGTTCTTGGAAGTCGGGGACATCATTATCTTTGCGTTGTTCAATTTGCCTGTTTATGGTTGCCAATTTTGCTTGTAAGTTTGATTTACGGATTTCTAAACCCCGCAATTGCTTTTTAGATGCACTTTTACCGTGTTTGGCAACCTTAAGACTTTCTTCGGCCGCTTGTAATTCTTCATTCAAAATATTGAGTTGCACATCGAGCGACTGCGGGATGATACCGAACTGTTCGTGTGTCACGATGACTACGTCCCAGTCGTTATTTTTGATTTTATTGATGAACGTTGTTTTGTTCGTTTTTGTAAAGTCGTCCTTGCCGGGATATAAAATGCGGGCATTGGGGTAAGCATCGCGGTAGGCTTCAGCAATTTGTTGAATGTTGGCTTTCAGTCCGACAATCATCGGGCGGTTGGCAGTACCCAAGCGTTTCATTTCCTGTGCTGCGCAGCACATTATGAGGGTTTTCCCGCCTCCAACTTCGTGGTCAATTACGCCCCCGCCGTTTTGTTTGAGCATCCAAATGGCATCTTTTTGCGTTTTATAGAGGTCTTTATACTTCATTTTCCGGAATGAGAGGTTGGGCAGGGTTTGGTGTGAGCCGTCATAAGAGGGTTTTACAAAGCAATTGAACTTTTTGTTGTACAAGTCTGTGATTTCGTCTTTCCTTTCTTGTGACTGTCGGGAGAGCCATATTGTAAATTCGCTACGGATTTCGTCTGTGAGGGCATGGATACGTTGCATATTCTTAGTATCTGCCACTTTCTTTTCGTTTCCGTCAGCATCCCGAATGGTTTTAGATAAATTGGGAGTAGTGTCTTGCAGGGCAAATTCCATGATTTTAAGTCCGTCATAGTTTCGTGCTCCGGTATAAACACGGTATTTGTCGGATATTTCGGGCGAATACAGATACCTGCTATTGTTCTCTTTACTGACGTTAAAGGTATCGGAAGCCGGTAGATAGGTAATGTGAATATTCGTATTGAATAAATGGGTGGCAAAGTCGGCATATATTTGTGTAGGTAGCCACCGTTCACCGAAGTTAAATTCCAAGAGGTCAAAAGGTATTTTTTCGGGGAGCACTTTTTCCAATGCTGCAATGGATGACTGCAAGCGTTCGTCAACGCCGTCTTTTGCATCATTGTCTTTGGCGTATGTATTTAACTTTTCAATTTTTTGGATGATATTACCGGATAGGAATTTTGCAGCATCTTCGTACTGTGATGGGCAAAGAGGGTTAAAGAAAATCTTCCCTTCCAAGTTTGTCAGTATTTCGTCTTTTGAGATATTCAGTTTTTCTTGCATATAGTCCATGCGGATATTGCCGTATATATTGAGGGATGCGAACATAGCATCTTCGGGGGTATTGATTTCAATATCAACGGCAAAGGATACGGGCTTTTGGAAAATATCGGTTTTCACAAATTTGCCGTCTTGGTTGATTTCGATGGCTTTTATTTCAAGGCGATTAGCATCTAAGGAAATGAGTGGTGCGTTATTTTTACTATTGAGTGAGCCATATTTGCTAATAAAATTGTCGTACAGGGTATTGAGTATTTTTCTTCCTTCTGTATCTTCTTTTTGTGTAGTTTGTTCTTTGCCGTAGAGGGAGTAGTAGGCATCGCGCATATTAATATAATCGGAAAATTTGGCGCGGTCTTTTTCATTAAATTTAAGGGCGGTAAAGAGGTAGTCTCCGTCTTCATTGGTAGAGATAGTACCGATACGTTCATTTTGTTTCACCAGAGAGCCGGTGCGCATATAACCGGTAAGAATGCCGGTAAATTCTACGGGTTTGGCGGCTGCTTTGGTTTTTGTAGAAATTTTTGTAGCTGCAGCTGCAGCTGCCGGTGTTTGTATATTTTGTACTTTTTCTTTCTCTGTTGATAGTCTTTCTTCTCCCTTTGGTATTATTTCGTTCTCATTCTGTTCTTGTACTTGTTTAATTTCTTCTCCCTTTGGTACTTCCGGTTCGTCAAAGAAATTAAATGAAAGTTGCAGTGATTGCAGTGCATCGGAAGATTTGGCATATCGTCTTCGGGGTCGGTGCGGAATGGTGACTTGTGGGGTGGGTATTATTTTATTCTCATCCTGTTTTTGCTCTTGTTTTATTTCTTCTCCCTTTGGTACATTTTGTTTTACTGCGGCTTGTTCAATTTTTTGTCCCGGCATGAATTGTTGATACAGTTCAAGCTTCAGATTAGTTGTAAAATCACGTTGAAGTTTTACGGCTAAATCGTCGGCAATACCTGTTGCGTCACCGCTATGAGTGAGGATAGCTGCTGGTTTCCCGTACATATCCTTACCAATTTGGGCATGGGTATAAACCATATTCGCTTTATCGTAGAGATATGAATTAATGGGGGTATTTATTTTGGTTTGCGTATTTTCAATAAATTTTCTTTCCCCTTCGGTAATTTCTGTTTTCTTTCTGTTTTTCTGTAAAACAATCAAGTCGCTGCCGACATCGGTACCGGCATTTTCGCTAAAAAGGTTATTGGGCAGGCGGATAGCTGACACGAGGTTGCTGTTTTGCATGAGGTGCTCACGGATGGCTTTATTGGCAGGGGCATCGGCAACCCCTTGTGAAGTGATAAAAGCCATAATACCTCCCTCTCGAATGGCTTCTAAACCTTTCACAAAGAAGTAATTGTGTATAGAGCGGGCTGCCTGTTTATGGATAGCATCGCCGGTAGCAAATTCAGGGTCTTGTGCGGCGACTTGTCCGAAGGGAATATTTGAAACAGCTAAATCAAAATGATTGTCGTAGTAGCCATAGCTTTCAAAACCATCTATCCACACCTTTTCATTGGGGTACAAGCGTTCCAAAACTTCTCCTGTAATAAGGTCTTTCTCAAAAGCCACCATTCTACTTTGTGGAAACACATTTTTGAAATCTGCTACAAATTGCCCCACTCCTGCCGAAGGTTCAAGGATGGTTTGTGCTGTAATACCGGCATCGGATAGAGTTTTGGCAATAGCTTGAACAATCTCTGTGGGTGTATAAAAGGCTGTCAGGACAGAGTTTTTGATGCTGTCCATGTACTTTTTGTATTCTATTTCACTTTGAGTACTCTCGCGGATGGTTTGGTGCAGTTCCTGTACCAAAGGGAATAAATCCAACTCCGATTTAGTCCAATGTTTTTTGTCTTCCTCTGTTTCTGCCGGTAGCAATACACATTTGAGTGCTCCAAAACCACTATAATTTTTAAATAGTTCAATGGTTTCAGGTGTGGTTAGGTGTTGATTTAAAATCCGCTCAATGACAGCGAGGTTTTGGAGTAGGTGTTGTTTTTTGGAGTAGGACATTTTGTATATTTTATGGGGTATGGTTGATTTTCTTCCTTTTAGTAATTTTATGGGCACTCCTAAAAGTTTTCAATTTTAAGAGTGCCCATTGGTTTATTCTGTTTCTTTCTTGTTCCCGCTCATAAAATCAAGGTCTCGAACGGTGATTTTAATCTGCCCTTTGGGTTCTTTGGTTTCTTTGTCTGCCCACACATCGACGTCGGGAGTTCCGTCAATGATAACGCCGCTACCTTTTTTGAGGTATTGCGAGACTCCGTCTTTTCCTTTTGTGCGCCATAGTGAACAGGCGTACCAATTAGTAACTTCTTTTTCATCTTTGCCTCGTTTTTCGTTCACGGCAACATTAAAATTCACGACGACATTCTCGCCAACTTCCTTGCTTGTGGCATCTGCACCAAGCACTCCTGAAATGATAATTTTTTGCATAATAAATGAATTTAAAAGTGAATAAATAAAATTAATATTAAAGTGTTTTTTTGCATTTCAAATTGTTTTTTGTTATATTGTTCTTTCCCTGTCTGTATCTTATTCTTTCCCTTTGGTAATTTTATACCGCATCATTTTCATCCCCTTGTGACCCCGATAAATCAATCCCCTCATCTTTGATGCGCTTTTGCACACTCTCTAAATCCATGAGATTTAATTTCTTGCGTTCATCTTTTACAACTTGCACCTTATCCATGCTCGTTTTATAGACATTTGTAAGGAGTAAGTCAAATTTATCTTCGTCATTGAGATAATCATTCACTAAGTACAGAGCTTTAAAATCACCCACAACAATATATGCAGCCTCCAACCATACGACAAATTGTTTTTGCAATTCCGGGTCTTCGGGATTGCCCACAAAGCGGTCAAGACATATCAGTTGGGGTGTCTCATTCTTCTTTTTGACTACAGGCATGGTGTATTCTTTAAACAATGTTGCGTATTGTTTTGCTACTGCCCCAACCTCGTTCAAAAAAAGTTGTATATCGTTCTTCACTTTTATCTGTGCCCGTTGGGTGATTTCGCTTTGGTCTCTTTCCGTCAGATTGCGCAAAGTGGGAATGTCATGTTTGATTTTCTTCCATTCCGGGTCAATGATAAATTTACCGTGAAAGACTTTGAAATTGATGGATTTATCCATTTCGTCCATCGTACGACCAACAAACGTACCCTGTGAGAGTTCCTCTATGACGTCTTGGGGGATTTTCTTTTCCTTTTGCTCATTAATATTAAAAGAAACATCACCTTCACTGCTCACGGTCTTGCCTTTTTTATTAAATTTCTTTTCACCGAAACTGTCGGATAAATCTTTGGCAGTTTGTCCCTTCACGGAGCCGGAAATTAAATTGCCGCAGGTATTGATAATTGCTTTCGCTATTTTCTCGCCATAATCCCTGACAAGTTGGGTAAAGTCTTGAAAACCGAGTGAAACGGCTACTTTGTTGCTACGAGCGGTTGCAATGAGGGTATCAAGTCCTTTAATGAAAACCGTCGGCAGCTCATCAATGCCAAAGAGCGTGGGGTGTCCTTTTTTATTGACCACTTTCGCCAACCTTGACAGATAGACACTGTTTGCCAAGCCAAGAATAATGTCTTTTTGTGGGTCGTTTCCGATACAAAGGACGGTAGGATTTTCTTTGTTATTCACCTCGAGGCTTATATTTTCTTCGGGGTGCTCCTCGTCTTCGGTCATCACATAGCAAAGGAGCGGGTTATTGATACGTGCTAAGCCGATACGGGCACTTGCAACCTGTCCTTGCACCTGTTCGATGGCTCCTTGATTAAAAGCTTCGATAAAGGTGTTTGAAATGGATTGTAAAGAGGGATAGAAGACACTTAACAGTGCGTAAATGGGGAACAAATCTTCAATGGGCGACCCTATCAATGTAAGGATGTGAGGCAGGGATTGATATTTGCCTTCAAACAGTACGCCGAGTACAAAAATGGCGAGGGCGGTATAGTTTTTGGCACTTTCGCCAAAGAAGTCTCCTTGTTTTTCCGCCATATTGTGGTTAAGAGCCAAGAGCAGCACTTCGGCAAAGTCGTTGGCATCTTCGTTTGTAACAATTCCCTTCATCGGGTTACTGCGATACGTGCGGTTAAGGTCTTTAAAGGAGATGTAGCCCCATTTCGGTTTTTGGTCTCCTTTGGAAATTTGATAATCGCGCAGGTAGGAATACGCTAAGGCACTGAGGGCAGGGTCTTTGTAGTCATATATGACGGCAGCGTACCCTTTTTGAATGAATTGCCGTATAAATTCTTCCAGACTGACGTAGGTTTTACCACTACCCGGCGTACCGAGTGTAATAGTTCCCCGAAAAGGATTGACGAAATTGGCGTACCCGGTACGGGTTTGACCTTTATAAGTAAATAGGTATTTGAGGTTTACGGAATATTCGTTGGTAATAAGTTCTTCGGTTTGTTCAAACCCATCGGCGTTTTTGTCGTTATCAAGTCCTGTATCCACTAATGAGAGGTAGCGGGAGAGGAAAACGAATTTGCGAATGATGGGGATAATGAGGAATAGAGAGCCGAGTATATTGATTATTTGGGCGGGAGTAGCTGGTAGGATGATATTCAGCCACCGCAGGAAATAGAATACGGCACAATAGAGGATTAATTTTAGGATATACGGGTAGGCACTGCCTTTCTTTTCGGCGGCAGTAGGGAAAAAGAGCATAGCTGCCCATGCTCCAATGACAATCAGGCGCACCCAAATATTGTTTTGTAGAAAATCCCAAAAGGGATGAGATGCTAAATAGCTGTCAAAAATGCTAATGTTCAAGTGCAGGCGAGCGATGAGCTGATAATTATTATAATATAACTCCAAAAGAGTAATGCAGCAGCCAATAAACGCACCGCCAATTCCGATATAAATAAGTTCCTTTGAGTCCTTTGATTTGGGCATGGTATTAGAGTTTTAAAGAGTTTTTAGGCTTTTGAATTTCTTCTCTCTTTGGTACATTTGTCATTTTTTCGACTTTCTGCAAGGTGGCACTGCGGACACATTTCTCCGGTGCAAAACCGTTTTTAGGAAAATATTCTTTAAGGTCTTGCGTTGAATGTTCCTGTGCTAACGTACAAATGGTCTTTGTTTTAAGCTTATCGGGGACAAATTTTAGGTTTGTACCTTCTTGTTTGACGGCTTCCAAAGCGAGTTTGGGTGTCCATTGTTTCACATCTTCGGCTTTGATGGGGGGCTGTTGTGCTTGTTCTATATTTTCTTTCCCCTTTGGTAATTCTTCTTTGACATTCGATTTAATACCATTTACCATTGCTTGCTTTTCTTCAGTTCTATATGTAACAATCAAGGTATCATTAGTAGTAGGGTCAATTGAATACAAGCTAAAGCCTTCGTCCTCGTACTTGGATATATCAGCAGAAAAATCTATCGTATTATCAGAAATATTTACCACATCATCATACAAATAAATTTTTGAAAAGAAATACGAGTCAGATTGGCCATCATAGTGTAACGTGTGACCGTCAATGTTAGGAGTAAGATTTAAGTCTCTCATGATTTATAATTTTAAAGAGTTATTTTGTGTTTTTTCTTTCTCTGTTGATTGTTTTTCTTCTCCCTTCGGTATTATTTCATTCTCATTCTGTTTTCTGTATTTCTTCCTTGACATCTGATTTAATACCGTTTATCAACCCTTTCACACCTCCGAATAGGCAGTCAAGCAGGAACTCGGCAACAAGGGCGACATTTTCCACTAACTGACGGGATTTGTATGGGAACAGTCCATTAAAAAAGGTTTCACCGGTTTCTTTTATGCTGTTCCATGTCTTTTGTATTGTTCCGTCCGCTTTCTTTTCTTCTTTTTCCTTTAGTACGAGTGTTGCTGTTTGGTGTGGAGCTACTTTTAGGCTTTGAAAAGCCTTTAATTTCTTCATCATTGGGTAATTATAGACAAGTTGCTCGCCATCTGTTGCATTTTTGTTAAGGTAGTCTTTGGTATAACCAAGGATGACTTTTTCAAAAGTATCGGTTATGAACTTTTGTTGTTCAGGTGTTTTTCCCTCTGTCCATTTTTTTGTTAAAGATGCGCATTGCTCTTGAAACTCTTTCACGGCGGACTCGTATCTGGGGTGGTTGAAATATATATGGTTTTCCAGATGGTTAAAAAAATACGACAAATGGTGTCCGACAAACGGGAAAACATTATATTCACAGTCTTTTAGGATGCTATCTTCTATCGTTTGGGGAGTTTCCATGGCATTATAATTTTAAAGAGTTATTTTGTTTGGGTGCAATTTGTGGTCTTACTGTTTGGGTCATGCTTTCGACTTTCTGTAAGGTGGCACTGCGAGTACATTTTTCCGGCGCAAAGCCGTTTTTAGGAAAGTGTTCTTTAAGGTTTTGCGTTGAATGTTCTTGTGCAATGGTGCAAATGGTCTTTGTTTTAAGTTTATCGGGGACAAATTTGAGGTTTGTACCTTCTTGTTTGACAGCCAAGGTACACATATCTTTATCGCGATAAATCACCGGTACAAATTCCAAACTTTTACCCAAGGTCTCAACGGCAGTTCTGGAGAGGTCTTGGCTTATTTTCTCTCGTGGTACGTGCTGTAAATTCAAACCGTCTGCTTTGACGGCATTTTCGCACATTTCGGGCGTTTTAATGTGGTCAGGAACATAGAGAAATGCAATCTTAGGGTTTTCTTTCATCGCTTCATCGCACAGGGGAGCGTTTTTTAATTTATCCAAAGCGAACTGTAAAGCCTCACCTTTATTTGCAACGGCGGCAAAGCACAATTCTTCTGAAACCATCTTTTCGGGAATATGCTTTAAGTTCATACCGTTTTGTTTGACGGCTTCTAAAGCGAGTTCGGGTGTCCATTGTTTCACTTCTTCGGCTTTGATGAGAGAGGGGTGTTGCTGTTCTTGTTCTGTTTTTACCTGTTCTTGTTCTTCTTTGTTAGTTTTTAGTATTTCTTCTCCCTTTGGTATTATTTCGTTCTCATTCTGTTCTTGCTTGATTTCTTTGACATCTGATTTAATACCGTTTACCAATCCTTTCACGCCTCCGAATAGGCAGTCAAGCAGGAACTCGGCGACGAGGGCGACATCTTCCACTAATTGAGGAGCTTTGTATGGGAGCAGGGCATTTAAAAGGGTCCCACCGGCTTTTTTTATACCGTTCAACGTCGTTTTTATTGTTCCGTACTCTTTCTTTTCTTCTTTTTCCTTTGGCGCGAGTATTGTTGTTTGGGCTGTTTGGGTTTGTGGAGCTACTTTTAGACTTTGAAAAGCCTGTAATTTCTCCATCATTTCGGGGTTATTGGCAAGTTTCTCGACAAGGTCAGGATGTTTGCTAACGTAGTCTTTGGTAAAATCAAGGATTGCTTTTTCAAAAGTATCGGTTATGAACTTTTGCTGTTCCGGTGTTTTTCCTTCTGTCCATTTTTTGGTTAAAGATGCACATTCATCTTGAAATCCTTCGGGATGGACATATACATGGTTTCCCATATTGATAAAGAAATTTTCTAACCGCGGGAAAACACTATATTCGCAGGTTTTTAGGATGCTAGCTTCTATTGTTTGGGGAGTTGATAAGTATTTGTTACTCATTACTACGTTGCTTAGCGCATCGGGGGTTATTTGATGATAAACATCATTTTTTAACCACTCGGAAAGGTGGGTGCCGAGTTGGTTTTGAAACTCTCCCAACTCCTCTTTTGTCCCTTGATTTACCATTTGGTCAATATGTTTATTTAAATCATCTATTCGCCCTCCAAATTCTACATCTATAAACCTATCGAAATGGTTGTTGATTAAATCACCATAATCGGTAAGCATTGCTTCCAGCTCTGAAAAAATTTCTCTGTTCTCGTTTGTTTCCATAATGCTGTAATTAAATGATTTGTCCTTGTTTTTGTCGTCTTGCGGGTGCCTGCGCTTGTGTCTGTGTGGCTTTTTCTACATTTAGCAAGGCTTTTGACTTTTCTACTTTCTTGATGGTTTTCTGCTCTTGTTTTTGTTCTTGCTTAGGCTCTTTTTGAGGGTATTCAATTTTCATATTTTTACGCACGGGGTCAAAATACATCAAGACATTCTCTTTTTGTTGTTTTCCTTCTTTATCGGTGAAAGGCATAAGGATTGGCGTCTTCTCGCCTCGTATCAAGGCTGCTTTGTTTTCGTCCGTAAGTTTGATATTTTTAAAACTATTCAACGTATTGGTAATGATACTTACCGGTGTAAAAGCAAGTCTGTTCAGTTCCCTATCTACGGCTACAAAAAAATGTCGTTCCGCTTTCCCTTCCCCTACTTTTAGCGTGTGGTCGAGCCGTCCGTTTTCTTTTAACTGCTCCATATTTTGGGGGGAGAGTTCTAATGTTTCAACTTCAAAAACCGTTAATTTCCCAATACTGCCATCCACTTTATTTCTTATGGTTTGTATTTCGTAAGAATATTTGGAATTTTTATCCAGTATAGCTTGAGATAGTGCATTTTCTGTATGCAATTCATCCAGCTGTTCAGTGTTAAGTAAAAAATCTATCTTTCTACCGTTCATCATTTCAGCCGAAAACTCTAAATAACCGTCATGATAATTCTTTGGATGTAATACTTCCGCCGTATTGGCGGTTTTCAACGTTAAAGTATTGGAGATAATCAATTCATTTTGCTTGAAATGTAGGTGTGGTTTAAGTTTATAATTTCCATCTGCTTTTTTTGTGTATATTAGTTCTAAACGTGCGTCATACGCTTTTTCTGGATTCTTTTTTGCCCTAAATCCTGTCATTACATCGCTCACGGATTGTCCTTTTATTAAACCGTCAAGGGCTTTCTGATTGCGTTCCCAAAACGCATCCAAATCATCGAGGGTTGTATATTGTGCTACAATGCCTCTTAATTGTTCCTTCCGCCAATCATTATTACTTAATTGGACTTTTTTTTCTGTTCCTTTTGTTAATTGTTTTGCCATGATACTAAAATTTAATTGCTTATATATAAGAAAATCATTTACTTGCGTTTAATTTTAATGTGTTTGCCGGTAACTTCATCTTCGTCATCCTCGTCCTCGTCACTATCGTCTTTACTTTTACCGGTTGCGCCACCCAAACTACCGGAAGTATTTTGCGATTGTCTTGCAGTAGCATCACGCTGTTGCTGCTGTAAGGCTGATTGCTGAGAATTGAGTAATATAAATGCCGTAATCTTGTCCATTGTATAATTTTTGCCTATTTCTGACCCTTTTAGTGTCATGTTCTTGTAAGTAAAGGAAACTCCATAAATGCCCCCTTTGTTTTCATGCCACGTAACTCCAATATCCTTTGTTTCTAACGTTTTTTGCAGTTCCTCGCGGTCTTTTGCCTTTTTCAATATCCACGCTAATTGCTTTGAAATGTATGTTTTTGCTGCCTTGTACTCTTTTCTATTGCTCATTAATTGCTGCATCAGCGGTATCTCGGAAAAGCAAGGCAATTTGCTTGACGGGATGCCTTTTTCTACAAGTTCTGCGGTCGCATTCGTTGGGTTTTGCCTATGATAGGTAAACAAAAGCCCTTGTTGCTTGCCTGTTTTCTTGTTGATAGCCTCTATAATCTCTACTTTATTTGGTTCTAATATTTTTTTTAGCTGTGCAATACTGCGGGGTTTTTCGCGCATGGCTGCTTCAACCATGTCGTTTACCTGTTGCACAAGTTTACTATTCACCGGCTTGTTTTCGGTTGTATAATCGTGTACCCATTGAGGTTTTAAATCTTTTCGCCAGTGCTTAAAATACTCCTCCATATCTTTATCCTGCTCGAAAAAGCCATTTACTTTGTTTTGTAAAAACACCGGTAGTTTCTTTTTCAACACACTTTCTAAGTCATATTTCTGTTCGATAATGGCACCGACACAAAAACTGCGTATTTTACTCATGTAATCGTCTATTTTTCGATATTGGGGGTCGTTGAAATCCACGCAACTACTAACAATATGCAAGTGCAAATGTTCTTTATCTGTATGTAGAAACGTTGCGTATGGCTGCTGTCCGTAACCAAGCCCTTTCATATAGTCTTTTGTTATCGCTTTATATTCATCATTTGTCAGCACCTCGCCCAGGGGAAACGACAAAACGTTATGAAATACTTTATCTTCTCTAACATTACCAAGTGCAGTGTATGTTTCCAAGCAATCACGAAACAGTTCGATGTCATCCGTTGGAAAATTTTCTATTTCGAGCAGTTCGCTCGCATTTTTCTCATTATACCGGATAACCCCGCCGAAGCTGCGCTTGGCACTAAGCTGTTTTGCTATCATGTTTTCTATCATGTTTTCTATCATTGCTTTTATCTTGTCGTTTATCTTGTCTTTTGTTTATTTTTCGTGCTTGGGCACGTGCGGAACTTGCAATAAACGGCTTTTATTACTGTCCCAAAGTTGCATGATTTCTATTGTTTGTTTTATCACTTCTTTGTTTTTCTCCGTCATATTCGGTTTCGTTTTGAGCAAAGCATTATGGGCTTTTGCAATTTGATTGACGTTATTGCTGATATACTGCACAAATTTCAAAATCTCTTTATAGTTCTTAGCTGTTTCCTTATCCAATATATTGGGACTTTTCTCTAACAGTACCGTGCGGATGAAACGGCTCATGTTGTAGTGCGTTTTGCGCTGAATAGCTGCCAAAGTAGCGTATTCGGAAGGCGTGAACCTAACGAGAACGATGCGACTATGTTTTTCTATGTTGTCAGTTTTCATAAATTATAGTTCTTTGCTAATAAGGTAGTTACATCTTCCTCACAGAAATGTATTGATACGGGCTGATTTGTAATACATTCTTTGTAAAAGGTTTCAAATTTTTTGTTTCTTTGGTATAAGCTACTTTGTGTACCCTCTGCTTTACCAAATATTTTGAAATAACTTATCATAAAAACATTCTTTTTTTCTTCGTAATTTTTATCTTCGTGCAGCCATTTATAAAATTCTTGTTTGTTTATGGCGAGAGCATTTTTTTCTGTGCATATTCCCTCCTTCCAAAGTTTTATAAGGTCACGATGTAGGGTTTCATCAAAAATGTATATCAAGTCTGCTCTATTCTCATTTTTTTTCTTTGCTATAGCAGCTATATCAAGATTAAAATGTACATGAATGGTATATGGAAATCTCTGTCCTCTACTTGTTTTGGCAGAAAAGGTATAATTTAAGTCAGTACAATTATTGACTTTTTGTAAGGCTTCCATTACCCATTGTTTGCGTTTTTTAGGAGGTATATCTGTTTTATCATTTTTCTTATTCGGAATACAACACCAATGGCAAATAGTCTCAAATTTAATTTCTACATCGGTTATTTTGTTGAATATGGCATTTTCTTTTTCTTGTAACATTTTTAGATAGAGTATATCTAATTTGGATTTACGTAATTCCACCACTGAATTTATTTTGCCACGAATAAAATATTTTGTAAGATTATGTAAAAATCGGTCATCTAATGTTAGTGTGTATATCTTCTTTTTTTGTTTAGTTTTTCCACTTGTGACAGTTATTGCCTGTAAATCATGAATAATTATCAACCTTGTATTTTGAAATGCCTCTAATATTTCTTCGTTGTCGGTTTTGTTGTAAAACTTTGCTCCGTACGAGAATAGAATTTCTTTTTTCCATAGGGAGTATAGTGCATTTTCTATGTTGCTTTCAAAGCAGGTATATTTTTTGTCTAAATGCTCTTCTTGCTGTTCTTTGGACATCTTCTTAAAGTCTTCCATAAATACCGGATTAGGATGTTTGTGTCGCAAATAACTTGAATCATAGCCCATTATTTTGGCAAAATCGTAGGGGTCAAATACGTTATTATTAAACAAGTTCTGCTGATAATTATAGCA
>BNXR01000004.1 GCA_025999735.1 Bacteroidia bacterium | reverse complement strand
ATGTAATCTTTACCCATTCGTGCTCTCTTCTACTTTGTTACTGCGGTGTTTCTAACCCTTTCTTGTTCTCTCTTATTATGGACGGACAAAGTTAGCACGAAAATTCCAATTACACACAAACGCATAAAAATATCAGACAAATTTACCGTTATTCGTTGTGTATTTCATATTCATTATGATTATCTTTGCGGTTTTAAGAGAAAAACGGTATTGTTTTCGACAAATGATGCAAAACGAATTTGATACAGTAGTTGTAAATACAAATGAAATTCCGATTCCCTTGCGGGAATTTTTGCCCCATGTAGAGGTGGTACGAGACGAAGGAAGCCTCGGTTTTCTTTTGTATATCATCGGTACACTTCTTGTTTTTACGTTTTTCCGCCTTCGGGACAAGTCGCTACTCCCTTTATGGTTTAATTCTTTTTTGATGCAACAAAATCTTCGCTTCCTTCAAAATAACAAAATAAATTCTCTTTTTTTTGATTATCTGTTAGGCCTCGTCCTCTCTTTTTCTGCCTTAGCCATATCAATTGCATTCGTGTTGGATAGGGAACAGGATATCTTATTTATCCTCGCTGTGGTAGGCTTTCTATGCTGTGTTCATGTATTTTCTATCTCCGTTGTTTCGTTTTCGGGGTGGATATTTCAGTCGCAAGAGATGACGAACGAATCAATTTTGAATATTTGGATACATCATATTATCATCGGGCTTGTCGTTATACCCACTCTGTTTGTCCTGTTTTTTATGCCCTCTTATGCTACGGAGCCCTTGCTATACGTCCTATTTATTTCTATAATATGCTTCTATGTTAAAAAGATTTTGCGATGGATTTCAATTTTCTTCACAAATAAAGTTTCAGTTTTCTATCTAATTTTGTACCTTTGCGCCCTTGAAATTGTACCCATATTGGCGTTATATAAAGTGGTGCATACTTTGATAGAGTAATAATAGTTTAAAATATTTTGCCTTGGGAATAAAGAGAATATTGGTTTCTCAGCCAAAACCTGACAATGAGAAGTCGCCGTATTTTGATTTGGCAAAGAGATATGGATTGGAATTGGATTTTTTCCCCTTTATAAAAGTGGAAAACGTCACAGTGAAGGAGTTTCGATTTAATAAGATAGAGATTTTAGACCATTCGGCTGTCATTTTTACAAGCAAGACGGCTATCGACCATTTTTTCAGGCTATGTGGGGAATTGCGGGTCATTATCCCCGATGAGCTGAAGTATTTCTGTACTTCGGAATCCATCGCATTCTATCTGCAAAAATACATTGTTTACCGGAAGAGAAAGATTTTTCACGGGAATAAAAGCATGGAGGATATGACAAAGATTTTGCTCAAACACAAGAACGAAACTTACCTATTGCCCTTGTCTGATGTTCACAAAGAAAATATTCCGGCACTTTTGGATAAACTCCACCTAACCTATACGAAATTTGTGTTGTATAGGACAGTGGTAGCCGATATGAAGGATGTCGTAAAGAATATCAAGGATTACGATATGCTCGCTTTTTATACGCCGATGGGAATCAAATCACTAAAGCAGAATTTTCCTGATTTTGTGCAAAAGGAGACTATCATCGCCGCCTTTGGAGAAGCGACAGCCGAAGCCGTTGAAAAGGAAGGTTTTCGCTTGGATATAGCTCCCTCGCCACAAAATCCATCGATGACAATGGCGATAGAGGCTTTTATTGAAAATCGTAAAAACAACTAAAAGAGACTATCATTGGGACCCGCAATCCCCAACAGGAAGGATATGCTAACGAACATGACAGAGGGTGACAGAGGATGACAGAGTGGGAAAATAGATTTATAGGTTAAATGGAAAATTTTATAGTTTCAGCACGAAGATATCGACCGGCCAGTTTCGACACTGTGGTGGGGCAACCTTCCATTACTTCTACTTTGAGGAATGCGATTATGGGGCATCAACTTGCTCAGGCTTACCTCTTTTGTGGACCTCGGGGAGTTGGTAAAACCACTTGTGCCCGAATTTTTGCCAAGACTATTAATTGCATGAACCTGAAAGAAAATGCAGAACCGTGCAACGAATGTGAATCCTGTAAATCCTTTGACAGCGGTCGTTCCCTGAATATTCACGAATTAGATGCAGCCTCCAATAATGGGGTGGATGATATTCGCGACTTGGTGGAACAGGTACGGATACTTCCCCAGATTGGTAAATACAGCGTTTACATCATCGATGAGGTGCACATGTTGAGTAAAAGTGCCTTCAATGCCTTCTTAAAAACATTGGAAGAGCCGCCTGCCCATGCCATATTTATCTTAGCAACGACGGAAAAACATCAGATTTTACCTACGATATTGTCACGTTGTCAGATTTATGATTTCAACCGCATGAAAGTGAGTGATACCGTGGAACACCTGAAATATATAGCTGCCAAAGAGGAGGTAACAGCAGAAGAAGAGGCTTTGGATGTGATTGCTCAAAAAGCGGATGGAGCAATGCGTGACGCTCTTTCCATTTTTGACCAGATAGTTGCTTTTTGCGGGAAACATCTCACCTACGCAAAGGTAATTGAGAATCTGAATGTGCTGGATTACGATTACTATTTCAAGTTTACGTCCTTGTTTTATGAGGGAAACATTGCTGAAAGTATGTTGCTTCTGAATGAAATTTATGAAAAAGGCTTCGATGCTATTCATTTGGTTTCGGATTTAAGCAAGCATTTCAGAAATTTATTGGTCGCCAAAGATACGATTACTGTGCAATTGTTAGAAGTAAGTGCTTCCATCAAAGAACGTTACGTTAAACAAGCTGCCGAATGTTCTATCACTTTTCTTTACGAGGCTTTAAAAATAGCAGAACAATGTGAAATGCAGTATAAATCGCGTATAGAAAAACGTTTATGCGTAGAATTGGCGCTCATAAAACTTTGCCAAATTAATGAATTGATAGAAAAAAAAAAAGTCTGAGCCAATCAGTTGAACTCCCCCCTCAAAAGAGACTTTATCAAGATGTCCTACTGAAAATAGAAGGATTTAATGAGAATTTCTCCAACCCGCAAAATTCAACTCCTCCCATACCACCATCCGCATCGGTCGCTGCTATCTCTGATGTAGCAGCACTCGGGGCGCAAGCACCCACCCAAGATAAACTACAAAGTTCATTTAGCATCAAAGAGGCACTTTCGGACACTTCCCTTCGTGCCACTACTTCTACGAACGCCAAGGATAGAGAGCTGAAATTGGAAGAAAACAATAACAGTACTCCCTTTGATACAGAGCAGCTCGTTACCGCCTTAGACCGTTATATTGCCGAAATGAACCCCGAGAAAAGTGTGGCTATTGCCTTGAAATCGCGTGCACCGCTTATTGAAGAGGAAAAGATAAGCATCCGTGTTGACAACTCCTTGCAAAAGGCCCAAGTAGAAACCATAAAGGTGTCCATCCGCAATTTTCTCGTTAAAGTGTTGAATAACGGCAAAATACAGTTAGACATCGACTTATATGATGGGCAACAAAAGGAAGAAAAAACTCTGTTTGTAACAACCAAAGATAAGTATGAACATTTCGTAAAACTCAATCCCGTGATAGAAGAAATGACGCGCTTGTTTGATCTAGAAACAGAATAAAATCACCAATCATTTACTCAAATTGCAGCATTTCACCCCTCACATCGTCAAAAAACGTCCCATCAGCATATACTTTTTTGCCATTGACGAATGTTGTTTGGACTTTAAAGGAAAATTCCAAGCCTTCTAAGGGCGACCAGCCACATTTATAAAGAATATTGTTCTTACTTATGATGTATGGCTCGTCGGTGGGAACTTCCTTAAAAATGCAAATATCCGCTTTATAGCCTTTGCGCAGATATCCTCTTCCCTTTATATGAAAAATATCCGCTGGAGCATGAGCCATCCTATCCACGAGCGTTTCTAATGAAATCGCCCCCTGTTTCATCAACTCAAGCATCACAATCAGTGAATGTTGTACCATCGGACCGCCACCGGCAACTTGAGCGTACAGTCCGTTTTTGTCTTCTAAGGTATGGGGTGCATGGTCGGTTGCAATAATGTCTATGACATTGTCATTTACTGCTTTCAGCAAGCTCTGTCTATCGTTTTCAGTCTTGATGGCCGGATTCCATTTCACGAAATTGCCCCTTTCAGCATAAGCCGAATCGTTGAACCATAGGTGATGAATGCACGCCTCCCCCGTGATACGTTTCGTTTTTCTGGCACCCTTGTCTCCCTTATCCAACAAGGGAAGTTCATCTGCTGTACTTAAATGCAGAATATGCAGGCGACTGTTGTATTTATGGGCAATTCTCGCAGCGAGGCTTGAGCTTTTCAGGCAAGCTTCACGACTTCTAATCAGTGGGTGGCAAGCAGGGGGGATGTCATCGCCGTATTTTGCCCGATAGGTTGCCAAATTTTGATTGATAGTGGGCGTATCTTCGCAGTGGGTGGCGATTAATAGTGGTGATTCTGCAAAAATGGCTTCCAATACACTGACATCATCCACTAACATATTACCGGTAGAGGAACCCATAAAAATTTTTAAACCGCATGTAGTCAGCTTATTGACCCGTTTTATTTCTTCTAAATTATCGGAGTTTGCACCAAGGTAAAACGAATAATTTACGGCTGACTTTTGGGCTGCAAGTTGCTGTTTTTCTTCCAATAATTGCAGACTGACGGTAGGTGGATTTACATTTGGCATATCCATAAAAGAGGTAACCCCTCCTGCTGCTGCTGCCCGACTACCTTCCATGATATCGCCTTTACGGGTCAATCCGGGTTCGCGGAAATGCACCTGATCATCAATGATGCCGGGTATTACGTATGCGCCTCCTGCATCAATTATTTCAGAATACAAGGAAGCATCCAAATGGGGGGCATCCTTCTGCTCATCTGAACCGGAATCTGAATCCGAATCTAAATAAGGATGTGTTACAATATCGGAAATGCTGTCATTGTCAATAATGATGTCCGCTTTAAAAATCAGTCCTTCGTTGACGACTATACCATTTTTTATGAGTGTTTTCATGCTTTTATACTTGTATGGCTTAGTGCTGAGTACTGTTAAGTGCCCCCCTTGCCCTCCTGCGATTTTTTTTACGAAAGATGTTTCGCAGTTTCAACTGGATGACCCCTAAGAAAGCTTCTGTGAAGATGCCACCGCTCATTTTGGAAGTGCCCAAGGTGCGGTCAGTAAAAATAATGGGGACTTCTTTTATTGTAAAACCGAGTGTCCACGTAGTAAATTTCATTTCAATCTGAAAAGCGTACCCTTTGAATTGAATGTGATTAAAGTCGATGGTTTCCAATACTTTACGTGTGTAACATACAAAACCAGCAGTTGCATCGTGTATTTTCATGCCCGTAACGAATCGAACATATTTTGATGCAAAGTAAGACATCAGTACCCGTCCCATCGGCCAATTGACTACATTTACGCCCGTCACATAGCGCGACCCAACTACCATATCTGCACCATCCAAGCAGGCATTATACAATTTAACTAAATCATTAGGATTGTGTGAAAAATCAGCATCCATCTCGAAAATAAAATTATATCCGTGTGATAAACTCCACTCAAAACCAACAATATATGCTGTTCCCAATCCGAGTTTCCCTGTTCGCTGAATGAGGTGTAACTGAGGGTATTCCGCTTGTAATTTCTTCACAAGAGCGGCAGTTCCGTCCGGAGAATTATCATCTATTATCAAAATATCAAATGCAGGTTCTAATGAAAATACAGTGCAAATGATGGCCTCAATATTTTCCTTTTCGTTGTAGGTCGGTATTATTACAATTCTATCGTTCATCGTCTCTCGTTTGTCGTTTATCACTCATGTTTGCCGTTCATTTTCACCGTTCATCGTTTGCCGTTTATCACTCATGTTTGCCGTTCATTTTCACCGTTCATCGTTTGTCGTTATAAAAATCCTACGATATCTTCGAGTTTATTTCCTCTGGAACCTTTCACAAAGATAAAGGAATCTTTGATAGGATGTTGCTTAAAGTGTGAAATAATTTCTGTTGTATTAGCAAAACGGTGAACATGAGGTAAATTACTTCCCATGTTTTCGAAGTTTTTACCTACCAGAAACACTTGCTTGAAGTCATATTTGGATATGAACCGGATAATTTCTTCGTGATAGTGGGGACTTGCTTTTCCAAGTTCCAACATCTCACCGAGTACAACTATTTTCGTATTATCTTTGAAATCGGCAAAGTTTTCAAGGGCGACTTTCATACTGCTGGGGTTAGCGTTGTAGGCATCGAGAATAACTGTATTAGTCTCTGTTTTAATGATTTGCGAACGCATATTGGATGGTTTGTAGGCCTCAATAGCTTGTTGTATTTTTTCTGTGGGGACTCCAAAAAACGTTCCAATGCAGGCAGCAGCCATCGCATTGCCAAAATTGTAGCCTCCCGTAAGATGCGTTCTAATGATGGGCTGATGGGTTGTAGGGTTGTTGGTATTGTGGAAGGTGTATTCTAAATAAGGGAGCTTTTGTGTAATTTCGCCCATAACATCAGCATCGCCGTTTTGCCCATACGTCATTCTATCCATTCCGGCAGACAAACGCATCAACAATTCATCGTCGGAGCAAACAAAAACTTTCCCTGTATTTGCCTTCCCACTTTTTTCCCCTCTTTTCTTCTCCTTTGCTTTAATATAATCGTAGAGGGCTTTTTTGGTTGCGATGATATTTTCAGATGAGCCAAAACCTTCGATATGGGCTTCTCCGATGTTTGTAATTACGCCATAATCAGGCTCAGCAATGTTACATAGCTCTGCGATTTCTCCCAAATGATTAGCTCCCATCTCCACGATTCCTATTTCTGTTTCCTCGTTCATAGACAGCAAAGTAAGAGGGACACCGATATGGTTATTCAAATTCCCGTGGGTGGCAAAAGTTTTATATTTAGTTGATAAGACGGCATTGCACAACTCTTTGGTTGTCGTTTTTCCGTTCGTACCGGTAATACCGATAATCGGAATCCCTAATTGTTGGCGATGATAACGAGCTATTTCCTGCAAGAACAAGGTGGTATTCGGAACGGTTATATAGTTTTCACCCGTTGCATCTACACCCGCAGCACTTAAACAAGCATCTGTATCAACACGAGCATCAAAACTGGTGTCTACAATTGCAAGCAAGGCTCCTTTCTCAATGGCGATGTGAGCGAACTCGTTGCCGTTAAAATTTTCACCCCGTAAGGCGATGAAAACATCCCCTGGGGAAATGTTTCGCGTATCAGTACAGACGCAATGCCCTTTGATGTATTTGCTATATAACGAAGGTATATCCATATAATTTGTAGAGACACGATTAAAATTAGATGTGATTTTATTAAAAATATAGGGACGTAGCATGCTACGTCCCTACTCTATATGTATGTTACATAATCTATCCCTCTTTATCTTCCCTCTTTATCTATCCCATTTTATCTTCCCACTTATTTGCTGGCTGTTGTTAGACCTCCGCTGTGGCTCATTGCGCATCTGAAACCGATGTCATTGGTTGATTTCTTTTGACTCAGGAAACGGCGAGTACCGGGATTTAACCAATAAGGGCGGTCTCTCCATGAACCTCCTTTATAAACACGAGCCTCATCGTCAATCAAACTGGTAATTTCGCCTTCGCCCGTGGTTGTTCTATAATACATATCGGCTGAGCCTGCTTTCTCTTCGCCCTTCCAATCACCCTCTGCAGTAATACGTGATTTTACATCACCATCGTTAAAGTTTCTGTTATCGGAAACTCTATAATTCTCCCGAGTAGCCAATTCAGCGTCTGTTTGGTTGCGTTTACGCATACGTCCCAAGCTATCTTTTGGCGCTGCATTACCGTCAGCATCTAATAAAGTCGTTTGAAAGACATTTCCACGGAAGGGATTGAGTTCAGAAATATCGTGAGAAGAAAGCGGACGATATACATCAGCTACCCATTCATTTACATTTCCCGCCATGTCGTATAGACCATAATCATTAGGCCAAAAAGACTTTACCGGTGCCGTAAATTCAAATCCGTCATTAGCCTCACGTCCACCTACTCCCATATAATCGCCTTTACTTCTTACAAAGTTAGCCATCATTCTTCCTCTAAATTCTTTTTTCACATTTCTCAGGTAAGTGCCTTCCCACGGATAAAGCTGTCCAGAGGCAACCCTTTCATTCGTTGTAATCGTTCCATAAGCGGCAAATTCCCATTCAGCTTCGGTTGCTAAACGGTAATCCGAAAGCAGAAGTCCGTCTTCCCATCTAACAGCTCTCGGCTCTTTACCCAAGCCCTTATAATTTTTATTTACAGAGCCAACATATTGCCCGCTCAAATACGATTCAGTCGTAAAAACGTTCTCATCTTTTTGGTTTTCAATATCTGCAAAAAGCACATTCGCTTGAATCAGAATTTGTTCGTTTACACGGTCAGTTCTCCAAACACAATATTCACTTGCTTGTTCCCATGAAACACCAACAACAGGATATTCACCGTACGAAGGATAGCGCAGGTAATTTTTAACCATAGGCTCGTTATATGCCAACTGACTACGCCATACCAATGTGTCAGGCACAGCCCTTTTGTACACCTCCGGATAGCTGACATACGTCCTGCCAAGCCAATAAAGATACTCCAGCCAATCCACATTTCTTACCTCGTGTTCATCAATATAAAAGGAGGCGATGGTAACATGCCTCGGAGAATTATTCCAATCTCCCATGACATCATCCTGATTACGTCCCATCACAAAACTTCCACCAGGAATAAAAACTAGGCCGGGACCCGTTTTTTGAGCCACACCGTACCCCTTATACTCCATCCCTCCGGTTTTCGGGTCATTATAAGCCCACCCCGTAGTATTGGACCTACCAACTTGTCTACTTCCGCCTATCCCTAACATAGAGCAAGAATTCATGCCTATAACTAACAAGCAACACACACTTAAATCTAATATATTATGTCTCTTCATAAAAACGATATTTTAGTATTTATGTTTATTCATTTTACAAAATCCGGCGCAAAGGTAATAAAGATTTTTATTCACAAAAAGAAATCTGACAAAAAAGATGAAAAAAAATGATTTTTTGAATGTTTTTTCGTAATCTTGCACTCCTAATTGATATTCCTAATTAACATAGGAAGTTTAAACTGAACCGTCATTGCACTGTATTATACTGTATTACATTGGGGAATAACGAAAATAGAGAGTATGAAATTGAAAACAGGAATCGGAATAGATGTCCACCGCTTGGAAATAGGATTGGATTTATGGATAGGTGGCATAAAAATCAAAAGTAATAAAGGCTGTGTTGCCCATTCAGACGGTGATGTACTATTACATGCCATTTGTGATGCTTTATTGGGAGCTGCCGGATTGCCGGATATCGGCCACCACTTTCCGGATACGTCCCAAGAATATAAAGGCATCGACAGTAAAGTACTCCTCAAAAAGACAGTCGCATTGATTGAAGCAAAAGGGTTTGCCGTCAGTAATATTGACTGTGTGGTGTGTCTGCAACAGCCTAAATTGAAGGACTACATTTATGATATCAAGAGCTGCATTGCCGAGATAGCGAACATTTCTGTGGAAGATGTGTCTGTCAAAGCGACAACAACCGAACTCTTGGGTTTTGAAGGCAGAGAAGAAGGCGTGTCGGCGTACGCAACTACACTCCTTTATAAACTGTAAAAATTTGCAATTTATATTTTCAAAGCACTTATCTTGTATTTATTTTTTCCTATAAATACGATTACAGCGGCTTTCAGGTCGGTACGGTCTTTCAAACGGTCTGATGTGAGGTATTGACGTATTTGTTCCAGTCCTTCATCGCGTTTGGATGCTATTTCAGATTCTTTAGCGTCTGTCTTGCAGTATTTCAGCTCAAATACCCATTCGTATTTGAGCTCCGGCAGTAGCGGACTGCGTTGCAGGTATATATCGGTGCGACCGGGAACTGCTTCATATTCGCTCATCGGCACATACGCCTTACTCATAAACAGATAAGCCAACAGCAATATCTGAATATATTTCTCGTCGAACTGCCGCAGGTCGTGAGCGGACAATTTGCTGAAAGCATGTTCCGATATGTAGGCAATGAACCGCTCCAAATCGCCTTCCATGGCAAGCGCATAAATAGCCTCGTTCAGAGGTTGTGATGCGATGTCCATATCGGGAGAATTTTCACGAGTTAATCTCATCAGGTACTCCCAATACAAGGTCTTGATGGAATAATTGGGGATACCGAGTTTCAATTGAAAAAGGTGTGGCTCCTTTATCGTGAGCAAACCCATATAGAACAGCAGGGAAACGAAATAATCATCATCATTCAGCATATCAACGGAGAACTTCTGTAATATTTCAGCAATGATGCCATCTTCTTTCACAATGCGGATAAGCGTTTCGCGGTTGCGGTCATTCTGTGTCAATTTTTGCAGTCGCCCGTAATCCGTTCGCAAATTCAGGTCAATGATGTATTCCGGTGGTTGTCTAAATTCGATGATTTGACTAAAAAAATAAAGTACCATCGCCGGATTATAGACAGTGTGTGCTCCGTTTTTATGAAACAGATAACCGTTATAATAGGCTTCCATATCCACATTGATGCAAGTTTCGTCAACGCCTGTTTCTTTCATCAGCCATTTCACCTCTTCCTGTGTGAAGCCCATCATTTCATTGTACTTTGGGTTGAGTGTGAGGATAGTAGCAATATTGTAGCCGCTGGTAAGGTCGTCAAGCATCACAGGTGAAATACCTGTGATAAAAGTACGGTTGACGATGGATGATTTGGCGGCGTTCTTTATCTTTTCGTAGAAATCGCGCACGATACCGTTGGCTGTTATCATGGTTTTATACAAATCTATACCCAGATGTTTGCCCATCGCTATCAGGTCGTTGGCAAAATGGTCGTATTCATCAATGATAATAAATATTCCTTTCCCTGCCGCATTGATAGCCTCAAAGGCGATTTGCAGTGCGTTGTTACCGGGATGTGCTTGATCTATTATTTGTATAAGTGCAGCACTGTCGGGGATAATCGAGCGATAGGTATTAATGAAACTACGAATCGTTAGTTCCACCCCCCCCGAAAAGGATTTCACAAATTCTTTTTCGCCGGAAGTATCCAATCCCGAAAAATCGAACTGTAAGATGGCATACGAATTTCTTTCGGGCGTAGGATGTTTGCCAATATACAAGTCGCCAAACAAGGTTTCAAATTCATCCAATCTGTTGAGGTCATAATAATACCACAGTGTCATAAAAAACAGGCTTTTGCCAAACTTGCGTGGACGTATAAAAAATTGGTTCTTGTTGCTCTCTTGTTCCAACAACTCTATATACCGTGTTTTATCCACATAAGCATAATTTTCTTTTCGTATGCTCCTAAAATCCGAATTGCCGTAGGGCAAGCGCTTAAATTTCTTTGGTTCCATCGTTTTTGCTTTTAGACCACAAAGATAATCATTTTTTTATGGATGCCTAACGAACAATATTAATATCAATTTTATGGTTTTGCTCCCGGCTTATAGTTCGTCCGCAGCACCTTAAACTCTATGCGTCGGTTCAGTTGCAGGGCATCTTCCTTTTCTTTTCCCCTCAAACGTCCGATAAATCGTTCATCAAGCACATCGTTAGGCTTTAAAAACGGGTAGAGTTCAGCTATTTTTTCCGTCACTTCTCGAGGCTGCGTTTCTCCGTATCCCTTTGACGACAGACGTTCCCGATGAATACCCTTTGTTATCAAGTACTCTACAACGGAGGCCGCCCGATTTTCGGACAAAATCAGATTGTCGTTGTCGTTGCCCACCATATCGGTATGTGCAGCGATTTCTATGGTAATATTTGGATTCTCCTTTAAAATGGTCAACAATTGTTCCAAGTTCTTGGCGGCATCTTCCCGAATATCCCATTTGGCGACATCAAAATAAATGTTCGGAATGACAATAGGCTTGTCTATTGCCTGCATATCAATGATGATATCATACAGTTTATCGCCTTTCTCTGTGTAGGTCGAAATTTCCGCTTTCCCCTTTAAATAATCAACGCGCTCAGTGGTAATCACATAATCGTTATCGGTAGTCAGTTTTAAACTTATAAAACCCAAAGAGTCGGTCACTAAGTTGGTGGTCACCCCGTCATCACTCACAATCACCACATTTGTACCGGGCAGAGAATCTTCCGTCACCGCATTTCGCACTAAGGCACGCAAGAACAGTTGTTGGTAAATGTATTTAAAGCTGAAAATATGGTCTGTTTCTTTTAAACGGGACGAGGAAAACAGCCCTTCCTCCTTTCCACTCTGGAAAGTGATGCCGAAATCATCTGCAAATGAATTGATGGGAGCAGGCAAAGCCTGCAATTGCCCATCATCTTTAGAAAATTTAAAAATATCCAATCCCCCTAATCCCCCGTGACCGTCCGATGAAAAATACAAGTCGCCGTTGTCCCTCACGTATGGAAACATTTCATTCTTCTCTGTATTAATTACATCACCGGCATTCACCGGGTCACCCCAGCCACTACCGCTTGATTCTACAAACCAAATATCCTTTCCTCCTTTGCCATCGGGCAATTGGTCGGTGACAAAATACATTTTCGAGCCATCGGGTGTAATTGCAGGATGTCCTATAGAGACAGTATCACCGATGATACCGCTTGGAACAATGATACTCCACGTTGCAGGCTCACCTTCCTGTGCTTTCCCTTTCGTTGCTTTATAAATGCGTGTGCCTACATTTTGCTTGTTTACCGGCCTTGAGGAGGTAAAATACAAAATCTCCCCGTCCGCAGTGATTGAAACGGCACCGTCATGCTTGCTAGAACGCAGGGAGTCAGAAGCCAAGTCGGGCTTCATCCAACGAGGCTCCGGAAAAACTTTCAGCACTTTCACATTCCCGTTTTTATCGCGCCTACGGTCCTCATTCGTGAATTCGGCCTTAAAGATATTACTGTACAACTCACCTGTCACAGGGTCTTGAGCTTGATAGTTTTTTATGTTAGGTCTCCGCGTGGACGTGAAATACACAAAACTGTTATCGAAAGGGTCATACACCGGCGAAAATTCATTGTTACGTGAATTTAATTCTTTCACAGGCTCCACCACATAGCGTCCCTGTTCTTTCATTTTCTTTTTTAGCACTTCTAAAGCGTCCAAAGCGTCCTTCCCTCTTTCGTCGTCAGGGAACAATTCAATAAACTGATTTAAAGCAGCTTCCGCCGCCTCGAAGATGCCTCTGTCAGCAGAAACTTTCGACATCTTTAAATAAGACTCTTTCAGTTGTTTATCAGATTTTGAAGCCCTGCGATACCAGCTATAAGCGTCCTTCAATCTGTTCACCCCCTCGTAAGATTCCCCTATCTTCATCGCAATTTCCGCTTGTGAAAAAGGCGTTACAGCCTTAGGGGGAGTCTTTTTAAAGGCTTTTTCATAGTTCGTTCCGGCTTTATAAAACCGACCGCTGTCATACATCTTCTTCCCCTGCTTCATGTAATACTTGGCAGTACAAGAAGATAAAAAGAAGGCAACAAGTATAAAAAAGGTAATTCGTTTCATCTGTCCTATTATTTTGTCTAACTGTTAATTAGCCGTTGATTAGCCTTTAATTAGCCGTCATTTTTACGAAAACTGACATCTTGAAAATATCCTTCTAACAACTCAAAAGCGGCAGCGAATGAACTAAGTTCATTTCGGAGTACTTTTTTTTCCGCTACTGTGATAGCATCCTTCTGTTTGCTATAAAAATGATTTCGTAACTGTTCATTGATGGTTTCGTACATCCAGTATTTGGCTTGCTGTCCTCTTTTTTCGTCAAAATAGCCGTTTTGCTGCGTTTTGCTGCAATAGCAGAGAATATTTTCCCATATTTCCTTGATGCCCCGTTTTTCATACGCTGAGGCGGTCATCACTTTCGGTTCTACGCCTGATTCGTGGGGTGGGAAAAAATGCAGGGCGGTTTGCAGTTGGCTTTGCGACAGCTCGGCGCGTTGGATATTACTGCCATCGGCTTTGTTGATGATGATAGTGTCCGCCATTTCCATGATACCCCGTTTGATGCCTTGCAACTCATCACCGGCACCGGCAATCTGAAGTAGCAGAAAGAAATCCACCATCGAATGAACGGCAGTCTCACTCTGTCCCACCCCGACCGTTTCGATGAGAATAATATTGAAACCAGCAGCCTCACACAGAAACATCGCTTCACGGGTCTTGCGGGCAACACCACCTAAGGAACCGGCAGAAGGGGAGGGTCGGATGTAAGCCCGCGGGTCGGAAGCCAATTCTTCCATGCGGGTCTTATCGCCGAGAATACTGCCCTTAGAACGTTCACTACTCGGGTCTATCGCCAAAACGGCAATCTTGTGTCCCTCGGAACTGAGGTATTTACCGAAACTCTCAATGAAGGTGCTTTTCCCTGCACCGGGGACGCCGGTAATGCCGATGCGTACAGATTTACCGATTGACGGTAGGCAACGGTTGATAAGCTCTTGAGCCACATTCTTGTGGTCTTCACGCGCACTTTCAACAAGGGTAATCGCCTGACTTAGAATGTTGATGTCCCCTTTGAGAATTCCTTCTACATATTCGTCAGTCGTTAGGACCGTTTTTTTTATATTCTTCAGCCGATTGTGAATATCGGGGTTCATCGCAGCGGGTTGCTCAATCCCTTTATTCACCTTTAAACCCTCATATTCCGGTGCATTCTCCGGATGTTCACAGTGCTGCATACTAAAATATTGAAGTTGCGGGTCAATCCCGTCGATTCATGTAAATCATCACATAGTATAGCAGTGTAGCCAGAGACGATAAGGCAGCGACAACGTAGGTATATGCTGCCCATTTCAAAGCGTTAAAGGCGTATTCTTGTGTTTCCAAAGTGGTAATGCCAGAACTTTTCAGCCATATTAAGGCTCTATGACTTGCATCAACTTCAACCGGTAAGGTGATGAACGCGAACAACGTAGTGGCAGCAAACAAAATGATGCCGATGAGTAGCAAATTAGGGTACGCATTTACGAACAGTATCCCTGCCAACAGTACCCATTGCACCCACCGTGAGGCGAAACTGACAACCGGTACCAAGGAAGAGCGTAATTGCAACATACTGTACTCCTTAGCGTGCTGTAAAGCGTGACCGCACTCGTGGGCTGCTACGGCTGCTGCCGCAATATTATTGCCATAATAAACGTCGTGACTTAAATTAATAGTCTTGTTCACAGGATTATAGTGGTCTGTCAATTCACCGGACACACTACCGACTTTTACGCCAGAGATACCATTTTGTCTGAGCATACTTTCGGCAATGTCTTTGCCGGTCATTCCGTTTGCTGTCGGAATTTTTGAATACTTTGTAAATCGTCGCTTCAGCTGATTACTAACCAGCCAACTGAGAATCATAAACCCGATAAAAATAATCCAAATATTCATATTACCTTCCATCATTCACGTGTTTTAAAAGTTCATAAAAAAAGCGGATGCAAATTTAGTTCAAAAATTGGATATTTCCAAGCACGCAGGATGAAAAAACGCCTAAAAAAATAATTAGCCTCATTTTGGGTTTCCCGACAAAAGCTATATCTTTGCAAAACGAATTCCCCAAAGAAGGTATAATTATGTCAGCAACGGTCAGAGCGCGTATTATGATGGGACGACATTTGTTCCGATGAACATTGTCTTCAAATGGGGAAAGTGTTTAATTTGTCCGCATTGCCTTCATTTTAATGCTAATATTGAAATATAACAGTCTTTGTATTCCTAATACAAAAACACGAATAAAGCAAAGTAGCTATTGTATGGAAAGAAAATTAATGTCAGAATTGGTACAGTGGAAAGATAAGAAAGATTTTGAAGAATTTTTGTGGGCAAACAATAGAGACAACATTGCTACTTTCTTAAAGTCAAATCCTTTTGAAACCACTTTCAACGAAGTTCTTTCCGATTTGTTCAAACAATATATATATATCGGTGGAATGCCCGAAGCCATTGCCGATTGGATGGATAATCGCAATGTTGAGAATGTAAATGTCATTCAAGAAGAAATTTTGAGCAACTATCGCAAGGACTTTATCAAACATACCGACAACACCACTGCCGTTCGTATCCGTCAGGTTTTTGACAGTTTGCCCGCTCAATTTGCCAAGAAAAATGATAAGTTTCTTTATGGAACAATCAGAGCGGGGGCGAGGGCAAGAGAATATGAAATGGCTATTGAGTGGCTGATTGATGCAGGAATAGTGCGTCGTGTAAATCAGGTTACGGTTGGCAATAAAATTCCGCTCAAAGCCTACACAAATCCGTCCGCATTCAAACTCTATTTTGTGGATATTGGATTGTTTCGCCGTCTTGCCGAAATTCCTTTTGATTCAATATCGAATAAAGATGAATTTTTTAATGAATTTAATGGTTTTATGGCAGAACAATTTGTACTACAACAACTTACCAAGCATACTCTTTTCTATTGGACAGGTGTAGAAATCAGCGAAGTTGATTTTGTCATGCAATACAATTCTAATATTGTACCTATTGAAGTAAAGAGTGAAATAAATGTCAAAGCAAAAAGTTTGAAAATATTCAGAGAAAAATATTCGCCTAAAATCAGTGTTCGATTTTCATTGAAAAACACACGAATAGACAACGATTTGCTCAATATTTCTTTGTTTAGCGTGTTTTTATGTGAACAGTTGCTTGATTATTCGTACGGAAAATGTGTAAAATGAAGCACTTATTCGTACGGAAAATGTGTAAAATGAAGCACTTATTCATACGGAAAATGTGTAAAATGAAGCACTTATTCATACGGAAAATGTGTAAAATGAAGCACTTATTCGTACGGAAAATGTGTAAAACTCCCTAAAATGGCACAGATGGCAAAGGTTGATTTACAGCGCGTGTTGTCATCATTCTAATATGTTTTTGGACAGCAAAAATAATCCTTTTTTCCCATTCCACAAATTAATACTCAATAATCCTCATTTACACAACTGTTCGCCAGCGACCCATCATTGCGAGCGTAGCGAGAAATCTCAAGCGAAGTACTGTACAGGGACACGGCTTACAAAGCCGCGCCAGCGTTTTTTATCCGTCCGTCATTGCGGGCCTGACCCGCAATCTCCCTACCTTTTGTCTTGAACCGTGATTTTAGTATGATTGCCCAAAGGGCTTTTTCCTTGCTACCTCAGCATACCCGAACAGGGTTCGGCTCTGCTTTCGATACGCTGCGTCAATTTTCAGGATTACCATGATGTATTCCCCACGGGAAATTGTTGAGAGGATAGCATCCATTTCTATTGATATGCAAGTCCTAACGGACTTTGCCCGTAGGGCATTCATCCTATATTCATATCCCTTTTTTTATCTTGCTAATCCTTTAATCTTGTGAAAATCGTGGCTCAAAACAACTCCAATCGTGGTTCAGAACACTTTTCACAAAGATACGCCTTTATTCGGAATAAGCAAGAAAAAAATTAAGTGCGCAACAGATTCTTCGCTACGCTCAGAATGACATACGCGTGGTGGTTGTGTGTGTGCTGGAAATTTGCAAAATAGCACTTGAAAAAAATAATTAAACCGCTTTTATACCGTTAATTTTTTTTCTTCTTTTTTGTCCTGAATGCCGTAAAAAATATTTGCTACTATGGCAAATACCAATAATCCACATAATAAATAAATACTTGTCATTTTGTGCCCTCCATTTCTTTTTTTAGTAATATACCTAACAATAACACTGTAACTGTTCGCCAGCGACCCATCATTGCGAGCGTAGCGAGAAATCTCAAGCGAAGTACTGTACAGGGACACGGCTTACAAAGCCGCGCCAGCGTTTTTTATCCATCCGTCATTGCGGGCTTGACCCGCAATCTCCTTGTCTTGAACCACGATTTTGTCAAGATTAACAAGATGACCAAGATAATTGTCTCATCTCTTTCCTTCCTCTTTCATCATGGTAATCCTTTAATCACATTAAAATCATAGTTCAGACAATCAAATACATGGTTCAGACAATGAAAAAGGGCGGGAAAACCCCGCCCTATAGATGATTTTTTATTCTGTTAATCCTCCTTGCCTCTTGTCTGAATCAAGATGAAAGGATTAAAGGATTAACAAGATGAAAAACATATCTTGTAAATCTTGTGAAAATCGTGGTTCAAAACAACTCTAATCGTGGTTCAGAACACTTTTCACAAAGATACGCTTTTATCCCGAATAAACAAGGACAGAAAAATTTTAGCATATTTTTTAGGATAACACAAATAAATGCTATATCTTTGCCATATATTAGAAATAGTATAAGCCCCTCTCGGATGAGAAATGCCGAGACCCTAACCACCTAAGGGTGGTTTTTTTATGCGTCCTCTACCCCGAATGGGGTAGAATTTTGATAACCCCGTACAAGCGAAGCGCAGTGCGGGGGTGATGACTCCCCCTCATCAGCAACCCCGCACTGGGTTGAACTTATAGGATATAGTTACGTAATTTTAGCAGCAATGCTTTCTATTTGCTTCTTGTTTGACGGGAGTTCGTTGGTAATAATATCCCAAATTATTTCATAATCAATTCCAAAATATTCGTGCGATACTATGTTGCGTAACAAATACATTTCTGCCCAGGGCACTTCGGGATATTGTTCTTTGATTTCGGCAGGTATATTTTTGGCGGCTTCCCCTATGATTTCAAAGTTGCGTATTACAGCATCCACCGTTTTATAATCTTGTCTGAATGTAGCAAACTCATATCCGGCTGTATATTCAAAAACGCGGTTCATGGCGGAAAGTATATCATCAAAAAACATTTTACTAGTTCGGATGCCTTTCATATCAAATATATTGCAGTTGTGATAAAATGAATGGCTCTATTTGTTTTTTCAACCCATTGCGGGTAACCAAATCTATTTTTCGTTCAAATATCTTTTCAAGGAACATTTCCAAAGAGAAAAAGCGCCATCCTATTGGTTTTTCAAATTCAACCAAAATATCTATATCGCTTTTTGCTGTATCGGTACCATCGGCAAAAGAGCCAAATAAGCCTATATTCTTCACTGCATATTCCTGCCGAAGATGAGGTTTGATAGCTTTTAGTTTGCGTTTTATTTCTCCGCGTGTTGTCATCATTCTAATATGTTTTTAGACAACAAAGATAATCCTTTTTTTCCATTCCACAAATTAATACTCAATAATCCTCATTTACACAACTGTTCGCCAGCGACCCGTCATTGCGAGCCTGACCCGCAACCTCCCTACCTTTTGTCTTGAACCGTGGTTTTAGTAAGATTACCTTGCGGTTTTTTCCTTGCTATCCGTCCGTCATTGCGGGCTTGACCCGCAATCTCCTTGTCTTGAACCACGATTTTGTCAAGATGGCCTTACGGCTTTTTCCTTGCTATCTCAGCATACCCGAACAAAAGGTTCGGCTCTGCTTTCGATACGCTGCGTCAATTAACAAGATGACCAAGATAATTGTCTCATCTCTTTCCTTCCTCTTTCCTTCCTCTTTCATCATGCTAATCCTTTAATCTTATTAAAATCGTGGTTCAAGACTTTTAATCACATTAAAATCATAGTTCAGACAATCAAATACAGACAAAAAGAAAGACAAAAAGAAAGACAAAAAGAAAGAGCGGGAGGGATATTAACCCGCCCCGCCCTTTGCACTATTGGCTTATTAGTAAGATGTTCCCATCCAAAATTTTAGAGACCTAATATGTTTTTGTGCTCTAATACCATCACAATTGGGTATATCTTGTTTTCTGCATCTTCTTCTTCACCTGAAGTCAATGTGATGTTATCTCCATTGTCTGAAATTTCTCCAAAGAAAGAATCTCCATCCCAAGAATGATATTCCCACGCTTCGTAAACGGTACCATCAACCGTATCCTTGACTTGACCATATTGTTCTATTAGAGCAGCCTTATCAGCAGTAGAAAGAACGCCAGTCAAAGTTAATGTAGGTCCATCGTCTGTAGTTACTTTCCAAGTTCCTTTTGAAAAATTGTCCCAAGTTTCAGGATTTTTTGTGTTAACATCTTGAATGCGCAGGTCATAACTGTATGTACTACCTGTTTTTTCTAATTTTAATGCAACCCGACTTTTAGTTTTACTTCCATCTGAATCTTGGAATGATTTACTAGAAAATGTTTGTTTTGTAATAAGCTTGCCTTCCAATTCTTCAACTGTCATCGTATCTGTTTTGTCACAAGATACCAAAGAGAAAGAGGCTACAAGAGCCATAATCAACACATACAATAATTTTTTTTTCATAATTTTTTTATTTAATAATTCATTACTTTAATCATTTTGTTATTCTGCTTTCTTTTTAGCAGCGGCAGCCCTTCTTTGCGCAGGAGTCAGAGTCTTTTTCTCTGTTGCGGCAGCGGCGGTAGCAGCAGCTTCTTCAGCCTGTTTCGCAGCTAATGCAGCAGCCTCTTCAGCAGCTTTTGTAGCGGCAGCAACAGCTTCTTCAGCCTGTTTAGCAGCGGCGGCAGCGGCAGCTTCCACAGCAGCATTGTCTACTTTCTTGGCAGCAGTTGATTTTTTTGCTGGAGCAGTAGCCTCCTCAGCAGCAGGGGCATCAGGGGCATCAGGTGCCTCAGGTGCAGCGGGTGCAGCGGCAGTCGGAGCAGGGGCTGTAACAGGGGCTTCATTCGCAACCGGAGTTTCCGTTGCCTTTGGCTTGCATGAAAACAGCAAGCCTCCAAATAGTATAGCCGCAAAGGCTATCATACTAATCTTTCTCATAATTTAATAATTTAATTTGTTATTTTTAATTGATAATTCACTTTCGGGGGGCAAAGGTAATGCTATATTTTTAAAGTGCAAATTATTTTTCAGAAAAAATTTTCAGAAAAATGTTGGTTGGGTGTATTTCAAATTGTCGCAAAACATATATAAATGGTCGGTCAGTCGTCACCGCAGGAGAAATTCTCGGGATATTTCGCGTGCACATTTTTATAGGTGGACATGATATATTTCATGTCCGCTTCCACGTTATCAGTAGGGTGAAACAATTCATTTAAGGAGCAAATTCTAGTCTTGTAATCAATACTTCCCAAATAGACGGGTACATTGGTGGCTTTGGCGATGACCAAAAATCCTTTTTTCCACTTTTTACGTTTCTTCCGACTCCCTTCGGGGGTGATGCACAGATACATCGCTTCTCTGTTTTTAAATTCTTCAGATAGCCGGTCAACTAATTGGCTGTCTTTTTTGCCCCTATCAACAGGAATGCAATTTAAAGCCCTCAAGAGGATGCCCACGGGGAAAAAGAAAAATTCCTTTTTTATCAAGATGTACGTAGGGATTCGGCGACTGACGAACACCCATTTTCCCCAAAAGAAATCCCAATTGGAAGTGTGAGGGGCAGAAATAATAATCGCTTTTTTGACCTCGGGGTTATCGCCTACGAACTTCCATCCCCCTAACCAAAGAATAAATTTTGCTATTATTACCATGACTTTTTTATTTTCTTATTACCCGTAAAAACGTTCATTTTCTACTTTTTATGAGTATCCCCGCTTCACAATTTTTAGATAGGGTACAAAATTACATAAAACTCGCGGGATTTCCAAGTGTATAATGAAAAAATAAAAGAGGGGAAAATATAAAATGAGGAAAGCCAAGATAATGTAAGAGCGAATATCAAGACAAACGAAGGGAAATCAAACTAAGGGAAGTCAAACGAAGGGGAATCAAAAAGTTAATTCCGAAAATTTTTTAACTCTACGCAGAAAATAAGCCAGTACAATACTTCCCCGATACATGCAGGAATGACGACAAGCACTCCCATGAACAAAAGGGGAGTTTGCTTTTTGTGTATAATTTTTCCGCATTCCCCAGAATGAACGGTAGGCCTTATACACGGAAGCAGCATTTTTAAATTCTCCCTTTAAGACAAAGACTATGAAAGAGGCAATATCAAATAGAGACCTGACTATCAGCACTTTCCTACTCTCTTTGCGGGGAAGATTTTTATACAGCATCAGCAGGTCATTTCTATAATTGAGAAAAAGTTTTTTCGGATGCTGCATGGGCAAAGAGCCACCACCTAAGTGGTAAACAGTGGATAGAGGACATACCTTTATAATATAGCCCGCATTGCGCAATTTCCAGCACAAGTCAATCTCTTCCATGTGGGCAAAAAAAGCCTCGTCCAAGCCGCCGCACTGCGTGTAGTACTCCCGTCGCACACAAAAAGCAGCACCACTTGCCCAAAAGACCTCCCGTACATCGTCATATTGTCCACTATCATGCTCCATAATGTCCAATATCCGCCCACGACAAAAAGGATAGCCCCATTTGTCAATAAATCCACCGCAAGCACCAGCATATTCAAATTTTTCTTTTTCGGTGTAGGCCTTTATTTTCGGTTGCACAGCCGCCACAAGGGGATTTTCATCTAAGACAGCTACAAGGGGTTGCAACCATCCTTGTGTCACCTCTACATCGCTGTTTAACAACACCAAATACTCCTCTTTAAGTTTCTCAATCGCTTTATTATAGCCACCGGCGAAACCATAATTCTGGTCAAACGGCATCACTTCAACGTCGGGAAACTCCTTCTTTAACACCTCCAAAGAGGTGTCCTGAGAGCCGTTATCCACCACAATAATCCGTGCCAAATCAGGGTTAGTAAAGCGCAACACCGATGGAAGGAACTCCCGCAACAATGCTTCCCCATTCCAATTTAATATAATGACTGCAACCTTCATCTCTTGTGTTTCCAGCGTTTGTGTGACCATAACCAAAATTCCGGTGCTTCTTGAATTTGTTTTTCAAGGATGTGTATGTGTCGTCTCGTTAATTCGCCATGCTCTAATTTTGCAGGGTCGGAACATACGTCCACAAATTTCACCACATAATGTCCCCTTTTTACCTTTTTGGCCAACACTGATACAACAGGAAGACCGTATTTAGTTGCAATTTTCTCCGTCCCAAAGAGTATCGGCGTATCTTGGTGCAAGAAGTCCATCCAGAAATTGAGATTCCCCGGACTCGGTGTCTGGTCTGCAATGAAACCGGCGAGGAACAGTCGTGCTTCTTGTCGCTCTGTAACAATTTTTCGGAAAATATCATTCTTCGGTACCGGCAAAGCCCCGAATGTCGAACGCATCTTGTACACCATCCTGTCTAAATATTTGTTCCTTAGTGGTTTATATACTACCAAATAATCAAAATCATTCTTCACCCACAACTTCAGCGAAGCCCCCCATTCCCAATTGCCGTAGTGTCCCAATACCCCGATGACACTTTTCCCTTGCTCGAAATACCTGGTTAGCACTCCTTCGTTCTTAAAAACGAAACGCTTTTTAAGTTCTTTTTCTGAGATGTGCAAGGTCTTATACATTTCCACAAATACATCACACAAATGACGATAAAACTTTTTTTCTATGCTAAGTAGTTCATCATCACCCTTTTCGGGAAAAGAATTTTTAAGGTTTTGTTTGACCGTCTTTTTTCGGTACCCGATGATATAATAAAGCAGGTAATAAGCGAAATCCGAAAAAACATAAAGTACCCGCATCGGCAAAAAACTAAGTACCCAAATAAATCCGTACAATATATATGTCATCATTGAAAATACTATTTTCCCTTAAAAACGGGAACAAACAAATTCATAATGCTGCAAAATTAGCATTTTCTTTCAGAATTATTTTTGCTTTGTACTTTTTTTGTTTTGAGATTTTAATGTAATTTTGGGGTTTAAAATTAAATCATATTTATTTATCATATTTATTTACTACTAGACGAACAAAAAAATGACAAACATGAATGTACCATCAAATTTAAAGTACACCAAGGAGCACGAATGGCTCCGTGTGGAAGGTGATGTAGCGATTGTAGGAATCACAGATTATGCCCAAAGTCAGTTGGGCGACGTCGTTTTCATTGAGTGTGAAACAGTGGGCAACACCTTGGTAGCAGAAGACGTATTCGGTACGGTGGAAGCCGTAAAAACAGTGTCCGACCTCTATGTGCCGGTTAGTGGCAAGGTGTTGGAATTTAACGAAGAGGTGAATAACAAGCCCGAATTGGTGAATAAAGACCCTTATCAAGAAGGATGGATTATTAAATTGAAGCTCAGTGAACCGTCAGAAATGAGTAACTTATTGGATGCCGAGGCATATAAAGAGTTGTGCGTATGACACTTATAAAATCAATTTCGGGCATACGGGGGACAGTGGGCGGAAAGCCGGGTGATAATTTGACCCCCTTAGACATCGTGAAATTCGTTTCGGCGTACGCTTCGTGGCTGAAAGCGGAAACAAGAAAGTCGAAAGTGAAAATCGTGGTAGGCAGAGATGCACGAATTTCGGGTCCCATGTATAATAAATTGCTTACCGCCACTTTAACAGGATTAGGTGCTGACGTGGTGGACATCGGTTTGGCAACGACCCCCACGACGGAATTGGCTGTGACAGGAGAACAGGCAGATGGGGGCATTATTTTAACGGCCAGCCACAACCCCAAACAGTGGAATGCGCTGAAATTATTGAATAACAAAGGCGAATTTCTGTCCGCTTCGGAAGGCGAGAAAGTGCTGGAATTGGCTACTGATGAAGATTTTGATTATATTGATATTGACCATCTGGGTCACATAGCGGAAAAAGATTACACGGACTACCATATTAATAATGTACTCAACTTGTCGTTGGTAAACAAAACGGCTATTACCCAAGCGAACCTGAAAGTGGTGGTTGATGCGGTCAATTCGGTGGGAGGAATTGTGATACCCAAGCTACTGCGTGCTTTGGGAGTAAAGGACATTGTTGAATTGAATTGTGTGGCGGACGGGCATTTTAAGCACAACCCCGAGCCTTTGGCTGAGAACCTGACGGAAATTTCTGCAAAAATGAAGGAAACGGGTGCCGACATCGGCATTGTGGTGGATCCTGACGTTGATAGGCTGGCTTTTTTCTGTGAAAATGGAGAAATGTTCGGCGAGGAATATACCCTCGTATCCATTGCAGACTACATATTGCGGCATACACCCGGAAATACTGTGTCAAACTTGTCGTCTTCGCGTGCACTGAGGGACCTTACCTTGACTTACGGACAATCATACCATGCCGCAGCGGTGGGCGAAGTGAATGTAGTGGCGAAAATGAAGGAAACAAACGCCGTTATTGGTGGTGAAGGGAATGGTGGTGTCATCTACCCTGAAAGTCACCACGGTAGGGACGCCTTAGTGGGTGTAGGCTTGTTCCTTTCGCATTATGTCGAACAAGGCAAAAAGATGACGGAGTTGAAAAAGGACTATCCTGCTTATTTTATTTCTAAAAACAAAATTGTACTATCGCCTGAAACGGATGTCGACAAATTGTTGCTTGACTTGAAGGAAAAATATGCAGCAGAAAAGAATGTCGAAAAGCTCAGTGACATTGACGGCGTAAAGATTGATTTCAAGGATGGATGGGTGCATCTGCGCAAATCAAATACAGAACCAATAATACGCATCTATTCTGAGGCAAAAGACGAGAAATCAGCCGAATCCTTGGCGCACGAGCTAATGCGAAGCATGAAATAAGATGCCTGAGGATTAATTTGGGAATTGAAAAATATTTGTACCCACGCGGCTGTTTCCTACTTTTCCTCTGTAAAACTGTTTTTTTTTGATTTGATTTCATTTGCGCACTTGTAAATATCGAAATTTTCACCTAATTTTGCGGCATGAAAATTTTTGCGTTCATATTAGCTCTGATGGTGTTCAGCCTTTCCGCTTCAACTTATACGTTGGACGAACATCGTTGTGCGGTACATCATCAAACAAATGAAAGCATACCGGACGCTCATCACAATAACCACGGTCACCACGATTGCCCTGTTGGGTGTATTCCTTTTCATCAGTGCTGTTCTTGTACCGGTTTTACCCTGCCCGCTGTCGTACATCAAGAAACATCTTTTATCTCAAAGGACAATTCTCAAAACGGATTTCCAACTGTACAAACCCACATTTCCTCCTATATCGGAGACATTTGGCAACCGCCGAAAAAGTCCTGACTGGTGATGGCCTTTCCGCTACCTTTATTAATGTAGGAATGTAGAAATTTAGGAATTAAGAAATTAATTTTTACATTTTTCAATTTCTACATTTCTACATTTCTACATTTTTTACATTCCTACATTTCTCAATTTTTATTTTCAAAATATATACATTATGTTTGATAGAATAATACGGTTTTCTATTGAAAACAAACTTGTTATCTGCGTGCTCACCTTGGCATTGGTGGTCTGGGGACTTATTTCGGGTATTCGTTTGCCCATTGATACGCAACCCGATATTACTAATAATCAGGTGCAAATAATCACCCAAGCCCCTACTTTGGGTGCGCAGGAAGTGGAGCAGTTCATCACTACTCCTATAGAATGGGCAATGGCCAATATCCCCGATATCATTGAAAGTCGCAGCCTCAGTCGCAGTGGGATTTCCGTTATTACCATCGTTTTTAAAGATGAGACGGATATTTATTGGGCGCGACAGCAAATCAGCCAACAACTTAAAGAGGCCGAAGCCGTCATTCCCGCAGGCTTGGGTGAGCCTTCATTAGCCCCTATTTCTACAGGCTTGGGCGAAATATATCATTACGTAATCCGTCCCGCCAAAGGATATGAAGACAAATATACCGACACCGACTTGCGTACCATGCAGGACTGGATTGTGAAACGACAATTAGCAGGTACTGAGGGACTTGCTGAGGTTAGTGCTTGGGGTGGGCATGTCAAGCAATACGAGATTGCACTCAATAATGACAAGCTTGCCGCAATGAATGTCAGCATTGCCGAGATTTACAAGGCTTTAGAAGAAAACAACGAAAACACCGGTGGCAGCTACATAGAGCAAGGCTCCAATTACTATTTTATACGCGGCATCGGTTTAGTAAAAACCTTGGACGACATCGGGCGAATAGCCATCAAGACCGTCAATGGCATACCGGTTTTGATACGTGACGTGGCAACCGTACAATTCGGCTCTGCTGTGCGCTATGGAGCAGTCACCCGTAACGGCGAGGGCGAAGTAGTGGCAGGTATTACCTTGATGTTGAAGGGCGAAAATTTTTCCAAAGTAATAGCCAACGTCAAAGAGCGCATGGTACAGGTACAAAAGAGCCTGCCCGAAGGTGTCATCATTGAATCGTTCATCGACCGCACCGAATTAGTTGGTAGAACAACAAAAACCATTTTCAGAAATTTGTTAGAAGGCGGTCTAATCGTCATTTTTGTATTGGTTTTGCTTTTGGGTAATCTACGGGCAGGTCTATTAGTGGCGAGTGTCATTCCGCTATCCATGCTCTTTGCCGTCAGTATGATGAATTTATTCGGTGTGAGTGGCAACCTGATGAGCTTGGGTGCTATTGACTTCGGACTGATTGTCGATGGAGCAGTGATTATCGTGGAAGCAATTGTACTCCGCATCACTACTCATGGTGGGGAAACCCCGACAATAGCCCCGACAATAGCATCGACACAGGCATCGACCCTATCCCAAGCGGAAATGGACAAGAAGGTTTATACGGCAGCCACCAAAATTAGAGATAGTGCTGCTTTCGGTGAAATCATCATCTTGATTGTTTACTTGCCTATCCTCACATTGGTAGGCATTGAGGGCAAAATGTTCCGTCCGATGGGGCAAACCGTAGCCTTTGCCATTTTGGGAGCTTTCATACTCTCGTTTACCTACGTACCAATGATGAGCACCTTAGTTTTAAGCAAGAAAGCGAAGCATAAGGAGAATTTGTCCGACCGCCTCATTCATTTCTTAAAGAAGGGGTACGAGCCGATATTGGATTTTACATTGCGTTGGAAAAAGACGGTCATCCTTGCCATGTTAGTACTTTTTGTATCCTCACTATCCATATTTAACAATTTGGGCGGTGAATTTATTCCCACTTTGGAAGAAGGCGACCTGGCCGTTGAAATCAGCATGGCACAAGGGGCGTCCCTAACGCAGGTAATAGAGACATTTGGCTTGGCGGAAAAGCTTCTGAAAGAAAAATTCCCCGAAGTAAAGCAAGCAGTCACGCGCATTGGGAGTGCCGAAATTCCGTCCGACCCGATGCCCATCGAACGCGGTGATATGATGGTTTCCATGCTACCGAAAGAGGAATGGACATCTGCCGGTAGTCGTGAGGAAATGACGGAAAAGATGGAAGAAGTCCTCTCGCTCATACCCGGCATCCACTACGAAATCAGTCAGCCCATGGAAATGCGTTTCAACGAATTGCTTACCGGTATCCGTCAGGATGTGGCGGTGAAAATTTACGGCGAAGACTTGGACGTGCTCGCAGCACAGGCGCAAAAGGTGGCGGAATACATCAAAAATGTGGACGGTGTGAACGAGCCAATCATCGAAAAAGTGAGTGGACTACCGCAAATACAGGTGGAATATAACCGCGAACAGATTGCACGCTACGGATTGTCCATCAGCGAGGTGAATAGCGTCTTGCGGACGGCTTTTGCAGGAAGCGTAGCAGGCGTAGTGTTTGAGGGCGACCGACGTTTTGAGATGGTCGTGCGACTGCAAAAAGAATTGCGGCATGATATGGGAAGCGTTGAAAATCTGTATATTACACTTCCATCCGGCAATCGGATACCGCTGAATCAGGTGGCTACCATCAGTTATAAAACTGCTCCCGCCCAAATCGGACACGAGGACGGTCAACGTCGAATATTCGTTGGTTTCAATGTCAGAGGGCGTGATATCGAAAGTACGGTACGCGAAATTGAAGAAATCTTGGATGAAAAATTACGACTTCCCGCAGGTTACTATTATACGTATGGAGGTGAATTTCAAAACCTTAAAGAGGCCAAAGAGCGTCTATCAATTGCCGTTCCTGCGGCTTTGTTGCTTATTTTTGCGCTTCTATTTTTTACCTTCCGCAGTGTAAAAATGTCGTTGCTAATCTTTTCGGCTGTTCCTCTTTCTGCGATAGGTGGAATCGTGGCCTTATGGCTGCGTGGAATGCCGTTCAGCATATCGGCAGGCGTAGGATTTATAGCCCTGTTTGGGGTGGCAGTGCTCAATGGCATTGTGCTCATCAGTCAATTCAACCAACTGAAAGCAGAAGGTGTAACAGACCTCACTCAACGCGTCAAAAAGGGTACCCTCATTCGCTTGCGTCCAGTGTTGATGACGGCACTTGTGGCCTCGCTGGGTTTTTTGCCGATGGCACTTTCGACTAGTGCAGGCAGTGAAGTGCAGAAGCCCTTGGCCTCAGTGGTCATCGGGGGACTGATAACGGCTACACTATTGACATTGCTGGTTTTGCCCGCGCTGTACATTTTATTTGAAAAAGTGAAAAAAAAGAAAGAGTGAGTAGCGTAATGCACATATAATAAATACATAATATTAAATAAAGATGAAACAGGTTAATAGAATTCGGGACAAGATACTGTTTGCGAAAATAACACCTGAAAAAAATAATTAACCATGAAACAAATAATACAGACAATCGTTATTTGCAGCCTGCTGTTTTTCCATTGCGGAAAACTTCAGGCGCAGGAAACCCGCAAATCCCTGTCGGAGTGCATCGAAATGGCCTTGAAAAACAATCTCCAAATGCAAGCTGCCGAGTTGGACGTTCAACAGGCTAAAGCCTTGCGGGGTACAGCTTTCAATCCCGAAAAGACGAGCATCTCTTACGAACAAGACCCGCTCACGCCCGATTGGATTGACAAAAAAGTAAGCATCACACAAAGTGTTGAATTTCCTACCGTTTATGCAGCACAAGGTAAAATGTTGAAAGAAGAAGCCCTATTAGCCGAAAAGTCGCAAATGGTAAGCCAAAATGAGGTAACGAAAAATGTGTCGGAAGCCTATTTCAATCTCTGTCATGCCATGCAAATCACCCAACTTTTGCAGCGACAAGACAGCATTTACAAGGGCTTTATTGACCGTGCCACCATCCGCTTCAATGCAGGGGAAACGAATCGTTTGGAGCTTATGAATGCTCATAATCGCTATCAGGAAAATCGCTTGCAGATGCACAAGGCAAAGGCAGACTTGGCAAATAGCCAACTTGTTTTGCAGCAATTACTTTGTTCACCTGAGCCAATTTTGCCGCCAGACAATACCCCACAAAAGTTGCCGGATGACTTTCTCGCAGTTGCAGATACGACAGACGTGTCCGATAATCCCTTAGTGGAATATTACAACCAGCGAATGAATGTCGGTAAAGCCCACGTCAGTGTGGAAAAGAGCAAGTTCATGCCCGACCTCTTCGGTGGCTATTCATTTAATGACACGAAATTACCCGGTTTTCAAGTTGGGATAAGCGTTCCCATCTTTTTCGGTGCCAATAGAGCGAAATTCAAAGCCGCCAAAATCCGCAGCGACCAACTGTATATCGAGCGACAACAAGCAGAACAATCCGTGCAACTTGCCTACTCCGTACAGTACAACGAGTATGTGAAAGCAAAAGAAAGTTTGACCTATTACCAAACAATAGGGATGCCACAAGCAGAAGAAATTATGCAAACGGCACAAACAGCCTATCAATTGGGCGAAATCGGCTATATGGAATACATTCAAAACCTGCAAACAGCTATCGGGATTAAAATCCAAACGGTCGATGCACTCAACCAATTCAATCAATCTATCATCGTGCTAAATTATTTAAAGGGAGAGAAATAATCCCAATGAAACCCAATGAGACCATAATAAAACCTCAGTGAAACGTAGTAAATCAGGGCGACCGGCGGAATAAATAAAAATGAGTTAACTTAATAATTATAGTAAATAAAAAATACAATGAAAACAATCGTAAAATTATTCTTTTTAAGCATTATCATCAATCTTGCATCCTGTAAAGGGAGTGGCAAGGCGGAAAGCGAAGAGCATGCCGATGGGGGACATTCCGAAATCAGCGAAATCATTGAAATTAGCGACGTACAAATGAAAGCGGTGGGTATAGAATTAGGTGTCGTTGAATTAAAAAACCTACATAGTGTGGTCAGGACAAACGGTCAAATCGTGTTGCCACCTCAAAATAAAGCCGATGTGAACACGCTGACATCCGGCATTATCAGGGAAATATCCGTCACCGAAGGCGAATTTGTTCGCAAGGGACAAACACTTGCCTTTTTGGAAAATCTCGATATTGTCAAATTACAGGAAGAATATCTTACCTTGAAGCAGGAATTGACTTACAGCAGTCAGGAATTTGAACGTCAAAAAGAGTTGAACAGCCAGAATGCAGGCACCGGCAAGGTATTTCAACAAACACAAGCTCGAAATGAGGCGAACAAGGCAAAGCTACAAGGCTTGGAAACGCAGCTACGTCAATTGCATATAGACAGAGAGGCGGTCGCAGTGGGTAAATTGGTAACCGCTATTCCCATTACCGCCCCTATTGGAGGCATCGTGGGCAAAATATTTGTCAAGACAGGCAGTTATGCCGATATGCAAACCGTACTGATGGAAATTGCCGACCACTCACAGATGCACTGCGATTTACAGGTGTTTGAACAAGATTTTGCTAAGATAAAGTCGGGAAATCCGGTAGAGATTGTCCTCACCAATCAGAGCAACCAAACCATTAGTGGTAAGGTTTTCCGCATCAACCAATCGTTCGAGAACGACAGCAAATCCATCATCGTACACGTAAAAATTGACAGACCCGTAGGGGCGAATCGCAATTCGCCCCCTTCGCCCGATATGTCAAATTCCCCCATTTTGCCGGGAATGTACGTTTCTGCGTTGATAGATGTAGGTGGTCAAATGCTAAAAGCCGTTCCGTCCTCTGCTATTGCTAATGCCGAAGGAAAACAATATCTTTTTCTGCTCGTCGATACAGAGGATGAAACATTTCAATTCAAGAAAATAGAGGTCATTACCGGTACATCAGAATTAGGATACGTGGAGATAAAACCCTTAGAAGCCATCCCCGAAGACGCTACCATTATTACGAAGGGAGCCTTTTATGTCATGTCAATGGCAAGTGGTGGCGAGGAGGAAGAATAAATAATTGTACGCTTGGAAATATCCGATTTTTTATGTAAATTTGCAGCCCAAATGAGTGCTCCTATTGTGGCCTTGTACTAATTGTACTAATTGAACTAAAGACCAGATAACGTTACAGATGAAAACAAAAAACTTTTTAGAGACTTTGACAGTTTTAGGATGTGCCCTTGTGATAAGTGCCATAATGGGTGTTGTGACCTCTTGTGGGGATGATGTTTATACTGAAAATGGCATTCGCACGTACCTAGTAAAAGACACGAAGGGTAGTGTAATTCAAGGAGCGACTTTAACATTGAGCAATGGTGCTGTTACAAACTCAAATGCCAATGGTATAGCTACTTTTAATATGCCTGTTAATGGTAGCTACGCTGTGATTACCACCAAAGTAGGGTATGCTGCTATGGTGACATACGAAAAATCTGCTACTATCACCTTATACAAAACGGGGACTACGCTATTTGGGATTGCCACTCTTACCGATGAGGACGGTACGCTGAAGCCAGCAGAAGAAGCCGAATTGGAACTCGTACTCGATGGCGATTTTGTAAAAAAGACGTATAAGACAACGACCACTGTCAGTGGAGACTATGAATTTTTAGACCTTCCAGAACAAGTGAATTATCGCATCAACCAATATCTCATATCAATTGACACAAATTATTACTACCTTAGCGATTCGTCAGCTTTCGGTACTACGGGAATAGCAGACATTCCCAGTGAAAATGATATGAAAGTATTGGATTATAAATACACTGCTCCACAAGTAACTTTTGCCGTAGTCGGTTGGCCCGGTACTGTAAGCAATATAGGCGGGGATATTGTTATTCACTTCAGCCAGTCTGTTGACACCACAAATACAAATAATTCCATCATTTTTGACGTCGCCAATTTCACTGATTGGGAAGATTTATACGAACATCGGACATGGTTTTCTAATGATAACAAAACGTTGACAGTTCGTTTTAACGACATTAAACATAAGTTCCCCAACAATATTGAGTGGGGGACAGTAGGAGGCAGGATGCGAGTGACGGTAAATGTGTTTAACAAGAACAATCAACAAATTAATAAGGAGCATACCATATTAATTACCAATTAGTGTTATCCTGGTGTTATGCGTTATCCAGAAAATGAAATGCGATTAACGATGGAGCGCCCTAGCGTGAGTTCATCGGTAAATTCTAAGTCGTTGCCGATAGAAATCCCTTTGGCAATGGTGCTGACGGTGATATTTTCTTTGTCCTTGATTTTCTTATATATATAGTAAGCCGTTGTATCCCCTTCAATGGTAGCACTGAGGGCGAAAATGACTTCTTTGACATCCGTACTCATTATCCTGTCTATCAGCGTATTAATGTTCAAATCAGCCGGTCCGATGCCATCCATCGGGGAAATGATACCACCCAATACATGGTATAAGCCTTTGAATTGAGCAGTTGCCTCAATGGACATGATGTCGCGAATATTTTCTACCACACAGATGATGTCGGCATCCCTTCGTTTGTCCGCGCAAATCTCACATATCTCGCCATCCGCAATATTGTGACAAACAGCACATTCCTTGATGTTTTCTTTCAAATCTGTGATACTTTTGGCAAAGGCGGTCACCTCATCTGCATTTTTCTTCAGCAAATGAAGCACGAACTTCAAAGCCGTCCGCCGCCCAATGCCAGGCAAAGAGGCGAACTGCTCTATCGCTTTTTCTAATAATTTGGATGAATTGGACATATTATATTAGCCTAATGCTCCTGTAGGGTGGCATTTTACATTTTCAATGAATGTGCACATCTCTCACCATCATTTGCACATCTGTTTTTCCCATGAAAGTGTTTTCTTGCAGGGTGTAACAAACATCAAATTCCGCTCCACCTGAAATTTCGTTGTATAAGTCACCCATTCCAAAGCCGATACCGCTTTTTTCCTTGCAACGTGTATCGTCTTTTTCTATCACCACCAAGCGCAAATGTTCATTATCTTTGCCCACACGCCTGCTACCATCGCTACCACCACAATCAACAACTCTTTCGGTCATAAATACCGGATTCGTGTTGTCGGGGCCAAAAGGAGCGAACTTTTTTAAAATCTCGTACAGTTCAGGCGTAATATCCTGAAGTTTCAACTTGGCATCCACATTTATCAGTGGTGCAAGCATATAATCTTCAATAGTTTCCGCAACAATTTTCTCAAATCTCGCTTTAAAAGGCTCTATATTTTCAATTCTCAACGTCAGGCCGGCAGCATATTTATGTCCGCCGTAATTTTCCAGCAAGTCCGCGCATTGTGAAATAGCACGATAAAGGTCGAACCCTTCCACTGAGCGTGCCGAGCCTGAGGCAAAACCGTCTAATTGTGATTGTGTGAGCACAATCGTCGGCCGATAAAAAGTTTCTGTCAGCCGTGAGGCCACGATACCAACTACTCCCTTATGCCATGCAGGATTATACAAGACAGTTGTCGTTTTGCCTATCGGAGAAGATGTTTCTCCCAATGTTTGCCCGGGTGTTTGCCCGGATGTTTGAAACTGTTCTGCTTCTGATTGGCGGATCATCTTGATGGCGGCGTCTGTGATTTCGTGGTCTAAGTTCTTGCGCTTCTCGTTCAGGCGGTTCAGTCGGTTTATGCCCACGGTCACCTCTTTGGGAGCTAAGTCTTCATCCGCTGTCAATAGGGATACGGCACTATTACCGGATTCTACACGACCGGCAGCATTGATTTTCGGACCTACTCGAAATACAATATCATTGATAGTCAATGCTTTAAAAACACGTGCCGCTTTAATAATTGTCTTCAGACCTAGACAAGGGTCGTCATTCAACTGTTGGAGACCGAAATAGGCCAAAATACGGTTTTCACCCGTGATAGGTACAATATCACTCGCTATGCTTACACACACCAAATCAAGAAGTTTGTACAAGCGTGACATCGGCAAATTATGGCGTTTGGTATGCGCATGTATCAACTTGAAGCTGACACCACAGCCACTCAGCCACTTGTACGGGTACGGACAGTCTTTACGCTGAGGATCCAACACAGCAACGGCATTGGGAAGTACATCACCCGGTTGGTGATGGTCGCAGATGATGATATCAACACCGCGTTCATTGGCATGTTTCACTTTTTCAACAGCTTTCACGCCACAATCCGTGACAATCATCAGCGCAAAACCATTGTCAGCCGCATAATCAATGCCTTTTAGCGAAACGCCGTAACCCTCCGTATAGCGGTCGGGAATATAATATTCCAAAAACGCAGGCTTATACTCATCTTTCAAGTACTTATACAGCAAAGCCACCGCTGTCGTACCGTCCACATCGTAATCACCGTAAATTAAAATCTTTTCGTCGTGTGCAATCGCTTTGTCCAACCGTTCAACCGCCTTGTCCATATCACGCATCAAAAACGGGTCGTGCAACATATCTAATGAAGGATTAAAAAAATCCTTCACCTCTTCCACCGTCTTTATCCCACGTTGAAGCAACAAGTTGGCAACAATGGTTCTGGTTCTGGTACTGGAAGAGCTATTGGGGAGGCAATCTAATTTCTCTGCAAGCTTGTCGATTGGAGCTATTTGGGCGATTTTTTCTTCTTCTATTTGTTCATTAACAATCCATGTTTTCTTCATTTCTACTTTATTATTCTGACACAAAAATACACAAATTAGTTGGTTTAATCTTTTTTCGGGACTCTTTTTACAAAATATTTACTACCTTTACAAAATGTTAGTAGAATACACCCTGTCAGATATTTTGTCCCTGCCTGCCAAACACATCGCTTATTATGCCGATACCGTGGAAAGACTGCAAGAGCTGAAAATAGAATGGCCACATCGGCAGACGTTCTATTCTATCGTCTGGTTTATGCAAGGTGAAGGTCGCAAAGTAATTGATTTTCAGGAACATCAGATTTGCAAAGGGCGCATGTTCTTTGTCAGTCCCGACCAAATAATGAACGGGTCATACACCGACAACTGCAAAGGATATGTACTACTAATCGCTAAGCCATTGGCTTCACAGCTTTGTATCGAGTTCTCAAATCCCTGTATTGATATTACAAAAGAAGAAACACCTCTCTTACGACTTGTGTTTGAAAATCTTATAAGAGACTGTCGATTAGAAAAAGAGGATGTGCAGAACAAAATCATGACTTCCATTCAATATTTTTATTCCCTGCTTGCCAGCAGAATACACAACGAGGCATTTCCTGTAGATGCCAACACTCAGCTGTTCCGTCAATTCAAGGAACTGATTTTGACGGACGACGCAAAAATCCAATCACTAAACCAATACGCCGACTTATTACATATTTCAACAAGCGTCTTAAACGAAATGTGTCAAGATTTTTCGGGTATTTCGGCCAAGCAGTTTTTGTTAGAATTAAAAATGACCGAAGCCAAACGATTATTGTTATACAGCAAAGCCAATATTAACGAAATATCTTATCAATTAGGCTTCGAGGATGCCTCCTACTTTGCTCGCATTTTCAGAAAAAAAGGATGTATGACACCTACACGCTTTCGGGAAAAATACCGACGATGACCACCTGAAAAAAATCATTAACTTTTTTGACAAATAAAAATAAATGATTATTTTTGCGACAGGATTTTTTAGTGAGTATCGCAGTCCATTGGATTGCCTAAAATTTTTAATAACTTAATACATAATAACATGAACAGAAAACTTAGAATGGGAATGGTTGGTGGTGGAAGTGACGCCTTTATTGGTGCTATTCATCGCTTGGCCGCTTTTATGGACAACCAAATCGAATTGGTTTGCGGTTGTTTTAGTATTGATCCGGAAATCTCTATTTCTTCGGGTAAATCGTATTTTCTCCCCGAAAATAGAATTTATAAGACGTATCAGGAAATGTTTGAAAATGAGGTCAAACTTCCGAAAGAAGAACGGATGGATTTTGTCACCATCGTTACGCCGAATGCCTTTCATTTCGAGCCAGCAATATTGGCGCTCGAAGGAGGCTTCCATGTAGTGGTGGACAAACCCATCACTTTCAATTTGGAACAAGCCAAATTGTTGAAAGCGAAAGTGGAAGAGACCGGATTGGTTTTGGCATTGACGCATACCTATTCGGCTTTCCCCGCTGTGAAAGAAGCCAAAGCACGTATTGCTCGCGGCGACATCGGCAAAGTGCGTAAAGTGTATGTAGAATATCCGCAAGGCTGGTTGGCTACCCGCATCGAATTGGCAGGCGGGAACAATGCCGGTTGGCGCACCAATCCCAAACTTTCGGGAAAAGCAGGTGCTATGGGCGACATCGGCACTCATGCTTGGCATCTGGCCGAATATATTTCTGGCTTGAAAGTGACCGAACTTTGTGCCGAAATCAAAGCATTCGCTCCCGGGCGACCCATTGACGACGATGGCGCAGCCTTGTTGCGTTTTGACAACGGTGCTACCGGTGTATTGTTCGCTTCCCAGATTGCTGTTGGCGAAGAAAACGCCATCGCTATTCGCATTTATGGCGAAAAAGGCGGCCTTGAATGGCACGAACAAGAACCGAATACCCTATTGGCCAAATGGCTCGACAGACCCACCGAATTAATTCGCGTAGGAACAGGTTATGTGAGCGATATTACCAAATACAATTCCCGCACACCGGGCGGACACCCCGAAGGTTACGTGGAAGCTTTTGCCAATATTTACCGAAATTTCTCTTATACGGTAAGAGCCAAAATAAACGGCGAACAACCCAAACCGGAATGGCTCGATTTTCCAACGGTAGATGACGGCGTTCGCGGTATGCAGTTTATTGAAACAGTAGTAACAGCAGGGTACGACGATAGTAAGAAATGGGTAAAGTGGATAGAATAATTGTCAATTATTAATGAGCAATTGTCAACGAACAAGTAACAGTGTAATAGAATAATAAATAGGTATAAATTAAATATAAATAATTATGGCACGTCCGGTAACATTATGCACGCTTCAATGGGGCGATCTTCCTCTTGAAACAGTTTGTCAAAAAGCAAAATCCTTCGGATACGAAGGATTGGAATTGGGTATTCCTGCCCATTTGGATGTTAGGAATACAGACCCTGCTTATTATCAGGGAATTAAAGATTTATTGAAAAAGTATGATTTGAATTTGTACTCCATTTCCGTCCACTTAATAGGTCAGGCGGTTTGTGACAATATTGATATTCGTCACAAAGAAATCTTACCTGACTATGTTTGGGGCAATGGTGAACAGGAAGGCGTTCGCAAACGCGCTGCCGAATATCTGATTCAGACGGCACACGCAGCCAAAGCATTGGGAATAAAGACGGTAAACGGGTTTACGGGTAGTTCTATTTGGCATCTCCTATATTCTTTTCCACCGGTTTCCGCTCAGATGCTTGAAGACGGTTATGCCGATTTCGGCAAGCGTTTCAAGCCCATTTTAGATGAATACCAACGCTTGGGTATCCGCTATGCACTTGAAGTGCATCCTTCGGAAATCGCATTTGATACATTCTCTGCCCGTCGCGCTTTGGACGCAGTGGGTAATCATCCAGCTTTCGGATTCAATTATGACCCTAGCCACTTAGGCTATCAAGGGGTGGATTATGTCAATTTTATTTACGAATTTGCAGACCGCATTTTCCATGTTCACATGAAAGACGTGTATTGGAGTGATACTCCGAAACGTGTAGGCGTATTCGGTGGACATGTAACTTTCGGTAATCCAGAGCGTTACTGGAATTTCCGTAGCTTGGGACGTGGAAAAATCAATTTTGAGGAAATCATCCGCGCCCTAAATGCCACCGGCTACAATGGTCCGCTATCGGTAGAATGGGAAGACAGCGGTATGGACCGCGAACAAGGTGCTATCGAATCGTGCAAATTGGTGAAAGCAGTTGATTTTAAACCATCCGCTATCGCTTTTGATGCTAACTTCGGAAAATAAGTTTCGAGAAATATAAGCCAAAGATTAGGCAGAGGGAAGTAAGAAGAGGAAAATAACGGAGGAAAATAAGCCAAGGAGTAGGTCGATGGGAATAAGCGGAAGAAAATAGCCGAGTAAAATAAGCCCAAACACATATATGTACATATATTGAAAAACAGGCTGAAAATAAGATGAGTATGGAAAGAATAGCATTTATTACAGGAGCTACGTCCGGTATCGGGCGGGCTACGGCTATAGCGTTCGCTCGGGCGGGTTTTAACCTGCTCATATCTGGAAGACGTCAAAAACTCTTAGATGAGTTGGCAGCGGAGTTGACAGAAATGGGCGTAAGGGTTTTACCTTTGTGCTTCGATGTGCGCAAACAGCAAGAGGTGGTGGCAGCGATTGAAGGTCTGGATGACTATTGGAAAGACATCGACGTTTTAGTCAATAATGCAGGACTGGCAGTGGGACTAGCCCCCATACAGGATGGCTTAATTGACGACTGGGAACGGATGATAGACACGAATATTAAAGGTTTGCTTTATGTGACACGTGCGGTGTCTCCCCTGATGGTCAAAAGGCAAAAGGGGCATATTGTCAATCTTGCCTCCATTGCGGGTAAAGAAATATATCCAAACGGGAATGTCTATTGCGCCACAAAACACGCTGTTGATGCCTTGTCAAGGGCGATGCGGAATGATTTGCTGAAATACAACATCCTCGTGACCAATATTGCACCGGGTAAGGTTGAAACCGAATTTTCGCTCGTGCGTTTCAAAGGAAATAAAGGGGCTGCCGACAAGGGGTATGAAGGGATGCAGCCTTTGTCGGGAGAGGATGTCGCGGATGTCATTTTATATGCCGTCACACGTCCATCTCACGTATGCTTGAATGATATTGTGATAATGCCCTCAGCACAATCGAACGCAAGAGACGTCATCAGAAAACTTTAATCCCCTCTATTCTCTGGCTTACACATTCATTTCCAATATCACTAGTGGTAGTCGTGCATCCATGGTCTTCCAGATAGGCTTCTTTCAGTGTTTGGGGTTGGAGATTGCTCACCCCGTACAAACATAATGTCACTAATGTAGAAAAAAAACGAGTGAAATGATTAAAAAAAAGAAAATTAATCAGTAAATTTGCACCCCTTGTCTAGTGAATTATACCTTAACAAGGCGTATTTTCTGTCTAACATTCAGGGATAGGTTAGTGGACGCCCCAAATCATTTAGTGAATTATTATTATGGTACATATCAACGAACATTTCCTAAAACTCTCCGAGAACTACCTTTTTGCAGACATTGCTAAAAAAGTAAGTGAATACGCAGTTGCCCACCCGGAAGCTGACATTATCCGTTTGGGCATCGGCGACGTGACACGGCCAATATCCAAGCCTGTCATCCAAGCATTGCACGCTGCTGTGGACGAAATGGGTAATGCAGCTACTTTCCAAGGCTACGGACCCTATGAAGGCTACAACTTCCTGCGCAACAAGATTGTCGCTCACGACTTCAAAGCCAGAGGTATCAAAATGGAAGCAGACGAAATCTTTGTCAGCGATGGAGCCAAAAGTGACGTTGGTAACATCACGGACATTCTGGGTGGTCAAAACCGAGTGGCTGTCAGCGACCCCGTCTATCCGGCCTATATCGACACCAACGTCATGTCCGGTTGCACCGGCGAATTTATCGACGGACAGTGGAGTGACATCGTTTACCTCCCTTGCACGGCTGAAAACAAATTTACTCCCGCTTTGCCTTCTATCCGCCCGGATGTCATCTATCTTTGCTCACCTAACAATCCGACAGGCACAGCACTGAACAAAACGGAAATCAAGAAATGGGTGGACTACGCCTTGACAAATAACTCGCTCATCCTCTTTGATGCTGCGTATGAAGCGTATATCCACGAAGATGACGTTCCACATAGCATCTTTGAAATCGAAGGTGCCAAGCGTGTGGCCATTGAGTTTAGAAGCTTTTCGAAAACGGCAGGTTTCACAGGTCTGCGCTGCGGTTATGCAATCATTCCCAAAGAGTTGACCGTCAAGACATCGAATGGTCAAACGGCCTCGTTAAATCAGCTTTGGATTCGTCGTCAAGCCACCAAATTCAATGGCACAGCCTACATCATCCAGAAAGCGGCAGAAGCAGTCTTCTCTGATGAAGGACAACGGGAAACCCAAGCTACCATCAATTACTATATGGAAAATGCTCGCACTATCCGCAAAGGACTTTTACAAGCGGGTTATAAAGTGTTCGGAGGTGTCAATGCACCCTATATCTGGTTGGAAGTGCCTGAAAAAGGGTCGTCGTGGGACTTTTTCGACAAACTGCTCAACGGATGTCAAGTAGTGGGTACTCCGGGTGTAGGCTTTGGACCGCATGGTGAGGGCTATTTCCGTCTGACAGCCTTTGGTGACCAACAACGTACCATTGAAGCAATTGAAAGGATAAAGAAATTTGCCTGAACCCTACCCAAACCCAAACCCAAACCCAAATCTAAACCCAAATCTAAATCGTCTTCAAGACTTTTATCATTGCGGCAGTCAAGATATGCAACTGTTCTTCGGTAATGATAAAGGGTGGCATCACATATACCAATCTGCCAAAGGGTCGTATCCACACGCCTTCCTTCACGAATTGTGCTTGTACAGTAGCCATATCCATATCCACATCCGTTTTCATTTCCACCACGCCAATCGCACCTAATACGCGAACATCCACTACATTGGGAAATTGCGATGCTTCACCTAATTCTCTTTTAAGTTGGGCTTCGATGCGACCGAGCATTTTCGGCAGATTGTAGCTACTAATAAGTCCAATGGAAGCACTTGCGACAGCGCAGGCAAGGGGATTACCCATAAATGTCGGACCGTGCATAAAGACGTATGGCCCGTGGGAAGAAATAGTGGTTGCCACTTGGTTGGTCGTCATCACAGCGGCAAAACTCATGTATCCCCCTGTCAGAGCCTTGCCTGCACAAAGAATATCGGGACTGATACCGGCATGTTCTACTGCCCATAACTTTCCACTGCGCCCAAAGCCTGTCGCAATTTCGTCACAGATGAGCAGTATATCGTAGCCATTGCATAATTCCCGTACTTGTCGTAAATAGTCGGCAGAATAAAACCACATACCACCTGCTCCTTGTACGATAGGTTCCAATATGACGGCTGCAATGTCGGTATGATTGCTCGCTAAGCGTGCTTTCAAGGGGGCAATATCTTCTTCTGTGCAGGGTGTACCGAAGCGACATCCCGGGCGTGGAACAAAGTACTGCACGGGCAGCGTGCCTTGAAAGATGCTGTGCATACCGGTCACAGGGTCGCATACAGACATCGCGTTCCAGGTGTCCCCGTGATAGCCTTTACTGATGGTCAGGAAGTGCTTCTTGTCCTTCTTACCGCGGGCATAAGCGTATTGTAAGGCCATCTTCATCGCTATTTCCACCGCCACAGAGCCTGAGTCGCAGAAAAATACCATCTCCATGCCCGCCGGTGCTATTTCTAACAGTTTTTGGGCTAATTCCACTGCCGCTCGATGAGTAAAACCACCAAACATGACGTGCGACATATCTTTGAGTTGCCGCTCAGTGGCTGCGTTCAGAACGGGATGATTGTAGCCGTGCACAGCGCACCACCACGAGGACATACCGTCAATCAGTCGTTGCCCGTTTTCCAATTCTATATATACGCCCTCTGCCCGCTTTACCGGATATACCGGCAAGGGATTGATTGTAGATGTGTATGGATGCCAGATGTGGGCCTTGTCATACGCCAGCAGGGATAAAATATCCGTCATACTATATATATTACCGCCAAAACGGTGTTATTTCTGCTTTGTCGTCCAATACGTACCCTAATTTATTGATTTTTTCTACGTCTTTTTCGATTTCCGTTCCTGCCATCGTCAACATTCCCCCCATGATGGATGAATTTATACCTGCTTTGATAGCCTTTTCCTCTATATGGGTTATCAATGTTTTGCCACCTGCGAAACGGAAATATGCATCGGGATGGATGAAACGAAAAACAGCGATGGTCGTCAGAATATCCTCGTCAGTCAATGGCGGCGTGCCTTCTAATGGGGTACCGGGTACCGGGTTTAGGATGTTTACGGGTATTGACTTTACGTTTAATTCACGCAGTGTCAGCACCATATCTATGCGGTCTTCCATAGTTTCACCCATGCCAATGATGCCACCGGAACAAACTTCCATCCCTGCCTCCTGTACAGCGTGAATGGTTGCGATTTTTTCGTCGAAGGTGTGAGTAGTGCATACATTCGGGAAATGGTTGCGCGAAGTTTCCAAATTGCAATGGTAGCGCATAATGCCAACTTTTTTCAATTTCAATAATTGTTCTTTTGTGAGTAAGCCCATAGAGGCGCATAGTTTGATGGGTACTTGCTTTCTAATCCTTTCGTAGTAGCCGCAAAGGATATCAATGTTTTTGTCGGATAGTGCCCGACCGCTGGTGACAAACGAAAACTTGTTGATACCGTGAGCAGCGTTGCGTTTTGCCATTTCAAGACATTCCTTTTCGTCAATCAGCTCGTAGGCATCCACACCCGTGTCATAAAGGGTGGACTGGGCACACCACTTGCAGTCCTCCGAGCATTTCTTGGAGCGAGCATTGATGATAGAGCAGGTGTCAAAATACGTTCCTGTCATCGCATCCCGCAGTTCTCCCGCCGCTTGATAGAGCGCTTCTTTGTCATGGATGTTGCTGAGCATCAGAGCTTCGTCTTTGGTAATGCGATACCCTTGAAGGGTGCGTTCCTTTAAATCTGTAATCGTCGTTTCGCTATTCATATATTTAATTATCAATATTCTATCTGTCCTCTGAAAATCTGATCCTTTTCATTTAAGCCTGCAAAAGTAACGTTTTTCATCTAAAAAAGAAATTTAAAATAGTTGAATAGTTGAATAGTTGAATCCATTAATCTGTAAAAAAATTTGGTTTTTATTTTTTTTATTCCGAAATTGCGGGCTGAAAAATGATTGAATAACAAAAAGATACAAAGAATGTAAAAAAATTAAAAGTATTGCTATGAAAAAGATTGAATTATGGGGATTAAATGTGGTGTTAAGTGGCGTTCTATTATTTGGAGTTAATATCCTTTGTGCACAAGAGAGTGTGTCAGAAGGGGTAACGAAAGATGTCACTGCAAAAAATGAAGGGAATGAAGCATGGAAGGGAAAGAATTATAAAGATGCCTTTGTGAATTGGGAAAAGTATTTGGAATCGGTGAACTTTCAGGACCCAGCGTGTGTGTATAATGTAGCCTTAGCAGCCAATAAAATTGATAACCACGTAGCTGCTGAGAAATATTTTGATATGTCTATAAAAAACAACTACAAAGCTACTAATTCCTATTTGGGGAAGGCACAAGCACAAGAAGATTTGAATAAGACAGACGAGATGATTAGTACATTAGAAGCCGGATTACAAGCCTATCCGGGAAATGATAAATTAGAAAAAGCCTACGGAACCCATTTTTTGAAGGAAGGAGTCAGTGCACAAAAAGCCAAGAATACCGATAAAGCCATTGAGAGTTATGCTAAGGTAGTGACTCTAAAAGACGTTGATTTACAGGTAAAAGCAAACTCAGCCTTAGCTTCTCTGTATTTCAATGCTGGCGTTACTATTTTGCAAAAGGCCACCCCTATTGCGAATACGAACAAAGAATTATACGAATCTGAAAAAGAAAAAGCAAAAACTGAAATGAAAAAGGCCTTAGATTATGCCAATAAAGCCAAGGAATTGGACGCTACAAACAAAGAAGCGAAAGACTTAGTGGCTCAGATTCAAAAGGCTCTGAAATAATTTTGTGTACATTTGATTAAAAAATGAACACAGATGACAGGGGTAATCGTTAAAAATGGAAGATGATGTTCTAAAACCGATATATGTCCGAGAGCTTTTCAAGCAGAAAGCTCCCCGATTGGCGCGCTACATCCCGGGATTTGTGTTTCGTTGGTTGTCCAGAATTATTTGTGAAGACCAAATTAACGATTTCATTGCTAAATTTGGTGACTATAAAGGAATAGCGTTTGCTGACGGTATCCTCGAATACCTCAACGTAAAAGTCAATATTGAAGGCAAGGAAAATCTGCCTCTCACAGACGGGAGATACATTTTTGTATCTAATCACCCCCTCGGCGGACCGGATGGCATCGCGCTCATTTCCTTTCTGGGGAGCATTTTTCCTGTTCTCAAATTCCCTGTAAATGATATATTATTGAACCTCAAAAACTTAAATAATGTATTTTTACCGATAAATAAACATGGACGTCTTTCCAAAGAGGTCGTTAAAAATATCGAAAATGCATACCAATCTGATGCACAGATGATTATGTTCCCTGCTGGACTATGTAGTCGCATGATGAAAGGAGAAATTAAAGACCTCCCGTGGCAGAAAAATTTTATCTCCGAAGCCATAAAACATCACCGCGATATTGTCCCCATACATATCAGTGGACGTAATTCGCTTTTTTTCTATAAGTTAGCCAATTTCAGAAAGCGTATCGGCATCAAATTTAATATCGAAATGCTTTGGTTGCCCAAGGAGACTTTTGGCAAAAGGGACACATCGCTTACCTTAACCATCAGAAAACCAATATCTTGGCAATCTATTGACAGAAGTAAAAAGCCACAACTGCTCGCAGCAGAAATTCGGAAAAATCTTTATAAAAAAAATGTAGAAATGTAGAAATGTAGGGGCGGGGTTTGCCCGCCCAATGTAGAAATGTAGGAATTGAGAAATGTAGGAATTGAGAAATTAATTCCTAAATTCTTAAATGTAGTGCAGATGAAAAACAAAATATCCGCTGGTGTACTTTTTACACTATCCGTATTGCTTGTTATTGTCGTTTCTGAACTTGCCTTTGACCGCCATTCGGCTGAAGATGTAGTCAAAAAGGTAGAACAGCGTCTTCAAAAACAAGAACGACTCGCTGACAATACATTGGCGCAATTCCAAGACAGTACCGCCATTGACCCTTACAATGCCAATGATGGTGTCAATACCGGTGCCAATGATGATGACGGTATGATTATCCTCGGACTGCGAGGCGAGAATATCTTCTTTTGGACAAATGAAAACTTGGGTGTGGATAATTTGTACCACATTTTGTCGTCCGACGTGGATTTTGCTAAGATAAATAACTCTTACTACGAAATTAGAAGGCTCAAACACGGCCATACCGCCTATTTTGCACTCCTCCGCATCAAAGACGACTACCCATATACGAATAAATATATCCAAAATCATTTCGGTAAATTTCTCGGCATGACGTATGGCGATGCCAAGGATGTTGAAATTAGTCCAGAGCCTATTGAAGGGGGGACGGGAATAAGAACTATTGACGGCACTACCTTGTTTTACCTCAAATGTACCGACCGCTACAAAGATAACTCAGTGAATTATATACTTTTATGCATACATATCCTGTTCTTCGTCGGACTTTTCTACGTTTATTCTCAGGTGCTGCAAAACGCTCCTTCATTGAAACGACAGCTGCTCAGTCTCACTGTCTTTGTAGCACTCTTGGGCCTTCTTCATTTCTGTATGTGTCATTTTTCCATCCCCAACTATTTATACAGATTAAACACCTTTGATCCAGGTAAAGTGGAGTGCGTATTTGCACCATCCATCGGCGATCTGATGGTATTCGTACTCAATTTAGTGCTCTTGCTGTATATTACGTTTGCCAAATTAAAAGTCAACTACAGTTTGCCACTCTCACATCATTTCCGCTACCTAAGTTTAGGCGTCTTGCTGCTGCTGATTTTAGCTTATGCTGTCGTGTTCGTGCATATCATTGATACTCTGATAGAAGGGGCAGATGTACATCTTAACATTGTCCGCATCATGGAAGTCGATATGCCCTCCATTATTGTCTTTTTTTCCTTCATTGTCGCGGGTTTAGGGCTGATTATTTTCATCGATGGCACCATCCATATCATGAAATTTTTAATTCCTTTGCGCACGCTCTTAATCATTGAAACAGTGTTCTTTACACTTGCTACATTCACTTGTTTCGCTCTCAAAGAACCCATATTTGCATTTGCTTGTCTTTTGACCTTCTTCATTTTCACCTTGCTCGTTTCAAATTGCTATGTGAAAAGACGGGATGCGCAACGCATTCTCTATTTATTTATCCTCTTTTTATTGGCCCTTTTTATTGTATTCGTGGAGAAACATTTTGAACAGCAGCGCGAATTGATACAACGAATGCATTTTGCACAAGAGCTACTGCAAGAGCGTGACCCTGATTTTGAGTTGGAATTGTTGGAAATTGACCAACGCATCAAGGAGTCTGACACGATTAAGTCCCTTGTATCCAACTATAAAGAGGAAATATTGCGAAACTTGTTAACGACTGAGTCCCACTTGTTAACCGGTTTTAGCTATACTACGACTATCATTTTATGTGGACCGGATGACATCCTTAATATCAGGCATGAAGGGAAATTGTATCATTGCAACGAGTATTTTGACGCGATGATTTCTAAGAGTAAAATGAAGATAGGAACAACTAATTTCTATCTTATCAACGAATTTGACGGCGTCAACTCTTATATTGGAAAATATGAGTACGGAAAAATTAGTTTCATCATCCGTTTTGATTCCACCAACGAGAGTGAGGGGCAGGGCTATCCTCAAATTTTGTCCCGTCGTCGGTCAGAAAATGCTAAAACGGCCTATCCCTATCCCTATTCGTATGCCAAATATAAAAACGGGGATTTGATGACTTCCTCCGGACTGTTTAATTATTATAAATCGGTTGCCGGATTTGGAAATGTCGGTAGTCGGGTGACCAACAAAATGAAGGTAGGTATCTTTGAACTAGATGAATATTCCCATTTATTTTTATCTGTTGATGATGGTAATACGCTGGTTGTGAGCCTATCAACTGACTTTTTCTCAATTTATTACCTGAATATATTGTACGTTTTTTTTATATGTATTATCCTGTCATCATCTTACGGCTTATTTTTCAATCTTCAATCGAGGGTGAGGTTCAAAAAAGGAAGTTTGAAGGAAAGCGTTAAAAACAACATCTTGTCGTTAATGCTTATCTTATTTATACTTCTGACGCTTTCCTCCATTCTGTTGATGACCAAAAACTATGAAAAAAGGCATTATGTGAAATTGACGGAATTAATACAGAACTTGAATAGGGAGTTGGAAGAGGCTGAATGTGTGGAATCATCGGAATGTCCTGAGATTCTCTCTGTGTTGTCGCGCTGGTCGGAAGTTTTTTCTGTTGACATCAATATTTATACCGAACGGGGACGACTTACGGCAACATCGCGACCGGAAATTTTTGCCACCGGCTTTTCCGGCTATTTGGTAGATCCAATGGCATACAAGCGCATTATTAACGAGCGATCTACGGCGTATGTGTGTAACAAAAAAATAGGGGAACTGCCTTATCTGTCCGCTTATGTGCCCTTACAATTGGAAAACAAATCAATCTACATTCTCAATGTCCCTTATTTTACGCAGAACGACGACCTAAGTCAAAGTATTTTCATCCTGGTGATGGTGATGATGAATATTGCGTTGGTCGTAATGGGCATAGCCTATATTTTAGCCGGAGTGATTGCCAACCGTGTCACAAAGCCCCTGCGATTAGTAAATAACAGACTCAAACAGATGCATATAGGTGGTAAAAATGAAAAGATTGACTATCATCTGCCAGATGAGGTTGGCGAATTGGTGATGGAATACAATAATATGGTAGAGAAATTGGACGAAAACGTACAGCAATTAGCGCGCTCGGAGCGGGAAACAGCGTGGCGGGAAATGGCAAGGCAGATTGCACATGAGATTAAAAATCCCCTTACGCCGATGAAATTAAATATTCAATTTATGCAACGTTCGTTACAAATAACTGACACACAAGAATTTAAAGATAAGTTCAAAAATGTTTCCGCTCTTTTAATCGAACAGATTGATAATATGGCTTCTATCGCATCCGCCTTTTCGGACTTTGCAAAAATATCGGAAGCGGAGCATCAGCGTTTTGATATTGGCGAGTTGCTATTGAGTACGGCGAAATTGTTTGAGCCAAATGTGGACACCTTGGAAACGAACATTGCACAAGGTATTTTTATATCTGCCGATAAAGTGCAGATACATCGCGTTTTCATCAATATCCTCCAGAACGCGGTGCAGAGTATTCCTGAAGACAGGGAAGGGACGATAAAAGTGACACTCTACACAGTCGAGGATTGGGTGGTAATAGAGGTGTCCGACAACGGTACAGGTATTCCGGCGGAAATTCAAGAGCGGATTTTTGAACCGAACTTTACGACCAAGACGGTCGGTACTGGACTTGGATTAGCCATCTCAAAACGCATCATCGAGAATGTGGGTGGAGAAATCACGTTTAGAAGTCCGTCGGTGGGGGAAGGAACAGAATTTGTCATTCGGCTGAAACTGGAAAAAAAGGAAATCTAAGTACAGATACCCCCTCATAAATCTTCATAGACCCTTATAAACACTATGGGGGTTATTTTTGACATAATCGCCCCAATTTTTCGATTTGGAGCCACCGGTAGTCGGCAGTGTTCCTTGAATATGATGGCAGAAGGCGATGGCAATGGCATCTGTTTCATCCAAAGTCTGGCTGGTAGCGGTAAGTTCCATAAACTTGCCTAACAAGAAGGCAACTTGTTCTTTGGAGGCGGTGCCACTACCGGTGACACTCATTTTAATTTTCTTCGGTGCATACTCAAAAATGGGAATATCGCGTTGGAGAGCTGCTGCAATGGCAACTCCCTGGGCACGACCGAGTTTGAGCATCGACTGCACATTCGCCCCAAAGAATTGCGATTCAATAGCCAGTTCATCGGGGTGGTAGGTATCAACAATCTGAAGGATGCGCTGAAAAATCATCTGCAATTTGAGGTAGGGGTCGTCAATCTTGGAAAGTTCCAACACGCCAGAAACCACTAATTGCGGCTTTTTCGATTTCCCGAGTGTTCGGATAATGGCATATCCCGTGAAATTCGTTCCAGGGTCAATTCCCATAATCAATTTTTCCATTTGACATTGCTAACTATGTATTTACCTTCCGCATATTGATAATCAATGACTTACAGAGTCGTGTGACAAATGTCTCACATATAACGCATGAAAATCAAGAGTCTGTAATTTCTTGATACGCAAAGGTATAAATTCTTTTGTATTAACAACAAGACAAATCGGCTAAAATTATCCCTTTGACATTCTATTTCGTTATAGTTGATAGAATTTTGGGTATTGTTAATTTAATATATTCATATTACCTTTGTCGCAAAAAAACTATGAATTGTCCAAGATGCGGTAGTGTGAATCACAGCAAAGCCGGCGTAATAAAAGGTCGCCAAAGGTATAAGTGTAAAGATTGTAACTATTTTTACACGGTAGAGAAAAAATCAGATGTAAAATCCATTGAAACCAAACGAATGGCATTTGAAATGTACCTTGAAGGTTTGGGATTTCGGGCCATCGGGCGCTTATTGCGAATAAGTTATGGTACCGTGTATCAGTGGATAAAGCCGAATTTATGATTACTTATTCGCTGAATTTGTTGTTTTTGAAACTAAATAACCAACAATATATATTAAATTAACAATACCGGATTTAGTCCATTGATTTTGCTGTGATTTTAGAAATTGGCTTCTATTCCTACTTTCTTGTCTTTGCGACTGACGATTACATTGAAGGTGTAGTTGTATGCCAAGTTGATGGAATATTGTAACTGCTTTTTGTTTAGCCCGTCGCTGTATAACATGGCTAACATGAGACTTAGGTTGTGTCGCTTGGCTAAAATATAACCCTCATTTAAACGAATATTCAGTACATTCGACAGTTTGCCATCCTGATTCGACATGTCACTGTAACTCGCCGTCAAACCACTCTGCAAGTCCTCAAAGAATGTTTTTTGTACCGACAAACTGTATGTTAGAGATTGTGAGTACATACTTTCCGGTAGTTGGTTGTAGTTGAAGTTTACCGAGGCGGAACTGTTCAGTTTCAGTGGGAGCAGTCCGAATTGGTAAGATGTCGAAATGTTGTAGATGTCGTTTCCCGCAAACTGCGAAAACTGCTGTGCCTCTGCCGACTTTTGGTACATGACGTTCAGACTTACACTTTGGCGTTGCTCTTTTGTGTTCTGTATGGTGTAGGCTGCGTTTGCTGCTACCGTGTAGTTTAACTGCGTTACATTCAGGGTGTCTAAGTTTTGAAATTCATTTGTTTGCGTTACCTGTGAATATACGTCATTTACAAAGACGTATGATTGCATATTCGATAGATTTAGTCCCAAACTCAGTTTTTCTGTCACGTTGGAAGATAAATCTATGGCATAAATGACTCGTGATGCTTCGTTGTGCTTTTGTTTGTCTAAATTATCGTGCTGATAGCCCCCATTTAGGGCTATGTTCAGTTTTTTGATGGCTGTGGCAAAATTGGCCGTTATGTTTTCGTAATCATTCGTCATATAGTATGCACCTAAGGTGGTGTAATTGGGGGCGATACGTTCATACGTTGCGCCGATGCTGTTTACTTTGAAAGTGTAGGTTACGTTGGTTTTTAGGGCGTGGTAAATAGCCAAGTCGCCATTCGTCTCTACCGGTCGGATGCGGTCGCTTGTTATTTGTCCGCCTTGACTGATGTCCCTGTTCATGGCACTAAATCCGTACTCTGCACCCCAACGCAGATTTTCTATTACGTTGATGCTGCCTTTTACACTGCCTGTGAGATTGTCTTGTGGCTTGACTTCTACGCTGTCAGGGCTAAAGCGTGCCGATGAAATCATGTCTTGCGCTTTGAACAGGCTAATGCCTACATCAAAGTCTTTGCTTTTTATTTTGCCCTTGTATTCCACGTTAAAGCCACCACCCATGCGCTTATAGGCAGGGTCTATTCCTTCCTCTCCGGCTGTTGCCTTTTTGAGTCTTCCATATAAAGCACTGATTTTAAAACCGTTGTCGGGTGTTAGTTCAATGCCGCCGCCGAAGAGTTCGTGACCGGCAAGGGAATAGGGGGAAAACTGCATGGATGTGTAGCCTGCATAGACTTTTACCCACTTGTAGGACGGTGCGATTGAAAAGCGATTGAACGGCAGGGAGCCGCTTTTACTCAGTTGTTGATTGGAGTAGGAAAAGGACAAAGGTATATCAACCACTCCAAGAAAATTAAAATTGAGATTTCCTGCCAAATACATGGCGTAGGGCTTTGGAGCCAAGGTGTCGCCGGGTATGAAGGTTGCTATTTGGCTTAGTGATAGACCGCCATTTGTGGTCAGGTAGGGGGCTTTGGCAAGTGCTTCGATGTCTTGAGCGGTGGCACGAAACGCAAAGGACAATATCATTAGAAGAATTATTGCTCTTGTACCCATCCTGTTGTATAATTTATTCATTTTATCGGGCGCACACGCAGGTACGCCCCTACACATTTTATTTCATTGGGCACACACGCAGGTGTGCCCCTACGCATTTTACATTTTTATTTTGATTTCATTGCTTAGGGCGGAAAATGTGCCATCCTCGTAGCGTGCCTTTATTTGGTAATGGTATGTTTCGCCTGATTCGGTTACCTTGTCCGTGTAGCTGCCTGCTGTTGTGTCGTCATATATTTTGAAGGCATTTTTGCCTATGGCTTTGTAAATCAATATCTGCTCTACTTTCTTTTTCGAGTTGACCGTCCAATTTAGCGTGATGACTTCTATATCGAGTTGCTTTTTCAGCACGATTTCATCGCTCTTTTCGCCGGGTCCCTTTTTCTGTACTGCGGGGGACAGTTCAGACAATAAGCCGCTATCATCTTCGGCTTGAATGTGATACGTGTAGTTCTCTCCGGGTTGTACGGTGTTATCCTGATAGCTTGATTGCTTTTCTAAACGTTCCTCTTTTCCTTTGTTCTTCTGTCTTTCTTTTTGCTTTTTTGTTCGTCGTTCAACGGTCGTTAGGAGTAGGAAAGCACTGTCAGCAGTTGATTTGCGGTAGATGTGGTGACGTTCCGCGTCCTCGCTGCTGCTGTTTATCCACGTTATCACTAAACTATTTTTCTTGTCTTCAATACTCTTAATAATAGGTGGCAGCGGTGGCGTAATGTCCGGTCGTTTCAATTCCAGCACTTCACTAAAATCCGATTGGTTCATGCGCAAATCTTCTGCCTTGAGGCGGTAATACACCTGTTTGCTTATGGTTTTGAGGTTTACGGTATCGGTAAAAGCGGTGTCTGTGAGTACGAAAGTGGTGATAAGAATAAATTCCAAATCGTAGTGGTTGCTCCGATAGAGGCGGTAACCGTTGATGTCCTTTTCTTTGTTTTTGTTCCATGACAGGTGGACTGTCCCCATGCTGTCGATTGCACCTGCAAGTCCTAAGGGCGGAAGGGGTGGCGTGCTGTCGATTAGTTCTACATACGTTGGGGCTGTGAACTTTTCCGTTTCATCATCATAGACTGATAGGGCGTAATAGTTTGTGATGTCGGGTTGAATGTCAATATACGTACGCTCTGTGGGGGATTTGCTTTCGTAGATTTTGTCTTTTGTGCCGGTAGGTTTGTTTGAGCGGTAGAGGCGAAAACCGGTGATTGATTCGTTCATGTCGTTCGGATACTCCCATATTAGGCGTACTTGCTTGTTGTCGATTACTTCTTTGTTTGTAATCACCGGTGCGGAAACGATAGGAATGTGTCCGTGTCCTACGATGGAGTCACTCGGCGGTCCTAATTCGCCGAACGCACTCACTCCCCTTACGCGATAATACCACGTTGAGCGGTTGTCGGGTAGCGAGTCAGAGCGGTAGGCGTAGTCGGGTCTCACGTCTTCATCGGCGACCTGCACCGTAGCGTTGTCGTCTATGGGGTTGTACTTTTTCCCGTCTTGCGACTTTTCCACAATATAACTGTTATAGATGTGATTTAGGTATTGGATGTTCCACGATAATTGTACTTTTTGACCTTCCCAATGGGCGGAAAAGTCTATCGGTTTGGGTAGGGTTTGGTATTCGGATAAGCCGGTAAAGGCTACAGCCGTATCAATCGAGATGCTGTCGGGTGCCGGAATATAGATTTTGTACAAGTATTTTTCATCGACTTTTGCAGTTTTATCCACAGCGAACAAGCCCGATAAACGCGCTACCACTACGGATTGGTCGGCAGCGAACAGAGCCATCGAAAAGCGGTTTTGTTCTTCCTGGTGCTTTTGGGCGATAACAGAGGGCATCATAAGCGGTGGTGTCACCGATTCACCGAAGATACATTCTGCTGCGATGTTTACATATTTGTTGTCTTCGTATCGTTCCCATTCTGCAATGGTAGCGGGCTTTAAAGGCTCAGGTGTGAGCAGTTGATAAATTCTGTCTTCGGGTAGTTTGTCTTTGCGTAGCAGGGTGTAACGTTCTACCACATAGCCGTATTGGTTGCCTAAGTCCCATGTCTGTTTGTCCGTTGGTGCCCAACGCAATAGGATTGAATCTCGCTGACAGGGGCGACAGAGTAGCATTACGCCGCCGTCCGCATTGTTCTGCCCAAAGGTGCTTAGACTTGCACACAGCACGAGTAGCGTTAATAATAGTTTGTGGGGCTTGTCCGTAAGCTGAAGCATACGGTTAATAAAGTGTCGTCCCTGTGGGACTATACCTGCAAGCCCTGTAAGGGCGCAATCACTAGCGCATGGCGTTGCCCTGCGAACCGAGACGGGGCATACCCCGTCTCTACGGGACAAGGCGCCGTTTGAAAAATATAACACCTTAAACAGATTATTAATCATGTCAATCTTGTTAATCTTGTGAAAATCATGGTTCAGACATCTTTTTAGTGTACAATTAATATTTTTTCTCGCTGGAGCGGCTTTGTAAGCCACGTCAAATAGCTAAATCTTGCAAATACCTAATAAACCTTTTCTGTATCCCTAAATAGATACTCTAAATTCAAATCTTTCGTTTTGATATAAACAGTTCTACCACCCCCTTTGTTCAGATTAATATAACGATAATTCAAATGAAAACTAACAAGGCATTCCTCATTGGTTTTTCTGCCATAAATAGGCACGTCTATTCTGTATTTAACTATTGAATAAGGTTGCACAATACTTTTTCCTTTATAGTTTCCAGTTGAAAACACGTAGTGAACATTGGGATTTTCTCCCCAATTCGGAGTTTCTGAATGTCCATTGAAGTGGAAGTCCATCATAAACCCTGATTTCCCACCAGGTGTAAATTCGTCCAAAAAGTGCCAAAACTCGCTTACTAACACAATAGAGTCACTAGAATTATTCTTAAATACTAAAAACGCACTAGGATAGCTGTGTATTGTATCTTCTTCCAAATACACAGTCAAAATGGAATCAGGTTCCTGCGCTCGTTGGTAATATGATTTTTGTGCGTAAATGTTAGAACTAATCACACCCCAAAGTAATATCATTAATAATGTCTTCATTCCTTTGTTTTTCCTAATTTCTTTTGTCTTTCCTCAATCTGGTATTTTTTTAATTTAGACATTGTCCATTCAAAGTATATTTTGTTAGTTATTTTGGATACAAATTGTTTTATTCTGCTATTTTCACAAAATATCCTCACATCAAGGTATATTTCAGACTTATCGAAATGGTCACTTTCTAATGGTATTCCAAAAATTACTTGCCCTCTGGGAGGTATATCAGTCATCCTACTTGTATTATTACCCACAACAAATGGCTCTATACCTGCATGGGGATGCCCCCGCTTACAGATAACAGAATCTTTTTCAGTTGAATATTTACAACTATAAATCCATACATTGCACGGTTTGTAATATTCATCAATGAAAAATTGAGAATTAATACTGATACTATCATCTAACAAATTCTGAATTACTAAATTGATAGTATTATCCACCCCTCTCTCCAAACGAGCATCTAAAATCTCTATTGATTGGACGGGGTTTATTACTATTGCACTAACATTGGTTATAGAAATGCAACAAAATAGCAGCAATAATAACTTATTTTTCATATCCTCTTTCATCTTTATTATTTCTAATTTCATATTTTTCTGCATTAACTATCCGATTTTTAATGTCTTCAATGTCTTTTTGATATTTGGATATTTTTGTTTCTGTCATATCAAAAATTATCCCGTTTAATTTGAAACACACTTCTCTGACCGCAATTTCATCTCTTAGAGAATTTGACGGGAAGTAAATTCCCGAAGAGCACTTAGTTTTTTCATATAAGTCTTTATGTTTTTCTTTGAAGTCTATTACTTTTTGCTTTTGCGCTGATTCCAAATTATCATAATCATCCGCCCAAGTTTTTATATCAAATTCTTTGCTGTATATTGAAAAATCATAATATACTGCATCCATTGAAGCCTTTCCCCAAAGGAAACAACTATCTTCTACAGTATATATTTTTCTTTGTTCTACGTCTTCATATCTATATTCATATAGTTTGTACAGATAATTAATGTGGTGAAGATACTCATGGAATAACGTTACTTTAATATCATTTTCGTCTTCATACCCCCTATACGTAACATTTAATACTCCATATTCATACCATCCTGTACTTCCTAACTTCGTTTCTGTGACAAAATCAGTATTATCAATAATATATTGAACATTATCAATTGCACCTTCAATATATTCCTTTTCTTTTCTTGAATAGTTGCCTGCATCTAATTTCGATTTTATATCATTCACTAATTCTGGTATTATTTTATTTTTCAATGCTATAGTCTTTTCCTCTAATGAAATACTGTCTTGCCCTCTCATTTCCACATCTTCTTCATCCTGTAAGAAGCTGAACAGCAGGCCTTCCGGGTTGTTAATCAGTTTCCACTGGTGTTTCCACAGTTGAGTACCACCTTTGTAGTCTAATAGGTTGTCGGTAGTACCTTGGGGAGATATAAACTTTTTGTTGTCAAATGTATGCGCCAAGTTAAAGGCACCGTGCGCCAATTCGTGCGCTACGATTACGGCATCGGTGTTGTCATAGATGAAGCCACTTTGGTGTTGCATCGGCATATACCCCTTTGTGCTGCCGTCTTTTCCCTGTACATTGCTCACAAAGAACAGATACAGAGCATCTTTGTCCATGCTGCCAAATGCTTTTATGATTTTCTTTTGGTCGGTATTATACACAGAAATCGCATTACTACCACCGTGAGTCATTTTCCCGTTGGGGAATACTACGTTATTCAATGCTTTGCCCTTCGTGACTGTCCATTTTACGATGGCAGGAGAGTAGATTTTGTCTAATTCTTGCTTTAAGGTCGTTTCATTCGGCAGCGTTGCACCGTTTACGCTCACCAAATAGACGGTCTTTTTATTTTCGTCAAAACTTAGTACCGTCAGTTTGCCTGCTACTACCTCTTTGTCGCCTTCTTTACTATAAGCGTACAAGGCTATTTCTTCGCCATTCGTCCCACCTCTTACAATCAAGTCGTTACCGCTATTCATCGGCGGTACGCCCAATTCAGTGCGGAAACTCACGTTTTTCGTCGTTCTTGCCTGCACTTTGTCCGTCTTGTAGCTTTCGATGCTCTTAAATGCCGGTCTGTAGCCTGCTTTCAGTTCGGGATACTCATTTTGTACGGCTGCTTTCGTTTCTGTGTAGCTGTCAAAGCCATACTGTTGACCTTCTGCTGCTGTGAAGGTGACGGACGGGCTGGCGGTGGCTTCTTTTTCCTCGTTGTGGTTGTTCATTAGGCGGGAATCGCCACCGGTGGCTGCAAATTCCTCTTTGCCCATCATTTGCCCATCATCAGTGACTACATATTCCTCGCCATCAGAGCCTTTTACGAGCGTTGCCCGCATCTTTGCTGTTGATTGAGATACGGTTTCCGTTAATGTGCCGTCAGTACTCCGTGTTATGAGTACGATGTTGTTGTCTTTGTTGATATACGCACCTTCCAAGGGAGCACCTATCTTTATTGAATCTCTGATTTTGGTGTTGGTACTGATGGCGGCGATGGCATCCGCCAAATCGTCAACATATTTCTCTGTAGCGCCCACATCTAATAAGAGTGTTGGGTCATATATACTCTCATATTTCCCCATCACTTTTTGGTTGTCGGTGTTCACCCGTAAATCCCAGTACTCACATAGTATTTTAATTCGCCATATTTCTATCCATACCAACAACAAACCTTTATAGCTGCCATCGGGCTGTAAGTTCACCGATTTCAGGATAAAGCGCGTTTTGCCCGACGGAGTGTGAATGGTGTCGCCGGGTTTCAAGTCCTGCCGTAATTCCCAGTTCGTCACCTTAGGCTCAGGTACCGGATTTTCACATACACAGTTAGGACAATCTTCTGCTATTGGTTTCGGTACGGGTATCGTGACTGATAGCCAATTAGTGAAAGGGCTTGCATTTTCAGCATTGCCGTTGCAAATTGATTGTATCCGCATTCGATAGGTTTTTCCTTCTGCAAAATTTAAAGTAGCCTGACTGTTAAAGGTTTGCTCTTTCCTTGTCCAATCGGAGCCGGGGTTATCCATTTCCACATTGAAAGAAGTATGGTTTGCAGCGGGTTCCCACTTAAAGGTGGCTTGTTTGCCTACTCTTTTCACTGTAAAGTTGGTGACACTGTCGCATTTGCACTGATAGGTGAATGTGCGCACCTCGCTGTGACCGTCTTGTGCGTAAGGAAGCATACCCGCGATGTCGGATGCCGTCACCCGCCACGCATAGTTCATGCCCGGCTCCAAGAACATTTCCGTCGGATGGACGATTAAGGTGCTGTGCATCTGCGTAGCCGTGTATTTGGCAGGCATGGATTGTACGATTACATTCGGATTGATGCCGGGAATACGCAGTTCCCAGAGTTCAAATTTGTATTGTGCACCTCCATTAGGTACGCCTACAATAGTGGGTATCCATGAGAAAGTGAGAGCCGCTCCCTGAATTTGTCCCAGTTCGGCTTTGTCTTCGGGCGATTTGAGCGTGGGTGGTTTTCCAATGGCAATCCATGCCATCGCCTTGCCGGGATTGCCTACCGGACGACCGGTGATAAAATGGCGCAGTTCTACCGAAAAGCGATAAAAGCCTTCGGGTAACTGTCCCGTTCGGCGGTAGTCCTCTTTGCTGTAGCCCTTGAACGTTAGGTTATTGATGTCAAAATAAGGTGCTAAATCACGCCCAAAAAGAAGGTGCGTCATCCCACCTGACAGGTAGAGGGCATTCACGAGGATATTTGGTGCGGTCTCAATGGTCACGCCGGTTGCCGTTTCCATTTTGATATGTAGTCGTACCGGCATGTTCACGATACGCATATCATTCACCATAATGGTGGTCACCAATTGCTGCGATGCCGGTTTAGCATAATCCGACAGTACGAGCGAGTAAGGCGGGGTTAACGAGACTGCTACCGTGACACTATTGCCCTGCCCGTTTGCCGTCAGGCTTGCGCAGGCTATTAGTAGCGTTAATAATAGTTTATAGAGATTATCCGTGGGCCTATCCGTAAGCTGAAGCATACGGTTAATAAAGTGTCGTCCCTGCGGGACTGCACCTGCAAGCCCTGTAAGGGCGCAATCATTAGCGCAGGGCAACGCCCTGCGAAACGAGACGGGGTATGCCTCGTCTCTACGGGACAAGACACCATTTGAAAAATATAGCACCTGAAATAGATTATTAATCATGCTAATCTTGTTAATCTTATTAAAATCATGGTTCAGACATCCTTTACATTTCTTAATTTTTCTACTGTTCTACCACAAATTCGATGCGTCTATTTTTCCGGCGATTGTCTTCACTTGTATTGGGGAGGAGTGGCTCGGTTTCGGCTTTGCTGACTGTTTTGATGCGTTCAGGCGCAATGCCTTGATTGACAAGGTAATTCTTCGCCACGTCCGCTCGCATTTGTCCGATAACGAGATTCGTTTCCGTCACACCTAAATTGCAAGTGTGCCCCTCAATGATTATTTTCATGTCCGGATATTTTTCCATTTGCCTGGCTTTCCTGTTGAGTTCCATTTTGGTTGTTTCCAATA